>NZ_JAPJDM010000022.1:0-165016 GCF_026242095.1 Streptomyces sp. NEAU-W12
GGTCCGCCGCCCGGGTCCGCGGCAGTCTGGCCGGCGCCGTCTTCCACAGCGATCACGGAGCCCAGTACAGCTCCCGCCAATTCGCTGAGCTGTGCGCGCAGTTGGGCGTCAGACAGTCCATGGGGGCGGTCGGTACGAGCGCGGACAACGCACTCGCCGAGTCGTTCAACGCCGCCCTCAAACGCGAGACGCTCCGTGGCGCCCGCCGCTACGACGGGGCCCGGGCCTGCCGCCTGGCCGTCTTCCGCTGGGCCACGCGCTACAACACCCGCCGACGACACTCGGTGAACGGACAGCAGGCACCGAACGCCTACGAACAGCAGTCAGCTACCCTGACACTCGCCGCATAACGATACGAACAGGTGTCCACTCCGCAGGGACAAGGTCCCGACACGCTGGGCGGGGCCTGAGCAGTGGCAGGAGTTGTGCACACGGTGTGATCTGCCAGATGTGGATGTGCTGTTGACGGGATACCTGGAGGGGTGGATCCCGGACGGGCGGATCACGTTGGGGCCTTGAGTCCTGGCACCTCGGCGCCCGCTGTCACGCTGCCCTGGCGATCGTGGTGGCGGTCTCCTGCAGGGCCGTGGCAATCGCTGGCATGTCCTGTTCACGCAGGCGTACAGCGGGTGCGTACACGGAGATCGCGGCGAGCGGTTCCCCGATGCGGTTGCGGATGGCCACGCCTACGCCGTGCAGGTCGTGTGCACTTTCCTCGAGGTCTGCCGCCCATCCTCGGGCTCTAACTTCCTCCAACTCCACCTCAAGCAGTGGCCACTCAGTGATGCTTCCTGCCGCCGTGGCAGGGAGCGCGGCCGGGAGTGTCGCGCGTACATCTGCCGGGTCGCGCAGTGCGAGCAAAGCCTTGCCCGCCGCTGTGACGTGGGCGGGGAGCTCCTGTCCGAGCGGAACGCTGACGCGCAGGACATGCCGGCACTCGACTCCGTCGAGGAGTCGGACGACGGCCGCATCCAGGGAGTACAGGCACACCGTCTCCTGCAGCTTCTCGGAGAGCTCCTCCAGGGGTCTGCGCGCCTGCCGTCGGACGTCTAGCTGGGCGATCGCGGCCAGTCCCATGCGTACGAGCTGCGGCCCCGCCGAGTATCCGTGCTGGCCAGGATCGTGGCGCAGGAAACCCGTGCGCTGCAGGGTGACCAGGATGCGGTGTGCGGTGGAACGTGAGATACCGAGCTCCCGGGCGGTTTCGGTAACACCGATTTCCCCCCGGTCATACGCCAGGACTAGAACATCAAGGGCCTTCGTCACCGACGCCAAGGCCTCTGTCGCCGACAGATGCTTGCCATCCACCATGAAGGAACCGTAACGCTCAAACGTTCCCGGAGACCGGGAGCTTCGACAGAATCCACACGTCAGAATTCTGTGGTTGCACGTCTCACAGTTCCGGTGCGGCATCGCGCGAACCCGGCGAGCCAACTCTGCGCCTAGACGGGTCGAGTCCTGCGCCAACCCGGAGAGTCGTTCAACGCCGCCCTCAAACGCGAGACGCTCCGTGGCGCCCGCCGCTACGACGGGGCCCGGGCCTGCCGCCTGGCCGTCTTCCGCTGGGCCACGCGCTACAACACCCGCCGACGACACTCGGTGAACGGACAGCAGGCACCGAACGCCTACGAACAGCAGTCAGCTACCCTGACACTCGCCGCATAACGATACGAACAGGTGTCCACTCCGCAGGGACAAGGTCCCGACACGCTGGGCGGGGCCTGAGCAGTGGCAGGAGTTGTGCACACGGTGTGATCTGCCAGATGTGGATGTGCTGTTGACGGGATACCTGGAGGGGTGGATCCCGGACGGGCGGATCACGTTGGGGCCTTGAGTCCTGGCACCTCGGCGCCCGCTGTCACGCTGCCCTGGCGATCGTGGTGGCGGTCTCCTGCAGGGCCGTGGCAATCGCTGGCATGTCCTGTTCACGCAGGCGTACAGCGGGTGCGTACACGGAGATCGCGGCGAGCGGTTCCCCGATGCGGTTGCGGATGGCCACGCCTACGCCGTGCAGGTCGTGTGCACTTTCCTCGAGGTCTGCCGCCCATCCTCGGGCTCTAACTTCCTCCAACTCCACCTCAAGCAGTGGCCACTCAGTGATGCTTCCTGCCGCCGTGGCAGGGAGCGCGGCCGGGAGTGTCGCGCGTACATCTGCCGGGTCGCGCAGTGCGAGCAAAGCCTTGCCCGCCGCTGTGACGTGGGCGGGGAGCTCCTGTCCGAGCGGAACGCTGACGCGCAGGACATGCCGGCACTCGACTCCGTCGAGGAGTCGGACGACGGCCGCATCCAGGGAGTACAGGCACACCGTCTCCTGCAGCTTCTCGGAGAGCTCCTCCAGGGGTCTGCGCGCCTGCCGTCGGACGTCTAGCTGGGCGATCGCGGCCAGTCCCATGCGTACGAGCTGCGGCCCCGCCGAGTATCCGTGCTGGCCAGGATCGTGGCGCAGGAAACCCGTGCGCTGCAGGGTGACCAGGATGCGGTGTGCGGTGGAACGTGAGATACCGAGCTCCCGGGCGGTTTCGGTAACACCGATTTCCCCCCGGTCATACGCCAGGACTAGAACATCAAGGGCCTTCGTCACCGACGCCAAGGCCTCTGTCGCCGACAGATGCTTGCCATCCACCATGAAGGAACCGTAACGCTCAAACGTTCCCGGAGACCGGGAGCTTCGACAGAATCCACACGTCAGAATTCTGTGGTTGCACGTCTCACAGTTCCGGTGCGGCATCGCGCGAACCCGGCGAGCCAACTCTGCGCCTAGACGGGTCGAGTCCTGCGCCAACCCGGACCGGACTTGCCCTGCTTGAGCGCACTGCTGACCGTTTGATAGCGCCTCACAGGAACTGCGTGCGTGCCACAGTGTGCCGTCCCTACACTGGCAGCGACCTTCCTTAGGAGTTCGCTATGGCGGGATACCGGACCAGCGCACCTGCGCCAGACAAGGGTGTCTACATCGGCCAGGCCCGGCATGCCGTGAAGGAGCTGATCACTTCACTGCGCGGCGAGTTAGCGACATTGGAAGCTGTGTACACGATGATGTGCCAGGGCGTCGAATCCACCGATGTCCACGAAGAGCCGCCGGACACTGGCGAGGACGCGGAAACCGCCCAGCCTTCCCGGGAGGGTCCGTCTGAAGTTTCTGTCGCCGACGAGGATCCTTCGTCCGAAGATGCGCGCCCGGGCGTGGGCACTCGGACCCTGGGGTCACCGCGTAACGGAAGCATGCGCGATGCGATCCTCACACTCCTGTGCGCCGCCGAAGGGGCAATGTCCATCACCGATATCGCGGCGGCGGTGCGCCCGGGAGCGGACGCGACGGTCCGCTCATCCGTAGGAAAAACACTCAACCGTATGAAGCAACTTGGCGAGGTGGAAAACGTAGCACCGGGAATGTTCCGGGCCGTGCTGTCATCCCGGGCTGCTTGATCTACCCGAGAACGACCCTAACCCAACAAGCAGGCCTCCCTCGATTAGCGGTCGAGGGAGGCCGCCAAACACGCGAACGGACGCTTCTCCTAGCAGGGTTCCGGTCCGTCGCGCACGTTCACTCTAGCGCTCCCACGGGTGGCGCTATAGGGCGTCTGCGCCATCCGGCACTTGAGCGTGCACGACTGACCTCAAATAGGCAATTGGGGATCAGTCATGAGCACATTGGGTCGCATTCGATCCGGGCCAGAGCGCCAGGCCCAGGGCGCGCTCCAGTCGACAGACCGTCAGGACATCCGGCCAGGTGGTGCCCGCCAGCAGATCGCCGATGGTCTGTCTGCCGACGTTGCTCTGGGTGGCCAGTGCGCGCAGCGAGAGCTCCGGCCTCTCGCGCAGGGCGGCGGCGAGGCGGCGGGCAATCGTCTGGACGACCGCCGCGGCGGGCTCCCCGGCGATCCGGGCATCCGGCCACTCCTCCGGATCGACGGCGTAGCTCCATGGCGGCGCCGTGCGCGCTCGGCCTCCGGTCATAAAGATGCGTTCCTTCAGATCGTGATCGACACTGACACCAGTGGCCGGTTAACCGGCCACCTGTCATGGGCCTTGCGCCTGGAGGTCGCTGTGTCGAATCGCCTGCTGGCCTACGCACCGAAGGCGGAGACGGTGCCGCCCGCCCAGTGGCGCCGCATCGCGCCGGTCGTCCGCTCGCTGGGATTCCTGGCCGTCGCAGCGGGACCCTACGGCCCAGACGTGATCATGACGCCGCTCACACGGCTGGTCGCCTGGGTCGAGGCCCAGGGCCTCCCGCTCGAACCCTCGGTGATCCTTGACCAGAGCACAGTCGAACGGTTCATCCTTGTCGGCTGCCGCGACATGGGCGCCAACAGCCGCCGAACCTGCAGCAGCCAGCTGCGCCGGGCCTCCGAAGCGCTCCTGTTGGACCAGCTCGGACAGCATCCGCCGATCCGGCTGAAGGCCACCGCCGCCCCAGTGGCCCCCTACCCGCCGGCGGAAATCGCCTACTGGCTGATCTGGGCGCAGAGCCTGCCCACCCCGGCCCAACGGCGAAACGCCTGTCTGCTGTTCTGTCTCGGCGTCGGTTGCGGGCTCGCCGTTGAGGATCTTGTGTACGTTCAGGGGCGAGACATCCTCGCGGGCCCCACCGGCCGGGCACTGGTCAAGGTGCACGGGCGCCGTCCGCGCACTGTCGTATGCCGGTACGCCTACGAGGAACTGCTGCTGGCGGAAGCCGCCCACATCCCGGCAGACGCGTACGCCTTCCGGCCGGACTGGCAGGACCGCACCAGCAAGCACATCGCATCGGACTGGCTGGCCAGGTATCCGCGGATCATCGGCCGTTGTGACGGTGCAGTGCTGCAGACCCAGCGGCTGCGTACGACCTGGCTCGTCGAACTGCTGAATGCAGGTATTCCGCTGAAGGTGATCCTCAAAGCGTCGGGACTCGGGACCCTGCACAGCCTCTCGCGCTACCTCGTCTTCCTCCACGACCTGCCCGAAGCGGAGGCATCCGATCTGTTGCGGGGGGCGGCGGCATGAGCAGGAAGAACCCGGAGGACAAACCCTGCCGGCGTACCGGCCTCGCCCTACGCCCTGCACCGCAGGCCCCCGGCCGTACCCTCAGCGACCGCATTGTGAGGCAGGTCTTCGACCTCGTGCGCCACAGCGGAGCACTGGAACGCCTTCCCTCCAACGAGCACCGGCCAGGTCCGAAGGGCTTGCCGTTCCGCACAGTGCTGATCGGCCTGATCCTGTCGCAGTACATGGGCAAGAGCGCGAACATCAACGACGCATGGGAGACGCTGTTCTTCGCCCTGTCTCCAGGGTCCAAAGCCCTCCTTGACGTCCCCCACGTCGACCTGCACATTCGGGAGGGCGCAACCCGAGAAGAAATCGACCGCGTCGCGCACCACCAGTACGCGACGTCGAAGCGCGTCTACCGGTCCTGGGCCTCGATGACCCGGCGCCTCGACCCGGCACCACACGACCGCCGCAAGCGGCTGACGCTCAGCGAGGCCAAGAAGATCCGACGGAAGTGGAATGCCCGCGCCAACCAGGACACCGTGCGCAATCTGGAGGCCATCGCCCAGGATCTGATTCTCGCTCCGGTGATGGCTTCCTACCGGCGCGGCGACTTCGCTCGGTGGCCTGGCCACATCGCGGTCGACGACACTCCGGTTCCGGTCTGGGGCAAAGAGCCGGACTACCACCAGGACCGGGCCTCGCTTGAGATCACCGCCGGGATGTACGTGAAGGGAGGTACGCAGAAGAAGTCGGGGCCCAGCGACAAAGCTGCGGCCTCCACGAACACTGGTACCCGGCGCGGCACGACAAACAAGCCACCGCCTCGCAAGACCAAGTCGGGACAGGAGAAGAAGGCCAAGGCGCCGGAGAAAAGAGAGTTCCGCTACGCCATGATGGCCGCGTTCCCGGGCCATGGCCATGGCGACCTCGCTGGCGCCTACCCGGCGGTCTGCCTCGGCATGATCCTTCACACCCCGGGCACCGAACCCGGCCCGGCCGCCCTGCGCGCCATCCAGCCGGCCTTCGAACGAGGCCTGGTCAAAGACCTGTTCTGCGCCGACCGGGGCATCACCCAGGCCAAGCCTCACAACCTGCATCTGCAGCTGCTCAAACTCGGCCTCAATGCGGTGAAGCACTACAACGACGACAAGGTCGACCGGCAGGGAGAGTTCCGCGGCATGCAGCTGGTTGGCGGCGAGTTCTACTGCCCGCTGATGCCCACCCCGCTCATCACTGCGGGCGCCACATACATCGACAGCCGCACGGATGAGGACCGCGCCCACGCGCTCAACCTGATCCAGTCCCGGAAGGACTACCAGACCAAGATCAAGGAGTACGGGCCCGCAGGGGACCAGCGTCGACAGTGCCCTGCCCTCGGGTCCCACGCCACGGTCACCTGCTACCGCCGGCCCCAGCCACGCCCGTCCACCGTCGTCGACCTCGACGCCCCCACTGTCCGTACCCCGGCAGCCCTGCCCACTATCTCCAAACCCAAGCGGGACACCCCCGTCTACCCCGACATCTGCAGGGGGAAGAGCATCACCGTCCCGGGCACCGTGTTGGCCAAGTGGCGACAGAAATACCCCCTGTTCACCCCTCTGTGGCAGGAAGCCTGGTCCGGACTGCGCAGTCAGAACGAGGGCGGCAACGGCAACCTCAAGAAGTCCGCCCTCGATAGCATCGACAATCCCCAGCTCCGCCTGCCGCACGGACGCGTCGCACAGACCCTGCTCAATGCCGTCATCATCTTTGTGGCGAACCTCAGAGCCATCCGACGGTTCCTCCGTGACCAGGGCATCCAGCCCCGCAAAGCCAGCGCGCAGAGCGCCGCGACCCGACCCGGTGAGCCCTCCGGCCCGCCCCAGGCGCGACCGCTTCCGACCGAGCAGGTGGAGCCTCCGCCACGCGAGTGACGCACCTCCGCCGCGCTCCGCCCCCTGAAAACCCCACATGCCTGCGTCACGGCTACCAGCCGTCGCGCAGGCATGTCCTGTTTCCGCAGGTGAGAGGCGCAGTACCTGGACCGCCACCGCCTCACCCCCTCATCGAGCCGATCACGAGGCTCAAGGCCCCAGAAACGACGAAATACCGGTGAGTCACACGACTCGACCGGTAATTCGTGAACGCTTCGGGACGATCTCGTGAACGTCCCCTTGTGTGTCCGAGGGGGGACTTGAACCCCCACGCCCGATAAAGGGCACTAGCACCTCAAGCTAGCGCGTCTGCCATTCCGCCACCCGGACCAGGTGTACGCCGCCCTGTCAGGGGTGATCCCTGCGGCGACGTGGACAACCATACCAAGGTTTCGCAGTGCCTTTCACCTGCGTTTCCGTGCTTCCGGACGCGAGGCCGGACCGCGGCGGGACCGACCCTCCCGCCCTCGTCGCGGCGTGGGCCGGTACTCCGGGAAACCGCCCGGCCCGTGTTCCCGGCCCTGTCCCCGGTCAGCAGCGCCGCTTGCGCAGGGCCGCCAGGTTGTCGTAGCTGATCTTGGCCTCGCGCAGCGACTGCGCGGGGTCGGTGGCGCTCGGGGCGGTGTCGTCCTCGACCATCGGGTTGTGGTAGTTCCGCTGCCCGACCCGGGAGAAGAACGTCGTGTAGTCGATGACGCCGGTTCCGAAGGGCACCATCTCGTAGCCCATGCCGTTGGTCGTGCTGACGACGCCGTCCTTGGCGTGGAACAGCGGGTAGCGCTTGTTGTGGCGGGCGACCAGGCCGGCCGGGTCGAAGACCTTCTTCCGCGCGGAGCCGTCGTGGGCGGTGTACGTGTGGAACTTGTACTGGGCGACGTGCGCCCAGAAGATGTCCATCTCCAGCCAGACGGCCTGGGGGTCGGTGACCTCGAGGAAGTACTCCAGTTTCCGGATGCCCGAACTGCGGGTCGGCCGGCCCTGGTCGTCCAGGGGGCCGCCGTCGAGCAGGAAGCCGTAGGCGCCGTCGTGGTTGTGGGTGTAGAGCTTGACGCCCTCGCGGCGGGCGATCGCGCCGAGCGCGTTCCACTTGTCGGCGGCCACGTCCCAGTCGGCGCGGTGGGAGCTGCCGGTGGGGTCGCCGCCGGTGCCCATGTGGTCCAGGCCGAGGATGTTGGCGATCTCGAGATGCTTCTTGAAGGTGTCCAGGTCCGCCGTGGTCAACGGCCAGGAGGACGGGATGAAGCCGTGGTTGCCCTGGGCGCGCAGGCCGTACTCGTCGAGCCAGGAGCGCAGCAGCCTGGCTCCCTCGACGGACTCCAGACCGGCACCGCCGGGCGCGTTCGCGTGCTGGTGGTAGCCGGCGAACTCCACCTGGCGGTAGCCGTGGCGGGCCAGTTGCCTGAACACCTCGCGGAAGCCGGAGGGCAGGTCGGTGGCCAGGGGGTCGCGGCCGGTGGCGTCACGGACGGTGTAGAGGATGATGCCGCGCTTGTGCGGCGGGACGAGTATCCGCCCGCGGTGGTCAGGGCCGTGCCCGTGGTCGTGTCCGTGGTCGTGGTCTCTGCCGCGGTCCTGGGCCAGGGCGGGGGCTGCGCCGAAGACGGGGGCCGCGACGGCTCCGGCGGCCACGGCGGTGCAGGTGCTGAGGAAACGGCGCCGGTGCACGCCCAGGGAGCGGCGCAGTGCCTCGTCCGGGGCGTCGGCGGCCGGGGTGGGGGTGGCCTCGGTGCGGGAGGGGGCGGAGTGCGGGGTCACGGGGCCTGCCTTCTGGGTCGTGGCCGGTTCCGGTGCCGCCCGGACCGGCCGTTGTCAGTGCCGTGTGGTTGACTCTCGGGGGCGGGATGCCCGCTCTCGGCCGGGCGCGCGTGGTGGTGCGTCAGCCGAGCCCGGCGAGGTGGAGCAGGAGTTGCTTGACATCGGTGGCCGCGACGCGGTCTCCGACGGCACGGGGGGTGGAGCAGATGAGGAGCGGACCGTCGTCGTCGCTCGCCGGAAGGCGGCCGTGGCTGCCCCGAACAGGCGACGGGTCGAGGGGCACGATCGCCATCCGGTAGCGCATGCCGAGTTTCTTGCGCGCCAGCGCGGTGGCCGCCTTCACCTTGACGTACGGGTCGAGGGGGTCCATGAAGAGCTCGACCGGGTCGTAGCCGGGTTTGCGGTGGATCTCGACGAGCTGCGCGAAGTCGGGCGCGCGGTCGTCGTCGAGCCAGTAGTAGTACGTGAACCAGGCGTCGGGTTCGGCGACGGCGACCAGTTCGCCGGCGCGCGGGTGGTCGAGGTGGTGGGCCTTCTTGCCCTCGTCGTCGAGGAGTCGGTCGATGCCGGGCAGTCCTTCGAGGGCGGCCCGGGTGGCGTCGAGGTCCTCGGGGCGGCGCACGTAGACGTGGGCGATCTGGTGGTCGGCGACGGCGAAGGCGCGCGAGGCCATCGGGTCGAGGTACTCCATGCCGTCCTGCGTGTGCACCTCCAGCAGACCCGCGCGGCGCAGGGCGCGGTTGATGTCCACGGTCCGGTGCACGCGGGTGATGCCGTACTCGGACAGGGCGACGACGGTACGGCCCTCGGCGCGGGCGTCGTCGAGCAGCGGGGCCAGGGCGGCGTCCAGGTCTGCGGCCGCTTTCAGGGAACGCGGGTCGTCGGGGCCGAAGCGCTGCAGGTCGTAGTCGAGGTGGGGGAGGTAGCAGAGCGTCAGGTCGGGGTGGCGGGTGCGGTTGACGTGGCGGGTCGCGTCGATGATCCACTGGCTGGAGACCAGGTCCGCGCCGGGGCCCCAGAAGTGGAAGAGCGGGAAGGTGCCGAGTTCGGCGGTGAGTTCGTCGTGCAGGGCCGGGGGCCGGGTGTAGCAGTCGGGTTCCTTGCGGCCGTCGGCGTAGTAGACCGGGCGGGGGGTGACGGTGATGTCGGTGTCCGCGCCCATGGCGTACCACCAGCAGATGTTGGCGACGGTGTAGCCGGGGTGCGCGCGGCGGGCCGCGTCCCAGAGCTTGTCCCCGGCGACGAGACCGTTGTGCTGGCGCCACAGCAGGACGTCGCCGAGTTCGCGGAAGTACCAGCCGTTGCCGACGATGCCGTGTTCGGAGGGGAGGCTGCCGGTGAGGAAGGTGGACTGGGCGGCGCAGGTGACGGCGGGCAGCACGGTGCCGAGCGGGGCGCGGGAGCCGGACTGGCCGAGCCTCTTGAGGTGGGGCATGTGGTCGAGGAGGCGGGGGGTGAGGCCCACGACGTCGAGGACGAGGAGGGGGGTGGGGCCGGTGGCCGCAGATTCCTGGACGGGTTTTGGGACGGGTGCCGAGGCGGATGCCGGGACGGAACCCGAGGCGGATGCCGGGACGGAGGCCGAGGCGGAACCCGGAGCGGATGCCGGGGCGGGTTCGGCGGTGGGGTCCGCGTGGTCGGCGTCGGCCGCACGGTCTGTGGTCATGGGAGTTCCTTCAGGCCGAGGTCCGTCAGCAGGTCGCGGGCGAGGGCGAGTTCGGCGGCGATGCCGTCGGCGAGCTGGGCGCGGCCCCTGGGCCGCAGCTCGGGTGGGAGGGCCTGCCAGGTGTAGGTCTCGACCTCCAGGTGGCGGGTGAGCGGCTGCGGGCCGCCGACGAGCTTGGTCAGGGCGGTCTTCAGTACGGGCAGCGTGGAGGTGAGGGGTGCGGTGGGGGCCGCGTGCAGGGGGACGTGGAAGTGTGCGCGCCAGGGCGCCCCCTCGGGCAGGGTGTCGCCGGCCAGGGCCTCGTCGAGGTCGTCGGTGCCGCGCAGTCCGGCGGCGGTGGACGTGCGGGTCTGGTGCAGGAAGCGGGGCTCGGCGAAGGCGCGCAGGGCCTCGCGGACCTCGGGCAGGTGGGGCTGCTCGGCGTGCAGGGCGGCGGAGAGCTGGGACTTGACGACGGGGACGCCGGCCCGGGTGAGGTCGTCCAGGGCGGTGTCCGGGTCTTCGAAGGAGGTGGCGAGGTGGCAGGTGTCGACGCAGACGCCGATGCGGTCGTGGCCGATCGCGGTGAGTGGTGCGATGGCGTCGTGGGTGGTTTCGACGACGCAGCCGGGTTCCGGTTCCAGGGCGATGCGGAGGGAGCGTCCGGTCAGTTCCTGGAGTGCGTCGAGGCGTTCGGCGAGGGTGCGCAGGGCGGTGCGGGAGGCTTCGGCGTGCCGCGCGTCGTGGACGGTGCGCCAGGCCAGCGGCAGGGTGGAGATGCTGCCGTCGGGGACGTCGTCGGGGAGCAGTCCGGCGAGGAGGCGGGCCAGGGAGGTGGTGTGCTCCAGGCGCTCGGGGTCGGCCCAGTCCGGTGTGTAGACGCGGTACTTGACCTCCTCGGCGCCGAACCCCTCGTAGGGGAAGCCGTTGAGGGTGACGACCTCGAGTCCGCGCCGGTCGAGTTCGCAGCGCAGGCCGCGCAGGGCGGACGGGTCGGTGACGAGGGCGCGCGCGGCGTCCTTGGCGAGCCACAGGCCGATGCCGAGCCGGTCGCGGCCGAGCCGGCGGCGGACGGGTTCGCAGTGGTCCCTCAGCTGGGCGAGGACACCGTCGAGGGTCTCGGCGGGGTGGACGTTGGTGCAGTAGGCGAGGTGGACGGTGGATCCGTCGGGGTGGCGGAAGCGCATGGCTCACGCCTCCGCGCCGGCGTCGTCGGCCGTCCGCGGAGGCTCGTCCCTCGGTGCGCCGCGCTGGATGGAGTTGCCCTCGTGGGTGGCCTCGGGGGCGGTGACGTCGAGGGTGAGCCGGCCGCCGAGTCCGTAGAAGGCGACGGGGTTGCGCCACAGGACGCGGTCGACGTCGTCCTCGGTGAAGCCCTCGGCGAGCATCAGGTCGGCGACCTTGCGGGTCTTGAGCGGGTCGCTCCTTCCCCAGTCGGCGGCGGAGTTCACCAGGACCCGCTCGGGGCCGTGGGCGCGCAGGATCGCGACCATCCGTTCCTCGTCCATCTTGGTGTCGGGGTAGACGGAGAAGCCGAGCCAGCAGCCGCTGTCCTTGGCCTCCTTGACGGTGGTCTCGTTGAGGTGGTCGACCAGGACGTGGTCCACGGGCAGCGCGGACTCCCGGACGACGTCGAGGGTGCGGCGCAGTCCGGCGAGCTTGTCGCGGTGCGGGGTGTGCACCAGGGCGGGCAGGCCGTGGTCGGCGGCGAGCTGGAGCTGGGCGGCGAGCGCGGTGTCCTCGGCGGGTGTCATGGAGTCGTAGCCGATCTCGCCGACGGCCACGACGTGGTCCTTGACGAGGTACCGGGGCAGCAGGTCGAGGACGGGGGTGCAGCGCGGGTCGTTCGCCTCCTTGGGGTTGAGGGCGATGGTGCAGTGGTGGGCGATGCCGTACTGGGCGGCGCGGAAGGGCTCCCAGCCGAGGAGGGAGTCGAAGTAGTCGGTGAAGGAGGCCGGCGAGGTGCGGGGCTGGCCGAGCCAGAAGGCGGGCTCGACGACCGCGCGGACGCCCGCCCCGTACATGGCCTCGTAGTCGTCGGTGGTCCGCGACGTCATGTGGATGTGGGGGTCGAAGAGGCGCATCAGGACTCCTTGCCGTGGGGGTCGTCCGTGGTGTGACTCGGGGTGGAGGAGACGGAGTCGGCTGCGGGGGCGGGCTCTGCCGGATCCGGGTCCGGGGCCAGGGCCGGGGCCGGGCCCGGGCCCGGGTCCGGGGCGGGGTCCGGGGCTAGGGCCAGGGCCAGGGTCCGTACGCGGTGGAGGTCCTCCGGGACGGGGCGGCCGGCGGCGGTGCGCTCGTCGGCGTAGTCGCCGAGCATGCGGGCGAGTTCGCCGTCGCCGCGGGCCCGCCGGGCCAGGTCCGCCACCCGGTCCAGGGCGACGCCGGTGAACAGGCACTTCAGGACGGCGTGCCGCCAGGCGTGGGCGTCGAGGTGCCGGGCGCAGTAGGGGCCGACGGCGGCGGCGACGAGCCGGGTGTCGTTGGTGCGCAGGGCGTCCTCGACGAGCGGGCGGGCCTCGGGACCGGGCACGAGGTGGGGCAGGGCGTGCAGGACCGCCCGGCGTTCGTCGGCGGTGCCCTGGTGGTAGACCCGGGCCAGCGCCTCGGCGTCGGCGTGGGCCGCGTGCAGGATCAGGACGCGGGCGGCGTCGGCGTGGGCGGCACCGCAGCGCCGGCCTGCCTCGGCCAGGCGCAGCTCCCACACGGAGACGGGGCCGTGGGTGCCGGGGTGGGCGGCGGCCTCGTCGAGGGCCTGGTCCAGCCAGGCGCGGGCGGCTCCGTCGAGACGGGCGGAGAGGAGACGGTGCAGTTCGGTGGTCGGGAGGGCGGCGGGGGCGGCGGGGGTGGTGCCGTCGGCTGCCGGGGTTCCCGGTGCTGCGGTCCCCGGGTGCCGAGAGGTCGCCCCGGTCTCGGTGATGAGGGCTGCCTCCGGGGTGGCCGGGGTGGCGTGGGGGTGGTTCACGGGGTGCTGCTCCCTTCGGGGGTGGCGGAGGGATCGCCGAGCGGAGGTGCGGGGGCGAAAGCGGCATCGGCGGCAGGGGCGGCGGCGGCTGCGTCGGCGCCGGGGGCCGGGTCGGTGGCCGGGTGAGCACCGGGGGCGTCGGAGGAAAGGTCTGTGGCCGTGTGACCGTCCGGGACAGCGCCGGCGCTGCCGGTGCCGGTAGCGGTGTGAGCGCCGGGGACAGGGTCGGTGGGCGTGTGATCTTCCGGGGCGACGCCGGCGGTACCGGAAGCGGTGCCTGCGGCGGTGGCGGGGGTGGTCGCCGCGGTGCGGGCCGCGGTGTGGAGGAACGGGAGGGAGTGGGCGGCGAAGTGGGGGCCCGCGTGGGAGTGGCGGGGCAGTTCGACGACGGTCAGGCCCTGGTAGCCGGTGGCGGCGAGGGCCGCGAGGACGGGCGGGAAGTCGATCTCGCCGTCCCCGAAGGGCAGGTGCTCGTGGACGCCGCGGCGCATGTCCTCGATCTGGACGTGGCGCAGCCAGGGGGCGGCGGCGCGGACGCAGTCCGCGGGTGGGAGGGGTTCGAGGCACTGGCAGTGGCCGATGTCCAGGGTGAGGCCCAGGGGTTCGGGGTCCCCGAGGGTGCGGCGCAGGTGGTGGAAGTCGGCGAGGGTGGCGAGGAGGTGACCGGGTTCCGGTTCGACGGCGAGGGGGACGCCCGCGGAGGTGGCGGCGTCCAGGACGGGGGTGAGCGCCTCGGCCAGGCGCTTCCACGCGGTGTCCTCGTCCGTGCCCGCGGGGGCGGTGCCGCTGAAGCAGTGCAGGGCGTGCGCGCCGAGGTCGGCGGCGACCTGGACGGCCCGGACGAGCAGGTCCACGCGGCGGGCGCGGTCGTCCGGGTCGGGGTCCAGGAGCGAGGGGCCGTGTTTGCGGCGCGGGTCCAGCACGTAGCGGGCGCCGGTCTCGACGGTGACGCCCAGGCCGAGGTCGTCCAGGCGCCGGGCGACCCGGCGGGTGCGGGCGGCGAGGTCCGGGGCGAGCGGGTCGAGGTGCATGTGGTCGAGGGTGAGCCCGACACCGTCGTAGCCGAGGTCGGCGAGCAGGGCGAGGGCGTCGTCGAGACGGAGGTCGGTGAGGCCGTTGGTGCCGTAGCCGAACCGGAGGGGGACGGGGGCGGGGAGGGGGATGGGGGCGGGGGTGGGGAAGGGGAGCGGAAGGGCGCCGTCCGGGGTGCGGCTCACGTGATGCTCACCTTCCTCATGCCGGGCCTCCTCGCGAGCACCCGGCCGGCCGGGGCCAGGGCCGCGACGAGCAGGGCGGTGCCGGCCGAGCCGGAGCGGGCGGCGAGCGCGGCCTGGAGCGGGATCGTGGCCCGGATGCCGCCGCCGACGGCGCGTCGGGTGAGCGGGGGCGAGGGGTTGAGTGCGGCGTGGAAGTAGGGCCGGGCGGCCGTGGCGGCGTAGGCGGCGCCCAGGGCGGTGGCAAGGACGCCGGTGGCGCGGGGCGGGCGCCCCGCCGGGCCGGGGCCCGGCAGGCCGGGGGCGGCTGCTGCCCGCCGGCCTGCCGGGAGTCGGGTGCGGCGGTGGGTGACCAGCCGGGTCAGCGCCCCCGTCGTCGCGAGGGCGGCCAGCGGGGCCAGGGCCGAGCCGCCGGTGGTCTCCCGGCGGGAGACGGCCGTGACCGCGAGGGTGTGCGTGCCGAGCAGCGCGGCCGAGGGTAGCGCCGTCCGGATGCCGCCGCCGGTGGCGGCCGCGCCCAGGAGCAGGTCCAGTGCGCGGGCGGCGGCCATGGCCGCGGGACCGGCGGGTGTGTGCTTCAGCGCGAGGTCGTAGGCCCAGACGGTCGCCGTCAGGGGCGCGGCCACCGCGAGGGCGGGGCGTCCCGCCCCGGCGGCGAGCGCCAGTCCGGCGCCGGTGAGGGCACCGGCGGCGGTGAGGGCGGCGGCCGGGCGGATGCGGCCGGACGGAAGCGGGCGGTGCGGGCGTTCCGCGGCGTCCTCGGTGCGGTCCGCCCAGTCGTTCAGGGCCATGCCGGCCTCGTACAGGCACAGGGAGGATCCGATGGCGAGCAGGGTGCGGGGGCCGGGGCGCGCGCCGGACGCCGCCGCTCCGGCCAGGGCGTCGCCGGGGACGGTGAACAGCGCGGGCAGGCGCAGCAGTTCGGCCCAGGCGCCCGCGCGGGCGGAGCGGGGGCGGGAGGCGCCGGGCTCGGGGCCGGGGAGGGGGGTGGCGGCACCCCTGGGCGCCGCCGCTCCGGCCGGGCCGTCCGCCACCGTCGCCCCGGCCGGAGTGGGTGTGTCCTGCGCCGGGGCGACCGCGCGGCTCACCGCTGCGCCCCGCGGTCGCCGGCGTCGTCCCGTAGCCGCCCGGCGAAGCGCCTGAGCTCCGCGTACTGTTCGGCCAGCGAGGACGGGCCGTCTCCCACCGGGTCCTTGAAGTAGAAGCCCAGTTCGCCCAGCGGGCCGGACAGGCCCCTCTCCCGGGCGCGGGCGACCAGTCGGGCCAGGTCGAGGACGAGGGGCGCGGCGAGCGCCGAGTCGCAGCCCTGCCAGGTGGTCTGCAGGACCATGCGGGCGCCGAGGAAGCCGTCGAAGGCGATGTGGTCCCAGGCCGTCTTCCAGTCGCCGAGCGCGGGTACGTCGTCGATGTGGACCTCGCCCTCGGGGGTGGTGCCGAGGGTGTCGGCGAGGACGCGTTCCTTGCCGGCGTTCTTGGCGGCGGCGGCCGCGGGGTCGGCGAGGGCGGCGCCGTCGCCGCCGCCCAGGAGGTTGGTGCCGGACCAGGCGCGCACGGCGAGGGCGCGCTGCAGGAACATCGGGCCGAGTACGGAGCGCAGCAGGGTCTGCCCGGTCTTGCCGTCGCGGCCCGTGTGGGGGACGGAGGCCGTCGCGGCCTGCTCGGCCAGCGCCGGGTGGTGCAGGCCTGCGGAGGGGGTGAAGTTGACGTAGGGGCAGTCGGCGCGCAGGGCGGCCGCCGCGTAGAGGGAACTCGGCGGCAGGGAGCCGTCGGTGGGGGCGGGCTCGGTGGAGGCGACGTTCACCACGACGGCGCCCGCGAGGCCCTGGCGGTGCGCGAAGTCGCGCATGTCGGCCGCGAACACGTCGATCAGTTCGTCGTCGTGGCGGCCCGAGCCGTCGTCGGTGTCGCCGGGCAGGGGGCCGCCGGGCCTGATCTCCCGGTCGGCGGCGACGAGTTCGGCGTGCACGGCGGAGGGCAGGCCGTGCGGCAGGACGCCGCCGGCGGCGAGGTGTTCGGCACGTTTGGGCAGCGGGCAGTCGACGGTGTCGTGGCCGCCGAAGACGAGGGACGACAGTGACGGCAGGCCGCACGAGGTGAAGTCGGGGGTCTCGGTGACCATGCCGGTGGGCGGGTGGAGTCCGGCGGTGACGGCGGCGCAGCCCGCGATCGCGGTCGTGGCCACGGATCCGCGCGCCCCGATCAGCCAGACGCCGAAGCGGGGGGCCGGGGAGGGGGTGGGGAGGAACGGTTCGGCGGACATGGGCAGCCTCCTTGTCGTACGCGAACCGGGTGCGGGTGCCGGAGGGGGACGAGCGGGGTGCCGGGCGCGGGGCCCGGCGGGGACGGCGGGCGGAGGTCCGGCGTCCTCCGCCCGCCGCCGTTCCGGTCGCCCCTAGGAGGGCGGTTCCTTCAGTTGGATGTCGCGGAAGGTGACCTGGTCGTCGGCGCCGTGGTGCTGGAGGCCGATGGGGCCGTCGGTCGGGCTCCGCCCGGGGTCCTTGCCGGTGAAGTCGTTGATCTCGACTCCGTTGAGGAACACCCGCAGGCGTCCGCCCTGGACCTTGATCTCGTGGGGGTCCCACTGGCCGGGAGGACGCGGGACCTGGCCACGGGCCTCGGGGTTCGCCGACTTGAACGAGCAGACGGGGGTCCTGCCGGCGGCCTTGGTGACGCCGCCCTGGACGGTGGGGCGCAGCGTGCCGTCGCGGGCGGTGTGCGGGGCGCTGCGGTCCGGGAGCACGGCGAGTGGCATCGGCTCGCCCGTATCGTGCCTGCCCCTGGCGAGTGGTACCTGCTGGAACCGCCCGCCGGCGGCTGCCGGTTCGTCGTGTCCCGGATGCCCGGTGTGGGCGCCGGCGACGGCCGCCGGGGTCCCTGCTGCCGGCATCAGGCCGGTGGACAGGGCGAGGGCGGTGCGGAGTCCGGGACGCCTCGTGGGGGCGGGTACGAGTCTGCTTCTGTGCACGAAGTCCCTCCGGGAACGGGGTGGGGCCGTACGGAACGGGTGCGGGGACGTGCGGTGCGGGCGCCGGGGTGCGCCGTCACCCCGGAGGCGTGAGTGTCATGAACACTCCAGGGACGGTAACCGCGTTCATCCGGGGCGAACACCCCTTGGGACGGGACTGGCCGAGCTTTTCCCCACCATGGGACAAAGCGGGATCCGGGCAGGCCGGACCGGGGGCCGGCGGACGTTCCGGCCCCCGGCCCCGGCCTGCCGTCGGGCGTGCGGTTCAGCTGGTGAACGCCGCGTCGAAGGAGGCCGACGGCGGGTCGAAGTCGTACGCCTTGAGCCGGGTCAGCGCCTCGGGGGCGCCCTGGAGCCGGTCCATGCCGGCGTCCTCCCACTCGACGGAGACGGGCCCCCGGTAGCCGATGGAACGCAGCATGCGGAAGACGTCCTCCCAGGGGACGTTCCCGTGGCCGGCGGAGACGAAGTCCCAGCCGCGCCGGGGGTCGCCCCAGGGCAGGTGGGAGCCGAGGCGGCCGTTGCGGCCGTCGAGGCGTGTGCGGGCCTCCTTGCAGTCGACGTGGTAGATCCGGTCGCGGAAGTCCCACAGGAAGCCGACCGGGTCGAGGTCCTGCCACACGAAGTGGGAGGGGTCGAAGTTGAGCCCGAAGGCCGGCCGCCGGCCGACCGCGTCCAGGGTGCGGACGGTGGTCCAGTAGTCGTAGGCGATCTCGCCGGGGTGGACCTCGTGCGCGAACCGCACGCCCTCGGTATCGAAGACGTCCAGGATCGGGTTCCAGCGCGTCGCGAAGTCCTCGTAGCCGCGGTCGACCATCGACTCGGGCGCGGGCGGGAACATGGCCACCAGGTGCCAGATCGCCGATCCGGTGAACCCGACGACGGTGTCGACGCCGAGGAGGGCCGCGGCGCGCGCGGTGTCCTTGATCTCGGCGGCGGCCCGCTGCCGTACGCCCTCGGCCTCGCCGTCGCCCCAGATCCTGGCGGGCAGGATGGCCTGGTGGCGCTCGTCGATGACGGCGTCGCAGACCGCCTGGCCGACCAGGTGGTTGGAGATCGCCCGGACCTCGAGGCCGTACGTGTCGAGCAGCTGACGCCGGGAGTCCACGTAGGACGGGTCGGCGAGTGCCTTGTCGACCTCGAAGTGGTCCCCCCAGCAGGCGAGTTCGAGTCCGTCGTAGCCGAAGTCGCGGGCGAGCCGGCAGACCTCCTCGAGGGGCAGGTCCGCCCACTGGCCGGTGAACAGCGTGAAGGTGCGGGGCATGCGTGTCTGCCTTTCCTCAGGCTTTCCTCAGGCGGCGATCGGTGTGTAGGCGGAGTTCCTCGCGGCGCTCTCCTCCACGGCCGCCAGGACGCGCTGCACCTGCAGCCCGTCGGCGAAGGAGGGTTCGGGGGTGCGGCCCTCGGCGACGGCGTGGACCAGGTCGCGGGCCTGGTGGACGAAGGTGTGCTCGTAGCCGAGGCCGTGGCCCGGCGGCCACCAGGCGTCCAGGTAGGGGTGGTCGGGTTCGGTGACCAGGATGCGGCGGAAGCCCGCGTGGGCGGCGGGCTCGGTGCCGTCGTGGTAGGAGAGTTCGTTGAGCCGTTCCAGGTCGAAGGCGAGCGATCCCCGCTCACCGTTGAGTTCGATGCGCAGCGCGTTCTTCCGGCCGGTGGCGTACCGGGTGGCCTCGAAGGAGGCGAGGGCGCCGGAGGTGAAGCGGCCGGTGAACAGGGCGGCGTCGTCCACGGTGACCTCGCCGGTGCCGGCGCTGTCGACGGCGGCCGGACCGCCGGCGGACGCGGCGGGCAGCGGCCGCTGCCGGACGAACGTCTCGGTGAGCGCGGAGACGCCCGCCAGCCGCTCCCCCGCCAGGTACTGGGCGAGGTCGACGATGTGCGCGCCGAGATCGCCGAGCGAGCCGGAGCCGGCCTGCTCCCGGCGCAGGCGCCAGGTCAGCGGGAACGCGGGGTCCACCAGCCAGTCCTGAAGGTAGGACACCCGTACGTGCCGCAGGGTGCCGATGCGGTCCTCGGCCACCATCCGCCGGGCCAGCGCGGTCGCGGGGACCCGGCGGTAGTTGAAGCCGACCATCGCCAGCCGGCCCTGCCGCCGGGCCCGTCCGGCGGCGTCGGCCATCGCCTCGGCCTCGGCGACGCTGTTGGCGAGCGGTTTCTCGCACAGGACGTGCTTGCCCGCGGCGAGGGCGGCCAGGGCGATCTCGGCGTGGCTGTCGCCGGGGGTGCAGATGTCGACGAGGTCGATGTCGTCCCGTTCGACCAGGGCGCGCCAGTCGGTCTCGGTGTCCGCCCAGCCGTGGCGGTCGGCCGCCGCACGCACCGCGGTGGCGTCCCGGCCGCAGATGACGGCCAGTTCGGGGCCCAGCGGCAGGTCGAACACGCGGCCCGCGGTGCGCCAGCCCTGGGAGTGGGCGGCGCCCATGAAGGCGTAGCCGACCATGCCGACGCGCAGTGGTGGCTTCCCCGTTCCTGCGCCGTCTGCCCCGTCTGCCTGCTGCGGCTGTGCCATACGGATGTCCTCCTCGTCGTCGTGGCGGGCGGGGGTGGGCCCCGCCCGGTGGGCTGGTCAGGCCCGTGGGGCGGGGCTGCTCACTTGAAGCCGGTGGACATGTACTGGTCGACGTTCTCCTTGTCGACGACGGCCGAGTAGCAGGTCAGCGAGGTGGGGATCTCGAACTCGGCGAGGCCGCCGACGCCCTTGCCCTGGCCGAGGGCGCGGGCGAGGTCGATCGCGGAGGCGGCCATCGACGGCGGGTAGAGCACGGTCGCCTTGAGGACCCCGTCGTCCGCCTTGATGGCCTGGAAGGCGGAGAGCGCACCCGCGCCGCCGACCATGAGGAAGTCGTCGCGTCCGGCCTGTTCGATGGCGCGCAGCGCGCCGACGCCCTGGTCGTCGTCGTGGTTCCACAGCGCGTCGAACGCCGACTGGGCCTGCAGGAGCTGGGCCATCTTGGCCTGGCCCGACTCGACGGTGAAGTCGGCGGCCTGGCGGGCCACCTTCTTGATGTTGGGGTAGTTCTTCAGCGCGTCGTCGAAGCCCTGGGTGCGCTGCTTGGTGAGCTCGAGGTTGTCCAGTCCCGCCAGTTCGATGACGCGGGCGTCGGGGGTGTCCTTGAGCTTCTCGCCGATGTAGTGCCCGGCGTTCAGGCCCATGCCGTAGTTGTCGCCGCCGATCCAGCAGCGGTACGCCTGCGGGGAGTTGAAGATGCGGTCGAGGTTGACGACGGGGATGCCGGCGCGCATCGCCTTCAGCCCGACCTGGGTGAGCGCCTTGCCGTCGGCGGGGAGCACCACCAGGACGTCGACCTTCTTGTTGATGAGGGTCTCGATCTGGCCGATCTGCTGGGCGGTGTCGTTGGAGCCCTCGGTGATCTCCATGGTGACGTCCGAGTACGTCTTGGCGCGCTTCTCGGCGTTGTCGTTGATGGCGTTGAGCCAGCCGTGGTCGGCCTGCGGTCCCGCGAAACCGATGGTGACCGGCTTGCCGGGCTTGTCGTCGGCGGCCGGCCGGTCGCTCGCGGCCGGCTCGGCGTCGCTGGGCTCGTTGCTGGTGCAGCCGGTGACGAGGACTCCGGCGGACACGGCGGCGGCTCCGAGGAGCAGCCCTCTGCGGCTCGTGGGAGGTGTCGGCTCTGGCATGGCGGTGAACCCTTTCGTCAGGTCGTGCTCGCGGTGCGGCGCTGGACCAGCACGGCGGCGACGATGATCGCGCCCTTGGCGATCTGCTGGACGTCGCTCTGCAGGTTGTTCAGGGCGAAGATGTTCGTGATCGTGGTGAAGATCAGGACGCCCAGCACGGAGCCGACGATGGTGCCGCGGCCTCCGGTGAGCAGGGTGCCGCCGATGATCGCGGCGGCGATGGCGTCGAGCTCGTAGAGGTTGCCGTTGGTGTTCTGGCCGGAGCCGGACAGGACGATCAGCAGGAAGGCGGCGATGCCGCAGCACAGCCCCGACAGCAGGTACAGGTACAGGCGTTGACGGCGGACGTCGATGCCGGCGAGCCGGGCCGCCTCCGCGTTGCCGCCGACGGCGACGGTGCGGCGTCCGAAGGTGGTCCGGTTGAGGACCAGCCAGCCGATGACGGTGACCGCCGCGAACACCAGGACCAGGGGCGGGATGCCGAGGACGTAGGCGTCGCGTTCGCCGAGGTCGAGGACGCCGTCGATGGTGACGACCTGGGTGCGCCCGTCGGTGATCTGCAGGGCGAGGCCGCGGGCCGAGGCGAGCATGGCGAGGGTGGCGATGAACGGGACCATCCCGCCGTACGCGATCAGCACCCCGTTGACCAGTCCGCAGCCCACACCGACGAGGACGGCGGTGAACAGGATGCCGGCGAACCCGAACTCCTGGGTGGCGACCGTGGTCGCCCACACCGAGGCCAGGGCGACGATCGCGCCGACCGACAGGTCGATGCCGCCCGAGGTGATGACGAAGGTCATGCCGACGGTGACGACACCGATGACGGAGGCCTGGGTGAGGACGAGCTGGAGGTTGCGGGTGTCCAGGAACTCGTCCGGTCTGGTGACGCCGCCGATGAGCAGGAGCGCGGCGAGGACGCCGAGCAGCGTCAGGGTGCGGACGTCGGCGCGGAACAGCACGGTGCGCCAGGCGGGCGGTTCGCCGACCGGGGGCGCCTTGTCGGTGCTGTCCCGGGGCGGGGAGACGGGCTGCGTCATGACGCCGGGCTTCCTTCCATGACGAGGTCGAGTACACGGTGTTCGTCGAGCTCCCGGGCGGGCGCCGTGTGGACGACGGCCCCTTCCCGGAGCACCAGGACGCGGTCGGCGAGGCCGAGCACCTCGGGCACCTCGCTGGAGACGAGCAGCACGGCGAGGCCTTCGTCGGCCAGCCGCCGTATGACTGCGTACAGTTCGGCGCGGGCGCCGACGTCGACGCCGCGGGTGGGTTCGTCGAGCAGCAGCACCCTGCAGCCGCGCAGCAGCCAGCGGGCGAGCACGGCCTTCTGCTGGTTGCCGCCGGACAGGGTGCGCACGGGCACGTTCGGGTTGTCCGGCCGCAGCGAGAGCTCGCGGGTGGCGGCGCGGGCCGCGCCGAGTTCGGCGCCGCGGTCGATCCAGCCGGCCCGCGAGAAGCGGGACATGGCGGAGAGCGACACGTTGCGGGTGACGGACTCCAGCATGAGCAGAGCCTGCGCCTTGCGTTCCTCGGGAGCGAGTCCGATCCCGGCGCGGACGGCGGCGCGCACGCTGCCCGGCCGCAGGGGGCGTCCGTCGACCAGGACCCGGCCGGAGTCCGGTGTGCGGGCGCCGTAGACCGTCTCCAGGATCTCGGAGCGCCCCGAGCCGACGAGCCCCGCGAGCCCGACGATCTCCCCGGGGCGCAGGGTGAGGTCGAGGGGGGCGAACTCGCCTTTGCGGGACAGCCCTTCGACGGTCAGCACCGGTTCGGCCGCCGACGGGGAGGCGGGGCGCCCGGGGAAGACGTACTCGACGTCGCGGCCGGTCATCAGGGCGACCACCTCGCGGGTCGGGGTCGACTCGGCGGGCAGCCCGCCCGCGACGGCGCGGCCGTCCTTGAGCACGGTCACCCGGTCGCCGATGCGCCGGATCTCCTCGAGACGGTGCGAGATGTAGACGACGGCGACCCCGTCGGCGGTGAGGTCGGCGACGATGCGGAAGAGGTTGTCGACCTCGTCCGGGTCGAGCGCGGCCGACGGTTCGTCCATCACGATGAGACGCACGTCGTGCGAGAGCGCCCGCGCCATGGAGACGATCTGCTGCTGTGCGGCCGACAACTCCCCGACCGCCCGGCCCGGTTCGATCTCGGGGTGGCCGAGCCGGGTCAGCAGCCCGGCCGTCGCTTCCCTGGCGGCCCTGGGGCGGACGACGAACCCGGCGGTCGTCGGTTCCTGACCGAGGTGGACGTTCTCGGCGACCGTCATGTGTTCCACCAGGTCCAGTTCCTGGTAGATGGTGGCGATCCCGAGGCGCATGGCGGAGATCGGCGAGCGCAGGGTGACGGCTTCACCGCGCCAGTGGATGGTGCCGGTGTCGGGCTGGTGGGCGCCGGCCAGCACCTTGATCAGGGTGGACTTGCCGGCGCCGTTCTGGCCGAGCAGGCAGTGCACCTCGCCGGCCTGGACGTCGAGGTCGACGCCGTCCAGGGCCCGGACGCCGGGGAACGACTTGGTGATGCCGGTCATGCTGAGCAGCGGTGGTTCGGGTGCCATGCGGATTCCCCTCGGCGGGCGTGCGGGCCGGTGTCAGGGCGATCCCCTTGCGGGGAGGGTGTTTTCGGGCAGGCGGGGGCGCCGGGACGGTGCGGCGTCGTGCGGGAGGGACGGTGCGGGGGCGTGCGCGGTGCGGGTGGTGCGGGGGTGGTGCGCTGGCGGTGCGGGGCCGTACGTGTGGCGGGGTGGGGTACGTGGTGCCGGTGCGCTGTTCCGCGGGTGGATGAGGTGGGCCGCTTAGTGCGGTGGAGGGCGGAGCTGTTCCGTGCGGTGGAGCCGGGTGCCGTGCTGCCGTGGGCTGTTTACGCGGGTGAGAACAGGTGGTCGCTGATGAGCCGGGCCGCGCCGATGACTCCGGCGGTGGGGCCCAGCTCCCCCAGGACGATGGGCAGGTTGCCGGTCGCCAGGGGCAGCGACTGGCGGTAGACCTGGGTGCGGATGGCGGCGAGCAGGGTGTGGCCGAGACCGGTCACCCCTCCGCCGATCACCACCAGGCCGGGGTTGAAGAAACTGACCAGGCCGGCGATGACCTGGCCGGTACGGCTGCCGCCCTCGCGGATCAGGTCGATCGCGGTGGCGTCCCCCGCGGCGGCCGCGGCGGCGACGTCGACGGCGCTGAGCGTGCCGTTCGTCTCCAGACGGCTCGCGAGTTCGGCGGAGTGCTGCTGCCGGGCGGCCTCCAGCGCGTCCCTGGCGAGGGCCGCGCCGCTGAAGTGGGCCTCCAGGCAGCCCCGGTTGCCGCAGGCGCAGGGGCGGCCGTCGGGTACGGCCTGGATGTGCCCGATGTCGCCGGCGCTGCCCGTCGTACCGCGGTAGACCTCACCGCCGACGACGATGCCGCAGCCGATGCCGGTACCGATCTTGACGCAGAGGAAATCGGGGACGGTGCGGGCGACGCCCGCGTGCTGCTCCCCCATCGCCATCAGGTTCACGTCGTTGTCGACCATGACCGGGCAGCCGAGGTCCTGGCTGAGCGCCTCCCGTACGGGGAAGCCGTCCCAGCCGGGCATGATCGGCGGCGCCACCGGGACGCCCTCGGGGAACCGGACCGGGCCCGGGACGCCGATACCGGCGCCGTCGAACCCCTCCACGAGTCCCGAAGCCCTCAGCTTCGCCGCCATGGACAGCACCTGCTCGAAGACCGCGACCGGTCCGTCGCGTACGTCCATGGGCTGGTTGATGTGCCCGAGGATCTCCAGTTCGGCGTTGGTGACGGCGACGTCGACCGAGGTCGCGCCGATGTCGACGCCGAGGAGCCGCAGGTGCGGGTTGAGACGGATGTTGTGGGAGCGCCGGCCGCCGCGCGAGGCGGCGAGTCCGTCGGCCACGACGAGTTCCGTCTCCAGCAGCCGGTCCACCTCCACGGCCAGCTTCGACCGGGAGAGGTCGACCTGGTCGCCCAGCTGGGCACGGGAGTTGGGTCCGCCGTCGCGCAACAGCCTGAGCAGTCGGGCCTGGTGGGCGTTGGCGGGCCGTGCCGTCATGCGTCTCACGAACCCCTCCCCGCCTCGATCGGCCTCTGCGCGCCGGATTCCGGCCACGTGTGTGGCGTGCTTTCGAAGGGAACGTAGCAGCGGCTGCCGGAGGTGGGAAGAAGTCGCGCAGGAATTACCCCCCACTTTTTCCACTCACAGGACAAAGGGGCTCCCGCGGAGCCGCTCGCCCCGGGCACGCACCGTCAGGACTTCGGGGACTTCGCCCGGTCGAGGTACGAGCGGCGGGGGCGCTCGGTGGGTTCGCGCACGAGCCGCTCGGCCGGCCGCTCGTCGCGGTCCACGAGGGCGGTGACCAGGTCGCGGCGCTCGGCCCAGGACTTCCCGCCGCGCTGCCGGGCGACGGGGGTGTGCTACCGGCGCACCCCCCGGCCGCAGGGCCGCCCGGCCGGTCCACGGGCACCGCCGGCAGTGACTGCCTTTCGTCCACGGTCTGCGGCGTACAGGCGCCGCACGGAACAGAGGGGGGTCGACCGCATCGCACCCGTACGAGGGGCGTCCGCACGGAGAGCTGACGGAGGCGTACGGGGGACCGTCAGGGGCAGCGGACGACCTGCCCGGCGTAGGACAGGTTTCCGCCGAAGCCGAACAGCAGGACCGGGTCGCCGGAGGTCACCTCGCCCCGCTCGACGAGCTTGGCGAAGGCGAGCGGGATGCTCGCGGCCGAGGTGTTGCCCGACTCGGTGACGTCCCGCGCGACGACCGCGTTGACCGCGCCGATCTTGAGCGCGAGGGGTTCGATGATCCGCAGGTTGGCCTGGTGCAGCACGACCGCGGCGAGGTCCTCCGGAGCGTACCCCGCCTTCTCGCAGGCCTGGCGTGCGATGGACGGCAGCCGTGTGGTCGCCCAGCGGTACACGCTCTGGCCCTCCTGCGCGAACCGCGGCGGTGTCCCCTCGATCCGCACCGCGTTGCCCATCTCCGGTACCGAGCCCCACAGCACGGGCCCGATCCCGGGCTCCTCGGGCGCTTCGGTCGCCTCGACGACCGCGGCGCCCGCCCCGTCCCCGACGAGCACGCAGGTGGTGCGGTCGGTCCAGTCGGCGACCTCGGACATCTTGTCGGCGCCGATCACCAGCGCGCGGCGCGCGGATCCGGCGCGTACCGCGTGGTCGGCGGTGGCGAGCGCGTGGGTGAATCCGGCGCACACCACGTTGATGTCCATCGCGGCGGGGCCGGGGACGCCGAGGCGTGCGGCGACCCGGGCCGCCATGTTGGGCGAGCGGTCGATCGCGGTGGAGGTGGCGACCAGCACCAGGTCGACGTCGCCGGGGGTGCGGCCGGCCGCCGCCAGCGCCTTGGCCGCGGCGTGCGCGGCCAGCTCGTCGACGGGCTCCTCGGGGCCCGCGATGTGACGGGTGCGGATGCCGACCCGGCTCGTGATCCACTCGTCGCTGGTGTCGACCATGCCCGCCAGGTCCTCGTTGGTGAGCACCCGGGCGGGCTGGTAGTGGCCGACGGCGGCGATGCGCGAGCCGATCATGAATGGGTTCCCCCTCGTGTGGCGGTTGCGGAATGCACCAGTCTGATCAGTGACTCGTGGGTACGCCGACAGGTGATGCGACAGGATTCGGGCGCCGCACTTGTCGGCTTCGGTCAGGCCCCCCGGAGGGGCCGGGGCGCGGTGTCACCCGGTAACAGCCGGGTCGCCTTCCGTACGAGTTCGTACAGGCCGTAGGCGAGCGGGACGCCCGCCCACGACCAGGCGAAGACGGTCAGCCCGCGGCGGCCGGGGCCCGTCGTGGCCGTGTCAGGCGGACTCGCGCTGTTCTCGCCGCTCATCGGCGGCCTCCTTCGTTTCGGACCGACCGGTCTCCCGGCGCGGGCCGTACGGCGGGGCCGGGGGGCGGCCACGCGCTGTGAGCGCGCGGCCCGGGCCGGCGCGCGGGTGCCGCACGGTGGGCTGCGGCCTCACCCCGCACGTGCGGCGCCACGTGCAGGACAATGAGATCGTGAAGGTCGCCTCACCGCACGACGATCCGGTGACGCACCGCACCCTGTGCGTCGAGGCCGATGCGGCTGTCAGCGCGTACGGAACCGGGACCGACCACGGACCGACCAGGGACTGGGGACATGGGACGAGTCACAGAACGACGCAAGGTGGTCCGCATCCGGGACGGGGTGGTGTCCAGCCGCCCGGACACGCTCGTCACCGAGGAACCCCTGGAGGTCCGGCTGAACGGGAAGCCGCTGGCGATCACGATGCGCACGCCGGGTGACGACTTCGCGCTGGCCGTCGGCTTCCTGGTCAGCGAAGGGGTCCTGGCGACGGCGTCCGACCTGCGGAACGTCGTGTACTGCGCGGGCGCGACCGCGGAGGGGACGAACACCTACAACGTGGTCGATGTGCAGACCGCTCCCGGCGTGCGGACCCCGGACATCACGCTCGAGCGGAACGTGTACACGACCTCGTCCTGCGGGCTGTGCGGCAAGGCGAGCCTGGACGCGGTGCGCACCACGACCCGCCACCCCGTCGCCGACAGCCCGCCGCTGCGCGTCACCCCGGAACTCCTGTCGAGCCTGCCCGACCGGCTGCGCGCCGCCCAGCGGGTCTTCGACCGGACGGGCGGCCTGCACGCGGCGGCCCTGTTCGACGAGGACGGGGAACTGCTGGACGTCCGGGAGGACGTGGGCCGGCACAACGCGGTCGACAAACTGGTCGGCCGCGCCCTGCAGGGCGGGGACCTGCCGCTGTCCCGGACCGTGCTGATGGTCTCCGGCCGTGCCTCCTTCGAGCTGGCGCAGAAGGCCGTCATGGCCGGCATCCCCCTGCTCGCGGCGGTCTCGGCGCCGTCCTCACTGGCCGTGGACCTGGCGGCGGAGACGGGGCTGACGCTGGTCGGGTTCCTGCGGGGCAGCTCCATGAACGTGTACGCGGGTGAGGACCGCGTAGCCCTGCGGGCCGCGGCCGCACAGGGCTGACCGGTCCCCCGCCGGACGGCGGCGGGGGACCCTCCCTCCGGCCCAAGGCCACCGCGGCAGGCGTCAGGGCGTCAGGCACCATGGACCCGCTCCCCTCCGGCCACTAACGTCCCGGAGCGTGCCCGACGACGCAGCACCAGCACCCGCGGGAACCCGCGTACAGCCACCGGCACCGACACGAGCACAGCCGCGGACCCCGCCGCGACGGGGGACAGGGACCTGGATCGCCCTGGTACTGGCCCTGGCCCTGCTCCTGGGGACCGTGCTGGTCACGGGCCTGCCGGACCACGACGACGGGCGGCCGGACGGTGGTGCCTGCACGCCGCGCACCGTCGCCTCCTGGGCCGAGGACGACGCCCTCACCTCCGAGTTCGCCCGCTACGGCGACGACGGCGCCCGCGTCGACGACTGGACGGGCGGTGACGGCACACACTCGGTGCGGCTGCCCGACGGCCGGCTGCTGTGGCTGTTCTCCGACACGTTCCTGGGCCGCGTGCACAGCCCGCCCAACCCCGTCGGCGAGCCGTACGCCTGGCGGGACACGAGCGCGCCGATGGTGCGCAACTCGGCCGTCCTGATGCGCGACGGCCGGCTGGAGTCCACGCTCCCCGCCCCGCTCTTCCCCGATCCGGCCCCGGACCAGTGGCGCTGGCCGGTCGGTGCCCGGGTCGAGCCCCGCTCCCCCGGTTCCCCGGAGCAGGTGGTCCGGGTACTGCTGTGGGTGCGCGCGGCGGGGCAGTCCCCGTGGATCTACGGGGTGCCGACCGCCACCGAGGTCGCCACGCTCTCCCTGCCCGATCTGCGCCTGGAGTCGGTGGAGACGGTGCTGGACCAGCGGAACCTACCCGATCCGTCCCGGCGGGTGCTGTTCGGCACCACCCTGGTCGAGGAGGGCGGGTGGACGTACGTCTTCGGCGGCGACGACGGCCGGGCCGTCTCCCGCGAGGCCTCGCAGGCGTACGCGGCGCGGGTCCCAAAGGGCGGGCTCGGCGACCCGGCGGCCTGGGAGTACTGGAACGGCACGGCGTGGCAGACCCGCGCCCGCCCGCGCCCGGTGCTCGGCGACGGACACCGCACGGGTGTGGGCAGCGCCTTCTCGGTGGTGCGGGAGGGCGGGACGTACGTCCTGTTCACGATGGCCACGGGCGTCAAGGGCCTGACCACGGTGGCGGCGTACTGGTCCTGCTCCCCCGCCGGGCCGTGGCACGGCCCGGCGGGGGAGTTCAGCCCCTCGCTGCCGCACGGCGGGACCGGCGCGTACAACCCGCAGACGCACCCGGAACTGAGCGGCGACGGACGGCTGGTGCTCAGCCACGACGTGAACCTGCTGGAGCAGTCCGGCGCCGCGGTGGCGCTCAGCCGGAACGTCTCCCTGTACCGGCCCCGGTTCGTGACGGTCCGGCTGGGGCCGGGGCGGTGACCCTCCCGGCAACCGCCCCGCCGGCGCAGAGGTCCGGTGCACCGTCGGTGCGCAGCTCGTGCCGGTCTGCCCCACGCCGCCCGCGGAGCAGTGCCGCTGGATGCTGTACGACGTCGAGGGGGCGGCGGCGGGCGGCACCGGCGTCCCGCAGGCGGAGGCGATCCGGGCCTTCCGCGTTCCGGCGCAGCCGTTCACCGAGGAGCACGGACTGCTCACGCCGTCGCTGAAGCTGAGGCGCAGGGCGGTCGAGAGGGCGTACGCGGAAGAGGCCGAGGTGCTGTACCGCGCGTGAGGTCCGCCGGACGGCGGTGTCCGACGCCCCGGCGGCCTGCTGACCGTGCGTGAAATGTGCCGTCCGGAATGCATGACGGGCGGTGATCGTTGACCATGGGAATTCCACCGGACACCGACCGAAGGATCGAGAGCTCGTGAGTATGGTCCCCCCGATCACCCTGAACAACGGCGTCACGATGCCCCAACTGGGTTTCGGCGTCTGGCAGGTACCGGACCCCGAGGCCGAGACGGCCGTCACGGCGGCACTGGAGGCGGGCTACCGCAGCATCGACACCGCGGCGGTGTACGGCAACGAGGAGGGGACCGGCAGGGCCGTCGCCGCCTCGGGCATCCCCCGCGAGGACCTCTTCGTCACCACCAAGCTCTGGAACGACGACCAGGGGTACGACACCACCCTGCGCGCTTTCGACACCTCCCTGTCCAAGCTCGGTCTGGACTACGTGGACCTGTACCTCATCCACTGGCCCATGCCGGCCCGCGGCCGCTACGTCGACACGTACCGGGCGTTCGAGAAGCTGCACGCCGAGGGCCGGATCCGCGCCATCGGCGTGTCCAACTTCCTGCCCGAGCACCTGGAGCACCTGCTCGAGGAGACGTCGGTCGTCCCGGCCGTCAACCAGATCGAGCTGCATCCGCACCTCCAGCAGTCCGCCGCGCGGGAGTACCACGCGGAGCGGGGCATCGCCACGGAGGCCTGGTCGCCGCTCGGCTCGGGCAAGGGCCTGCTGGAGGTCCCGGCGATCGTGGCCATCGCCCGCAAGCACGGGCGCACGCCGGCACAGGTCGTCCTGCGCTGGCACCTCCAGCTCGGCAACGTCGTCATCCCCAAGTCGGTGACACCGTCGCGGATCGAGGAGAACATCGACGTGTTCGACTTCAGCCTGGACACGGAGGACCTCGCGGCGATCAACGCCCTGAACGAGGACCGCCGCCTGGGATCGGACCCGGCGACGGTGAACTGACCTCGGGCCTTCCGGTGCTTCCGGTGCTTCCGGGGCTTCCGGGGCTTCCGGGGCTTCCGGGGCTTCCGGGGCTTCCGGGGCTTCCGGGGCTTCCGGGGCTTCCGGGGCTTCCGGGGCTTCCGGGGCTTCCGGGGCTTCCGGGGCAGGATGCGGCGGTCTTCCCCTGCGCGCGGGGAGGCCGCCGCCCGTGGGGTGTCGCCGGCCCGGAGCCGCCCTACACCGGGCGGACGGCCGTATGGACCGTGTGAGCCGTCAGGAAGAAGACGTCGGGGCGGTGGTGCAGGCTCGCCTCGTCGGCGGGGTCGAGGAGGCGGTCGACGGTGGCGCGGTCCTCGGCGTCCAGTTCCCCGGCGAGTCTGTCGCGGGTGCGGGTGAGCGTCGCGACGACGTGGGCCCGGACACGGTCGGTGGCCGGGGCGGGGAGGTCGAGGAGGAAGGTGCGGGAGCGGCTGTGGTGCAGTCCGGCCGCGGTCAGCAGGGCCGGCCAGTCCTCGGTGTGCGCGACGGAGCCCGGCAGTTCGGCGCGCATCCGGGTGAACCAGTCGGACTCCACCGCGTCGATGCGGCTCTGGAGCCCTGGCCGGCCGATGCCGATGTCGCGCGGCAGGTACCGGGTGGGCAGTCCGCCCTCCAGGACGGCCAGCGTGCCGCCGGGCGCGAGCCGGGCGGCGTAGGCGGCGAGCGCGGCGCGCTGGTCGCCGAGGTGGTGGACGCTGCGGCTGGACCACAACAGGTCGGCCGGGTACTCCAGTTCGTCGAGCACGCCGGGAAGTTCACCGGCGAGGGTCCCGAAACGGTCGCCGGCGCCGTGCCGTGCGGCGCGGTCCGCGGCCCGTTCGAGCAGCGGGGCGGAGCCGTCGACGGCCACGATGCGCGCGCCCTCGAAGACCTCGGCGAACAGGCACGAGATGACACCCGGCCCGCTGCCCGCGTCCACGATCAGCCCCGGTTCGGTCACCTCCTTCGCGAGCCAGCCGAGGGCCCGTTCGTACAGGGGCGTGAAGAGTTCGGCCTCCGATTCGAGCAGGGAGGCCATCTCCGCCCAGTCGATCTCGGTGTCCGTCGCGCCGTGGCCGTGGCCGTGGTGGTGGCCGTGCCGGTGCTCGGGGGGGTGCTGGTCGTGGTCGTGCTGCGCCATGGGGGTCAGCCTCTCCGCTCGGATGCGGACAGGGTGCGCCGACGCGCCCGGCAGGGGCCAGTATTGTTGCCGCTCCGGCAAAGCGGTTTCCCAGGAATCGCCCCCCACGGGCGTGAGCGATCCGCCGGGGGCCGGGCACGCGGCCCGGTCCCCGGCGGATCGGGGTCGATCGGTCAGCCGGTCAGTTGGTCAGCCGGTCAGCCGGTCAGTTGGTCAGCCGGTCAGCCGGTCAGCCGGTCAGCCGGTCAGGGCAGCGGCGGGTACGCGTTCCGCATGAGCTCCTGGAACTGTGCCGAGAACCAGTGACCGGAGACCGGGGCGTCCGGCAGGGCGCCGGTGAGGTTGTGCCCGTTGCGCGGGGTGCCCGTGTAGGTCGGGTCGCACATCCGGTCGAAGCCCTTGCCCTCGTCGTTCGGGATCTCCTTGCTGGCCCCGTCGGACTCGCCCGGGGGCTTCATCCACACGTAGGCGTCGATGCCGCTCTCGGGCGCTGTCTGCGGGCGTTCGCCGAGTCCGGCGCCCGACTGGTTGCACCAGTTGCCGATGTGGATGCGGCGGTCGTAGCGTCCGCCGTCGACGTAGGTGTCGACGCTGGTCGTCGCACCCGGTCCGGTGGGCCGGTCGCTGCCGCCCCAGCCGTTGCGGGAGGTGTCGATCAGCATGCCGATGTTCGTGTCGAAGCCGGTCGAGACGAGCTCGTTCCTGAAGGCCTGGGCGAAGCCCAGCTCGTCGACGTACCGGTTCCAGTCGACCCACCCGGACTCGCGGACGGACTTGCCGGCCACGGAGTCGTTGATGGTGAAGTTCTCCTCCTTCAGCGCGCTGTAGTTGGCCGTGTTGGTGATGAAGCCGTGGACGTCGGACGGGGTCGCGCCCTCGGCGGTGGCCGCCTCGTGGAAGACGTCCGCGGAGGGGCCGAAGTTGTCGTCCCAGCCGATCCAGCCGTGGTGGCCGGCGTCGACGTAGTTGTACACGTTCCCCACGTCGCCGAGCTTGTTCAGGGCGTAGCCGACGCCCTTGACGTAGTTGCCGTTGGCCTTCATCACGTCGCACTCGGGCGTGGCGGTGGCCCGGCCGCCGGTGTTGGTGACGAGGTTGGGCAGGGAGTCGATCTCGACGGTGGTGACGATCCGCAGCGAGGCGTACTTCTCGTCACCGAGGATCTCGGCGATCGGGTCGATGTACTCGGTCTTGTAGCGGCCGATCTCCGTCGGGCCGAGTTCGCCGTTGGAGGCGAGGGCGGCGCAGTCGCGGCCGGGCAGGTTGTAGATGACCAGCTGGACGACGAGTTCGTCCGAACCCTTCTGCGCGAGCGCCTCGTCGAGGTGGTCGCGCAGGCCCATGCCGCCGTTCACGCCGTTGATGGCGGCGATGCGGTCCATCCAGACCCCGGTGGGCTGGTCGGCGATGCGGTCGCCGCCCGGCTCTGCGGCGGCCTTCTCGGACCACTCGGGGTTCACGTACACCTTGGCACCGCTGTACGGGTTGTCGACCCGGTCACCGGGGTCGGTCGGATCGGTCGGGTCCGTGGGGTCGGTCGGGCCTCCGTCGTCGACGTTGCACGTGACACCGTCGAGGGTGAAGGTGGCGGGAATCGCGTTGCTGCCGCTGTAGGTGCCCTGGAAGCCGAAGCTGGCCGAACCACCGTTCGCCAGGGTGCCGTTGTAGGACTCGTTGGCGGCGGTGACGTTGCTGCCGGACTGGGTGACCTTGGCGTTCCAGCCGCTGGTGACCTGCTGGTTGCCGGCGTAGGACCACTTCAGCGCCCAGGACGACTTGGCTGCACCGAGGTTGGTGACGGTCACGGCGGCGGTGAAGCCGGTGCTCCACTGGTTCTGCACCTGGTAGTCGACGGTGCAGGGGACTGCGGCGGCGCCGACACCGTCGGGTACGGCGGCGTACGCCGTGCCGGTGGCACCGGCGACCAGCGCCATGGCGGCGAGGAGCGCGGTTCTCGTGCGACTCATGAGTGCGGGTTTCCTATCCGTTGGGGGTGTACGGGTAGCACTGTCCGAAGGGGGGTGGACGGTCGGCAGTGATCTCACCGGGGCGCGCGTGGGTCGCGCGTCCGGTGCCGTGCGGCGTGGGCGTGGGCGTGGGGGCGCCTCGGGGCGCGGAGGATCAGGACGAGGCCCGGTCCGCGGTCCGGGACGTGCGGGGGCCGGACCGGCCACGAGGGGTCCCACGGGAGTGCGCTGCCCCCGCGCCGGGGGTACGGGTGGTGCCGTCGAGCGGGAGCACCGCGACTGCGGTGCCGGCGTCCTGCGGGGAGGCCGTCGCGGAGGACTCCGCCGTGCACACGGACGCGGGCTCGTGCGCCGTGACGGCCGGTGCGACCGGGGTGTCCGCGCGGGGCACGGACGTACCGGCGACAGGACGTAAAAGTACTGAACGCGGGGGGTGCCACATGAGCGACTCCTTGCAGTTCGGGCGTGCCGTGACGGACGCGTCGACTGGTGGAACCGCTCCCACTGGTGTCCATGAAGCTAGCGCCAAGTGACGGCGAAGAACAGGGGAGTTACCAACATTCGTTGAACTTCGGTCGTCGAATCTTTTCGACTCTCCACAAGCCTTGACCGCTCTGGACCCCATCCTCACTATGGGAGCGCTCCCACTGGTTCAAGGCTTGACATCTCCGAGTCGCAGGAGGAACCAGCACCATGCATCCCCCACCCAGAAGACGCCGCGGCCTCCGGCGACTGTGGACGGCCGCCGCGGCAGCCCTCGCACTTCCGCTGACGATGCTCTCCTCGGGATCGACTCCCGCCCAGGCGGCGGCCGTCCAGTGCAGCGTGGACTACCGGACCAACGACTGGGGGTCCGGTTTCACCGCGGACCTGACCCTCACCAACCGTGCCGCGGAGGACGTCGACGGCTGGACCCTGACCTACGCCTACGCGGGCAACCAGCGGCTGGTGAACGGCTGGAACGGCAGCTGGAGCCAGTCCGGCTCCACCGTGACCGTGCGGAACGCCGGGCACAACGCGCGGATCGCGGCCGGCGGCGCCGTCACCACCGGCGCGCAGTTCTCCTACAGCGGCAGCAACGCCGCGCCCTCCTCCTTCGCCGTCAACGGCACCACCTGCACGGGGGCCCACCAGCCGCCGATCACCGTACTGACCAGCCCCGAGGCCGGCGCGGTCTACACGCGGGGCGAAACGGTTCCGCTCGCGGCGACCGCGGCGGCGGCCGACGACGCGACGATCACCAAGGTGGAGTTCTACGACGACACCGAGCTGCTGGGCACGGACGAGAGCGCGCCCTTCACGCTTTCCGCCGCTGGTTTGACCGTGGGCAGTCATTCACTGACGGCGAAGGCCTACGACAGCCTGGGCGCCTCCGCGAACTCGACCCCGGTCGGCATCACCGTCGCCTCCGGCCCGGTCGTCGTGGCCACCCCGTCCCAACTGGGAGTACGGCAGGGGGAGTCGGGCACGTACGAGGTGAAGCTGTCGACGCGGCCGAGTGCGAACACGACCGTCACGACGACCCGCGCGAGCGGCAACCCGGGGCTGTCGGTCACCGCGGGCGGCTCGCTCACCTTCACGCCGTCGAACTGGGACACCGCGCAGACGGTCACGATCGGCGCCGACGCGTCGGGCACGGGTTCGGCGGTCTTCGAGTCGTCGGCCCCGGGGCACACCGAGGCGGCGGTCACGGTGACGCAGCTGGGCGCGACGAAGGCGTACGACGCGCGCTTCCTGGAGCTCTACGGGAAGATCACCGACCCGGCGAACGGGTACTTCTCGCCCGAGGGCATCCCGTACCACTCGGTGGAGACGCTGATCGTCGAGGCGCCGGACCACGGCCACGAGACCACCTCGGAGGCGTACAGCTACCTGCTGTGGCTGCAGGCCATGTACGGCAAGGTGACCGGTGACTGGTCGAAGTTCAACGGGGCCTGGGACATCATGGAGCGGTACATGATCCCGACCCACGCGGACCAGCCGACCAACTCCTTCTACAACGCCTCGAAGCCGGCCACGTACGCGCCCGAACTCGACACCCCCGCCGAGTACCCGGCACCGCTGGACACCGGCGTCCCCGTCGGCCGGGACCCGATCGCCGCCGAGCTGAGGTCCACGTACGGCACGGACGACGTCTACGGTATGCACTGGCTGCAGGACGTGGACAACACCTACGGCTACGGCAACGAGCCCGGCCGGTGCGAGGCGGGTCCGACGGCGACCGGGCCCTCGTACATCAACACCTTCCAGCGCGGCGCGCAGGAGTCGGTGTGGGAGACGGTGCCGCAGCCCACCTGCGACGCCTTCAAGTACGGCGGAACGAACGGGTATCTGGACCTGTTCACCCAGGACGCCTCCTACGCGAAGCAGTGGAAGTTCACCAACGCCCCGGACGCCGACGCGCGCGCGGTGCAGGCCGCCTACTGGGCCGACCTGTGGGCGAAGGAGCAGGGCAACGGCGGTGACATCTCCAGCACCGTCGCCAAGGCCGCCAAGATGGGCGACTACCTGCGCTACTCCATGTACGACAAGTACTTCAAGAAGGTCGGGAACTGCACGAGCCCGTCCTCCTGCCCGGCCGGCACCGGCAAGGACGCCTCGCACTACCTGATGTCCTGGTACTACTCCTGGGGCGGTGCCACCGACACGTCGGCGGGCTGGGCCTGGCGCATCGGCTCCAGCCACGCGCACGGCGGCTACCAGAACCCCCTGGCGGCCTACGCCCTCAGCTCCTACGACGCCCTGAAGCCGGATTCGGCGACGGGTGCGGCGGACTGGGGCAAGTCCCTGGACCGGCAGTTGGAGTTCTACCGCTGGCTGCAGTCCGACGAGGGCGCGATCGCGGGCGGTGCCACCAACAGCTGGGCCGGCCGCTACGCGACACCGCCGGCCGGGACGCCGACGTTCTACGGCATGTACTACGACGAGAAGCCGGTGTACCACGACCCGCCGTCCAACCAGTGGTTCGGCTTCCAGGCGTGGTCCATGGAGCGGGTCGCCGAGTACTACCAGCAGACGGGCGACGCGGACGCGAAGGTCGTCCTCGACAAGTGGGTCGACTGGGCGCTGTCCGAGACGACCGTCAACCCGGACGGCACCTTCCGCCTCCCGGCGACGCTCCAGTGGTCGGGCCGCCCCGACACCTGGAACCCGTCCTCCCCCGGCGCCAACGGCTCGCTGCACGTCACCGTCGCCGACTACACCAACGACGTCGGTGTGGCCGCGGCCTACGCCAAGACGCTGACGTACTACGCGGACCGCTCGGGCGACACCGAGGCCGCGGACACGGCGAAGGCGCTCCTCGACGGCATGTGGGACAACCACCAGGACGACCTCGGCATCGCCGTCCCGGAGACCCGCGCCGACTACAACCGCTTCGACGACCCCCTCCACGTGCCGAGCGGCTGGACCGGCACCATGCCCAACGGCGACACGATCGACTCGTCGTCGACGTTCGACTCGATCCGCTCCTTCTACCAGGACGACCCGGCCTGGTCGAAGATCGAGTCCTATCTGGCGGGCGGCGCCGCGCCCACCTTCACGTACCACCGGTTCTGGGCCCAGGCCGACATCGCCCTGGCCATGGGCTCGTACGCGGAGCTCCTCGAATAGCCCCCGCCGGCGCTCCGCGTGCCGGCCCCGGCACCTGACGCCGGGGCCACGGCGGCCGGGCGGGCCCCTCGCGCACGGGGGACCCGCCCGGCCCTCGCACGCCCCACCCCCACCCCCTCCCCCGCTCCCCGTCGCTTCCCCCCACCCCGAGGAAGGACTTCACCGTGCGAAGAACCCGCGTCCTCACCGCCGTGCTCGCCCTGGCGGCCGGCCTGCTCACGGGCGGCCCGCCCGCCCTCGCCGCCGCTCCCCCCGACCGGTCGGCCGCCGCGGCCGACGCCCCGGCCGGGTCCGCGCTCGCCGCGGACACGTACACCTGGAAGAACGCCCGGATCGACGGCGGCGGCTTCGTCCCCGGCATCGTCTTCAACCGCAGCGAGAAGAACCTGGCGTACGCCCGCACGGACATCGGCGGCGCCTACCGGTGGCAGGAGGGGACGAAGACCTGGACGCCGCTGCTGGACTCGGTCGGCTGGGACGACTGGGGGCACACCGGCGTGGTGAGCCTCGCCTCCGACCCGGTCGACCCGGACCGCGTGTACGTGGCGGCGGGCACGTACACCAACGACTGGGACCCGGACAACGGCGCGGTCCTGCGTTCCGCGGACCGGGGCGCCACCTGGCGGAAGGCCGACCTGCCGTTCAAGCTGGGCGGCAACATGCCGGGGCGGGGCATGGGCGAACGCCTGGCCGTCGACCCCCACCGCAACAGCGTGCTGTACCTGGGGGCGCCCAGCGGGAAGGGCCTGTGGCGCTCCACCGACTCGGGCGCGAGCTGGTCGGAGGTGACGGCCTTCCCCAACCCGGGCACCTACGTGCAGGACCCGGGCGACACCTCCGGGTACGCCAGTGACAACCAGGGCATCGTCTGGGTCACCTTCGACGAGTCGACGGGCACGCCGGGCAGCGCGACGCGGACGATCTACGTGGGTGTCGCCGACACGGAGAACGCGGTGTACCGGTCGACGGACGCGGGCGCCACCTGGGAGCGGGTGGCCGGGCAGCCGACCGGGCACCTGGCGCACAAGGGCGTCCTGGACACCGAGAACGGTCACCTGTACCTCGCGTACAGCGACAAGGGCGGGCCGTACGACGGCGGCAAGGGCCGGCTGTGGCGGTACGCGACCGCCACCGGTACCTGGACCGACATCAGCCCGGTCGCCGAGGCCGACACGTACTACGGCTTCAGCGGACTGACCGTGGACCGGCAGAACCCGGGCACCCTCATGGCGACGGCGTACAGCTCCTGGTGGCCGGACACCCAGATCTTCCGCTCCACGGACAGCGGCGCGACGTGGACGCAGGCCTGGGACTACTCCCCGTACCCGACCCGGGTCGACCGCTACACCATGGACGTCTCGTCCGTGCCGTGGCTGACCTGGGGCGCCAACCCTTCGCCGCCCGAACAGACGCCCAAGCTGGGGTGGATGACCGAGGCCCTGGAGATCGACCCGTTCGACCCGGACCGCATGATGTACGGGACGGGCGCGACGGTCTACGGCACCGAGAACCTCACGAACTGGGACGACGACACCACGTTCACCATCGAGCCCATGGTGCGGGGCCTGGAGGAGACGGCGGTCAACGACCTCGTCTCGCCCCCGTCGGGCGCGCCGCTGATCAGCGGGCTCCTCGATGTGGGCGGCTTCCGGCACACGGACCTGACGAAGGTCCCGTCGATGATGTTCACCCAGCCGAACTTCACCGGTACCACCAGTCTGGACTTCGCCGAGTCCCGCCCCGACACGGTGGTCCGGGCGGGCGACCTGGACTCCGGTCCGCACATCGCGTTCTCCACGGACAACGGCGCCACCTGGTTCGCGGGCACCGACCCCGCGGGCGTCAGCGGCGGCGGCACGGTCGCGGCGGGCGCCGACGGCAGCGGCTTCGTGTGGAGCCCGCAGGGCGCCGGGGTGCACCACACCACCGGCTTCGGCACCTCGTGGTCGGCGTCGAGCGGCATTCCCGCGGGGGCGGTCGTCGAGTCCGACCGGGTGGATCCGAAGACGTTCTACGGCTTCAAGTCCGGGACGTTCTACGTCAGCACGGACGGCGGCGCCACCTTCACCGCCTCCCCCGCGACCGGCCTGCCGAGCGGCGACAGCGTGCGGTACAAGGCGCTGCCGGGCGCCGAGGGCGACATCTGGCTGGCCGGCGGGGAGAGCGGCGGGGTCTACGGTCTGTGGCACTCCACCGACGGCGGACAGAGCTTCACCAAGCTGCAGGGCGTCGAGGAGGCCGACACCGTCGGCTTCGGCAAGGCGGCCCCCGACGCCTCGTACCAGACCGTCTTCACCAGCGCCAGGATCGACGGCGTGCGCGGCATCTTCCGCTCGACGGACCAGGGGCAGAGCTGGACGCGCATCAACGACGACGCGCACCAGTGGGGTTGGACGGGTGCGGCGATCACCGGTGACCCGCGGGTGTACGGCAGGGTGTACGTGGCGACCAACGGCCGCGGGATCGTCTACGGCGACACCTCGGACACCGGGGGCGGGGACGACGGCGGCGGAGGCACCGACCCCGATCCGGAGCCGACGGGGGCCTGCGCGGTGACCTACGAGATCACCAACCAGTGGTCCGACGGTTTCCAGGCCCAGGTCCGGGTGACCAACACCGGGTCGGACGCGTGGAACGGCTGGTCACTGACCTGGTCGTTCGCGGACGGACAGCGGGTGTCCCAGTTGTGGAACGGGGCCCACGCACAGTCCGGTCCGGCGGTGACGGTACGCAACACCGACTGGAACGGCACCGTGGCGGCGGGCTCGTCGGTCGGGTTCGGCTTCACGGCGAGCCGTTCGGCGACGAACCCGGAGCCGACGGCCTTCGCACTCGGCGGGCGGGCCTGCACGGTGACGTGACCGGCCGGAGGCGGTGAGCCCGCGGGGCACGTACGGCCGGAGCGGCCGTACGTGCCCCGCGGTCCTGCTCAGGGGGTGTGGACCGCCGGACGCGGCGGGGTCGGCATGCCGTCACCGATGAAGAAGCCGGTGTGCGGCGGCTGGTTGTAGGCCGTGTTCTGCCACGCCAGCGAGGTGCGGTACAGGGTGTCGTGGAGCAGCGTCGTGATCTTGACGTCGGTGTCGTGCGGAGTGGAGTAGATGCGCAGCGCGGTGTTGTTTCCGGTGCGCCAGACGACCTCCTCGCGCCAGTCGCCGAGGATGTCGCCGGACAGTACGGGGGTGGCCTTGGTGCCGTTGTTGGAGGCGACCCCGGACCCGGTCAGCAGGCGGGTGTCGGAGGAGGTGCCGTACTTGTCGATGCGGGTGCCGTCGAGGAGTTCGCGCACCGGGTCGCCGTCCCACCAGGAGAGGAAGTTGGCGGAGGACGGCTTGCGGCCCTTGGTGCCGCCGCCCTCGTCGCGGACGGAGCCGTCGGAGGAGGACCACATCTCGGGGCCGGGGTTGCCCGACCAGATGTCACCGGCGAGACCGCGCCCGTTGTCGCAGCAGGCGGACAGCTTCCAGCGGACCGATCCGTTGGCCGGGTCGATGTACAGGGCCGCGGGCTGTGAGGTCGACTCGGAGACCTTGTAGTACTCCAGGCCCGAGGTCGACGCGTCGAGGTCGCCGAGGTGCTGGGCGTCGCCGTGACCGGTCCTCGTGGTCCACAGCCCGCTGCCGTTGTCGTCGACGGCCATCGCGCCGTAGACGATCTCGTCCCTGCCGTCGTTGTCGATGTCGCCGACGGAGAGGCTGTGGGAGCCCTGGCCGTCGTAGCCCTTGCCGCTGTTGCTGGAGGAACTGGTGTCGAAGGTCCAGCGGCGGGTGAAGGCGCCGTTCCGCCAGTCCCAGGCGGCGACGACGGAACGGGTGTAGTAGCCGCGGGCCATGATCAGGGAGGGCCGGGCGCCGTCGAGGTAGGCGGTGCCGGCGAGGAAGCGGTCGACGCGGTTGCCGTAGGAGTCGCCCCAGGAGGAGACGGTGCCGCGGGCGGGGACGTAGTCGACGGTGCCCATGGCCCTGCCGGTCTGCCCGTTGAACATGGTCAGGTACTCGGGGCCGGACAGGATGTAGCCGCTGGAGTTGCGGTGGTCGGCGGAGGAGCTGCCGATGACGGCGCCGGTGCCGTCCCGGGTGCCGTCGGCGGTCTTCATGGCGACCTCGGCCTTGCCGTCGCCGTCGTAGTCGTACACCTGGAACTGGGTGTAGTGGGCGCCGGAGCGGATGTTGCGGCCCAGGTCGATGCGCCACAGCCGGGTTCCGTCGAGCCGGATGCCGTCGACGATCGTGTTGCCGGTGTAACCGGACTGGGAGTTGTCCTTGGCGTTGGTGGGCTGCCACTTGAGGACGAACTCGAGGGCGCCGTCGCCGTCGAGGTCCCCGACGGAGGCGTCGTTGGCCTCGTAGGTGTAGGAGACGCCGTCCGGGGTGGTGCCGCCGGCCGGCGGGGAGATGGGCACGTCCTTGTAGCCGCCGCGGAACTGGACGGCGTGCACGGAGTCGCCCTGCTCGACGCCGTTCACGACGGCGCGGACGGTGTAGTCGGCGTGGGACGGGGCGCCGGAGTGGAAGAACGTGGTGGAGCCGGTGACGGGGGTGGAGTTGACCTTGGTACCGGCCCGGTAGACGTTGAAGGAGACGTTGTCCGGGTCGGTGCCGAGCCAGCGCCAGCCGACCAGGTTGCCGCTGCCGTTGTGCACGCTGACCACGCCCCGGTCGAGTGCCTCGACCTGACGTGTCGTGGCGGCTTCGGCGGTGTCGGCGCCGAGCCCGGTGAGTCCGGCCCCGGCGAGGGCCACGGCGGTGAGGACCGCGGGAAGGACGAACCGGCGTCTGCGTGACCTGTGCGCGTGTTTCCGCGGATGCGGGTGCGGGTGCTTCACGGGACGAACCTCCAGGGAGGGCGGGGGGATTACGCCTTTCAGTGGTCGCCGGTCCCGGTTTGGTTGCCTCACCCCGCAAGGGCCGCCGACGGTTTCGGTGGATGCGGCGGATGCGGCGGTTTTCGGAACGCCCGTAGCTGGAAGATCGGGTCGGGGCGGGGGCGGTCCTGGTCGGGGAGGGCGGCGAGGCGGGCGGCGAAGGCGTCGGCGAGGGGGGAGCCGGGGGGGCAGGGTGACGAACCAGCCGCGGCGCAGGTCGGCGATGGTGCGGCGAGGGCTGCGGCCCTGGCCGTGGCCCCAAAAGACGGTCTGTCCGGCCGGGACGAGGCCTTGTTCGGCGGCGCAGGCCGCCACGTCGGCGGCGACGTCGCGCACCGGACCGCGCGGGCGGGCGGAGAGGACGGCGTCGATGTCGCTGCCCACGTTGTGCGAGGCGGCCTTGTCGACGGTGGTGACGTAGACCCCGCCGGGCCGCAGGACCCTGGCGCACTCGCCGATGAGCGCCCGCACGTCCTCGGGGCCGGACTGGAGGTGCAGCAGCCACACACTGACGGCGGCGTCGAACCGGGCGTCACCGAACGGCAGACGACGGCTGTCCGCGCGGACCACGGCGCCGGGCAGACGGGTCGCCGCGATGCGGGTCATCGACGGGGCGAGGTCGACGCCGGTCACCCGCAGGCCGGTACGGAGGGCGGGGAAGCGCCGGGTCACGATGCCGGTGCCGCAGGCGATGTCCAGCAGGTCGTGCACCCCGAGGGGGATCAGGTCGAGCACCGCCCGCGCGGCGGCCGCGGCCCGGGGCTCACCGCCCCGTGAGGCGTCGTAGCGCCCCGCTTCCTCGTCGTAGTCGAGCACACACCTCAGTGTGCACCGTGAACGGGGGCCAAGTCCTCTACCCTGCGCGCCAGTTCGACATCCTTCGCGGTGACGGCGCCACCCGCGCTGTGCGTCTGGACGGCGACGGACACGGTGTGGTGGCCGAGGGTGAGGTCGGAGTGGTGGTCGAGTTCCTCCTGCACCCGGGCGACGTGGACGACCATCGCCGTCGCCGCGAAGTGGGAGCCGAGCCGGTAGGAACGGGTGAGCCGACCGGCGTCGAGCGACCAGCCCGGCAGACCGGTCAGCCTTTCCTCGATCTCCTTCGGCGACAGCGGTGCGGCGGATGCGGCGGACATGGATCGGCTCCTCTTCTGCCCCCCGTGGCGGTCGGGGTTTCTCTTCGCCCAGCGTGCCACAGGAGGTGCCGCCGGACCCTGCACAGGAGGCCGGGAGCGGTCGCGGCGTGGTCCCGCGGCGGGTACGGCTCCCGCGTGCGGCGTCTTCTCGGCTACCGTCCGGGCATGACCACTCTCAGTCCCGATACCGCCCCCGCCGCCGAAAACGTGGGTCCACTGCTGCGGGCCTGGCGGGAGCAGCGGCGGGTCAGCCAGCTGGAGCTCGCGCTGCGCGCGGACTCGTCCGCCCGGCACATCAGCTTCGTCGAGACCGGCCGCTCCCGGCCCAGCGAGGAGATGGTGCTGCGGCTGGCCGAGCACCTGGACGTACCGGTGCGGGAGCGCAACGCACTGCTGCTGGCGGCCGGTTACGCGCCCCGGTTCCCCGAGACTCCCCTGGACAGCCCGGCGTTGGAGGCACTGCGCGAGGGCATCGAGCGGTTGATCGCCGGGTACGAGCCGTATCCGGCGCTGGTCGTGGACGCGATGTACGACGTCGTGGCCGCCAACCGCGGGATCATGACGCTGTTCGAGGGGGTGCCCAGGTCGCTGCTGGTGCCGCCGCTGAACGCGGTGCGGCTCACGCTGCACCCGCAGGGGCTCGCACCCCGGATCCGGAATCTGCGGGAGTGGCGCGGTCATCTGCTGGAGCAGATGGAGCGGCAGATCGCGCTCCGCCGCTCCGCACCGCTGCGGGCGCTGTACGAGGAGGTCGCGGCGTTCCCGGCGCCGGAGAGCGAGCCGGGCGGGAGCGCCGGGACCGCGGACGGGGAGGAGGCGTCGGCGTCCGTCGCGTACTTCGCGCTGCCGCTGCGCATCGAACACGGGGGACGGGTCCTGTCGTTCGTGTCGTCGATCTCCACCTTCAACACACCGATGGACGTGACCGTCGCCGAACTGGCCGTGGAGACCCTCCTGCCGGCCGATCCGGCGACGGCGACGTACCTTCATTCCTGGCTGGGTTGACCGGAAACCCTCAGTGCCATGTGCTGGAGCAGGGCGAAACCGGCCACGACGAACGCCTGGAGGACCGTCCACACCGCGCCCGCCGCACTCGGCTCGAGCCACAGCACGAGGGCGAGGCAGCTCACCACCGCCCAGGCGAGGTTGGCCTCGACGACGGCCCGGACGCCGAGCCTCGGCGGACACCGGCGCGAGGCCAGCAGGGCCACGCCGGCCGCGTACGCCGCGAGGAAGGCGCCGATCCCGACCAGCAGGCCGGAGCCGACACCGAGGAAACGGCCGAGCGGGCCGAAGAGGGCGAGGTAGGCGAGTGCGTTGACGCCGGTCACGGCGGCGTCGAGGACCAGGAGGCGGCGCAGCGCCGACTGCGGGTCAAAGGTCCGGGTGAGTGCGGCGAGCTGGGTCGCGGACATGATGCGTCCCCTCCGTCGGGGTCGTGGTCGGGGCCGGGCCGGTCCGAGCAGCTCGGTGACGGGCTGAAGGCCACGGTGCACCGCATACCGCGTACCTTCCCGTCGACGAGGGCACTGGACGAATCCGGCCCGGGGCCCGGGCCGGAGTGCGCCGGCCCGGGCTCGGTGCGTCCACGATCCCGCCCCCGGCGGGTCGCGGTCGATTACCCCGGACGTCATGACCCGGGCGCCCGGAACGGGGGCGCCCGACCGTCCCTCGTGAGAGGGTCGGACGGGCATGGCAGACTGATCGTGTGTTGGGGTGCGTTGGGGAGACGTGGCGTGAGTGAACGGCGGGCCGCACCCACGGTGGGCCAAGTGGTACTCGGCAGGCGGCTGCAGGAGCTGCGGGAGAAGGCGGGCCTCACCCGCGAGGAGGCCGCCCGGGTCCTGCGGGTGGCTCCTGCGACCGTCCGGCGCATGGAAACGGCCGAGGTCGCGCTGAAGATCCCGTACATCCAGATTCTGCTGACGGCGTACGGGGTGTCCCGGGGTGAGGCCGCCACCTTCATCGGACTCGCGGAGGAGGCGAACCGCCCTGGCTGGTGGCAGCGGTTCCACGACGCGCTGCCCGACTGGTTCAGCCTGTACGTGAGCCTCGAGGGCGCCGCCCGGGTCATCCGGTCCTACGAGCCGCACTTCGTGCCGGGGCTGCTGCAGACGGAGGACTACGCGCGTGCCGTCATGGAGGCCGGGACGATCGGGAACCAGGGGCCGGAGGCCGTCGAGCGGCATGTGTCGCTGCGGCTGGAGCGGCAGCGGCTCCTGGAGCGCCGGGATCCGCCCCACCTGTGGGTGATCGTGGAGGAGACGGTCCTGCGGCGCCCGGTGTCGCTCGACGGCCGGGTGATGCGCGAGCAGTTCGACAAGCTGCTGGAGTGGTCCGAGCGGGACCGGATCACACTCCAGGTGGCCGAGTTCACCGACGGCCCCCACCCGGGGACGTACGCGCCCTTCTCCCTGTTCCGGTTCGCCGAGCCGGAGCTGCCCGACATGGTGTTCACCGAGTACCTGACCGGCGCCCTGTACCTGGACTCCCGCAAGGAGGTCTCGGTGCACCTGGAGGTGCTGGACCACATGACGGCGCGGGCCGCCTCCACCCAGCACACGCAGAAGCTGCTGCGGGAGTTCCGGGACAGCTACTGAGCGCCCCCGCGCCCGCTCCTCCCGCCGCTCCCTGCTCCCTCGTCGTTCGCGTCGTTCTCGTCGTTCTCGTCGTCGACGATCTCCGCGTCGACGACACCGTCCTCGCCGCCCTGTTCCCGCGGCGCCCCGTGGGGGCCTGCGTCGTCCGCGGACGACCGGGCTTCGCTCCCGGCTCCGCTCCGCGCGTCGGCCTGGGCGTACATCGCCTGGCCCATCCGCCGGCTGACCGCGGCGAGCTTCTCGACGCCGTCGCGCAGAGCGGCCGTGTCGGCGGGCCGGTCCAGCAGCGGCTTCAGTTCGGCGACGGCGCCCTCCACCTCGGCCCTGGTGTCGGCGGGGATCCGGTCCTCGTTGTCCTGGAGGAACGTCTCGGTCTGGTAGACGAGTTGCTCGGCCTGGTTGCGGGTCTCGGCGGCCTCGCGGCGCCTGCGGTCCTCGTCGGCGTACTGCTCGGCCTCGCGCATCATGCGGTCGATGTCGTCCTTGGGCAGGGCCGAGCCGCCGGTGACGGTCATCTTCTGTTCCCGGCCGGTGGCGAGGTCCTTGGCGGAGACGTGCATGATCCCGTTGGCGTCGATGTCGAAGGCCACCTCGATCTGCGGGACGCCGCGCGGGGCCGGGGGCAGACCGGTCAGGTCGAAGTCGCCGAGCTTCTTGTTGTACGCCGCGATCTCGCGTTCGCCCTGGTAGACCTGGATGCCGACCGAGGGCTGGTTGTCGGTGGCGGTGGTGAAGGTCTCCGAACGCCGCGTCGGAATGGTCGTGTTGCGCTCGATCAGCGTGGTCATGATGCCACCCTTGGTCTCGATGCCCAGGGACAGCGGAGTGACGTCGAGGAGCAGTACGTCCTTCACGTCGCCGCGGATGACGCCCGCCTGGAGTGCCGCGCCGACGGCGACGACCTCGTCCGGGTTGACGCCCTTGTGCGGGTCCTTGCCGGTGAGTTCACGGACCAGGTCGGTGACGGCGGGCATACGGGTGGAGCCGCCGACGAGGATGACGTGGTCGATCGCGGAGAGCTTCACCCCGGCGTCCTTCACGGCCTGGTGGAAGGGTTTCCTGCAGCGCTCCAGCAGGTCGGCGGTGAGTTCCTGGAACTGGGCCCGGGTGAGTTTCTCGTCCAGGTGGAGCGGGCCCTCGGCGGTCGCCGTGATGTAGGGCAGGTTGACGGTGGTCTCGGAGGAGGAGGACAGCTCGATCTTGGCCCTCTCGGCGGCCTCCCGCAGCCGTTGCACGGCCATCCTGTCCCGGGCCAGGTCGATGCCGTGCCGGCTCTTGAAGAGCTGCGCGAGATGTTCGAGGAGCCGCTGGTCCCAGTCGTCGCCGCCGAGCCGGGTGTCGCCGTTGGTGGCCTTGACCTCGATGACGCCGTCGCCCATCTCCAGGAGCGACACGTCGAAGGTTCCGCCGCCCAGGTCGAAGACGAGGACGGTCTGCTCGTGCTCCTTGTCCAGGCCGTACGCGAGGGCCGCCGCCGTGGGCTCGTTGATGATCCGCAGGACCTTCAGCCCGGCGATCTCCCCGGCCTCCTTGGTGGCCTGCCGCTGGGTGTCGTCGAAGTACGCCGGTACGGTGATCACGGCGTCGGTGACGTCCTCCCCGAGGTAGGCCTCGGCGTCCCGCTTCAGTTTCTGCAGCACGCGGGCGGACAGCTCCTGCGCCCGGTAGCGGGTGCCGTCCACGGAGCCCTGGTCCGGGAAGTGCCACTGTCCGTCGCCCATGTGGCGCTTGACCGAGCGGGCGGTGCGGTCGACGTTCGTCACGGCCTGCCGTTTGGCCACCTCGCCGACCAGCACCTCCCCGTTCTTGGCGAAGGCCACGACGGAGGGGGTGGTCCTGGCTCCCTCCGCGTTCGTGACGACCGTGGACTCACCGCCCTCCAGCACGGCCACCACCGAGTTCGTGGTCCCCAGATCGATTCCGACCGCACGTCCCATCGCTGTCCCCTTCCGCCAGGGCACACCTCTTCGGACTTCCAGGCTTCCAGCAGAAAACTTGAGCGCGCTGTTGTCAATAGTGCGTCCGGGCCGTTCGTCCCCCGCCCTCAGCCGTCCGCTGCGCGCAGTTCCACGGCGCGGCGGGGGCGGTCGGTGATCAGTACGTCCACGCGCGGGTCGGTGAGGAAGGCGCGCATCGGGGCGGGGTCGTTGACCGTCCACACCATGGTGAACAGTCCGTTGCGGGCCGCCTCGCGCAGCGCCCCGCCGCGGGCGAGCCGCTGGTGCACCGCGATGCCGTGGGCGCCGCAGGCACGGACCCGCCGCATGGGCAGCAGTTCACTCAGCCGGGTGCGCGCCAGCCGGGCCCGCGGGACCCCGGTGCCGTCCCGGCCGAGGGAGAGCGCGGTGCGTACGCCGGGGAAGGCCGTGGTGATCGCGGCGACGGAGCGGTCCTCCAGGCTGGTGGCGACGAAGCCGTCCCGGCCGAGCAGGGCGATCGCACGGTCGATCAGCTCCCGCTCGTGACCGGTCTCCTTCAGGTCGAGATGCCCGACGAGCTTCCCGGCGATCAGTTCCATGACGTCGTCGACGACGGGAACGGGGTACGCGACACGCGCGCAGAGTTCGGCGTGGGTGAGGGTGGCGAGCGGCGGGCCGGCGCGTCCCGCACGGGCGTCGTGGTGGACGACGAAGATCCCGTCCGCCGTGCGCCGTACGTCGAACTCGGCGTACTCCGCGCCGGACCGCAGGGCGTCCTCGTAGGCCTCCCGGGTCGCGGGCGCGGCGAGTTCGGAGCCTCCCCGGTGCGCGGAGACGGCGGGCCGTGACGTCATGCGGGGCGGCTCCCTGTCTTCGAGGGCTTCGGGATCTCCGTCCTCGACGCCCCGACGCCCCGGGGCGTCGAGGCGTCGAGGCGTCGGGGCGTCGAGGCGTCGGGGCAAGGGACGCGGACGCGGCACAGGCCGCCCCCTGCGGGGCGGCCTGCGGGTGTCCGTACGTCCTTCACGTCCAGGGCGAACGGGTCAGGAGAGCTTCGCCGTCAGGGTGATCTCGGTGCCCTTCAGCGCCTGGCTGACCGGGCAGTTGACCTTGGCGTCCTCGGCGGCGGCGAGGAAGGCCGCCTCGTCCAGGCCGGGGACGGTGCCCTCGACGGTGAGGTGGATGCCGGTGATGCCCGTACCGGGCACGAAGGTGACGTCGGCGGAGGTCACCAGACGGGTCGGCGGGTTGCCGGCCTTGTCGAGAATGTTGGAGAAGGCCATCGAGTAGCAGCTGGAGTGGGCGGCGGCGATCAGCTCCTCGGGGCTGGTCCTGCCGTTCGCCTCCTCGGCGCGCGACGCCCACGTGACCGGCTGCTCGTCGATGCTGCCGGAGGAGTCGAAGGTGACGACCCCGCTGCCCTTGATGAGGTTGCCTTCCCAGACGGTGTGTGCGGAGCGCGTGGCTGCCATGACGCATCCTTTCGAAGAAGTCCGGCCGTGTGTGCGGCCGGGGAGGAAAGCGGTCGGGGGACTCCCGGGTCACCGGGTTCCCGGCCCTATCCGATCACACTACGGCTCGACGCGGCCGCAGGACCGGCGCCCTCGCGGTGAGGGCGGGCGGCGGCACCGCCGAGCCGCCGTGCGGGCCCGTCACACGGGTTCGCCCGGACCGTCCACCGCCGATCGTGCCGTGCGGAGACGACGCATCGAGCGGCGGCGCATCCAGAGGACCCACCAGCAGAACCCGAGCGTGCCGACCGCGAAGAACACCGAGGGGACCACGGAGCCGCTGACCACGCCGAGGACGAGCAGGCCGACAGCGACGAGCCCCATCAGGGCGAGCCAGTAGGGGAACCACCGGCCCGCGCGCTGCATGCGGTCGAGCTGGTCGTCGGCCAGCCGCCGCATGGCCGCCCGTTCCTCCGGGTCCCGCGGCACCTCACCACGCCGTATCCTGCGGTTGAGGTCGGCGACCGCTCCCGGACCCACGCCCGCCGCCCGTACGGCACGGCGACGCTGGACGGCCAGGATCGCCACGGTGACACCGGTGTAGAGCGCGCCGTGCACGACCCAGATCACGGGGTGCTCGTCCCTGCGTAACAGGGCGGCGATCCCCACCCCCAGCAAAAAGATCACCATCGCCTGGGCGGAAAGACTCCGGTCGAGCCAACGCTTGACGGCGGGCACGGCACGTACCTCCTCGGACGGTCGGGACAACCACGATCCGCCCTCATGTACCCCGTGTCCGGCGGCACATGGGCGGTCTGTCCCGCCGGACAGGGCTGGGGCCCGTGGCGGAGGGGCGCCTGCCGCGCGACGCCGCTCTCGCCGCAGGCCTAGGCCGCCTGTTCCCGGTCCTGCTCCGGCTTCAGCGCGGAGTCGTCCGACTCCTGCAGCCAGCGGCGCAGTACGTGGTGGACCTGCTCGGCGCCGGCGAGCTCCTCCCCGTCGGGGACCGGCGGGGACAGGACGACCGGGGAGAGCAGGAAGGGACGGGACTGGTCACCGCCGAGGCCGCCGTGGGAGCCGATCTGCTCCTCGAAGGCGAGCACCTCGCCGTCGGCGGGGTCGTGGAAGGAGTTGACCATGATGTCGGCGGTGTGCGGGAAGGAGTGGGTGCGGCGTACGGCGTCGGCGGCGCCCGGGCCGAACACGTCAAGCGGACCGGGATCGTCGTCGAGTTCGTCCAGGGGGATCTCCGCGCCGTGCGCGCCGAGCACGACGCCGTCGTGCCGTTGGCTGCGGACGAGCAGGAAGCCGATGCCGGGGTGGTTGGCGAGGGTCGGCAGCAGGGCGGGGTGGCGTGCGTCGATCTCCTCCTTGGTCATCCGGTGCGGCACGTCCGGGAAGGAGACCAGCCCGAGGTTGCCGGAGGCCAGGACGACGGGCTCGGAGCCGCGCGAGGGGCGGTGCTGCTCGATGTGCTCCTCGACCGGGCGGTGCAGCGCCGCCCTGACCGCCGCGCGGGCCTCGGCGCCGCTGTGGGTGCGCCGGGCGCGGCGTGGCACGGGCAGTCCGCAGCCGGCCCGCACCAGGTCGCCGAGGGTGAGGCCGTAGCGGGAGCGGAAGGTCTCTCCGGGGCTCTGGCCGTGGTCGGAGAGGACCACGATCCGGTAGGGGCGGGGGGCGTGTTCGGCGACGTGCTCGATCAGGGCGAGGGAGCGGTCGAGGCGTTGCAGGACCTTCTCGGCGTCCCGGCCTGCGGGCCCGGAGTGGTGGGCCACCTCGTCGTAGGCGACCAGGTCGGCGTAGACGGAGGTACGGCCGGCGAGCAGGTCGCCCATGACGGCGGAGACGACCACGTCCCGTTCGACGACGGTCGCGAAGGCCCGTATGAAGGGGTAGAGGCCGCCGCGGGAGACGCGCGGGAGCTGTCCGGTCCACCGGGCGCGGGTGGACTGGCCGATCTCGCGGATCACCTCGGCGGCGAAGGACAGAGCGGTGCGCACGGCGCTGGCCGGGTCGGAGAAGTAGGCGAAGTAGCCGGAGCGGGAGCGGTTCTCGCGGCTGCGGCGGCGGGCGGCGATGGACAGCACCAGGGCCTGTTCGTCGGCGCCGCCGCTGAACAGGTTGCCGCGGCTGGCGCCGTCGTCGGCGAGCAGTCCGGGGTGTCCGGCGTACCGGACGGCGCGCTGCTGGAGTTCCACCGCGCTGGTGGGGCGGTTGCAGACCATCACCTCCCGGCGGTCCTTCTCGTACCAGCGGAAGGCGGGGACGTCGTGGTTGCTGCCGTGCAGGATGCCGAGCTGGCTGGCGCCGGTCTGGCTGGACCAGTCGGTGCGCCAGGGAGTGAGCCGGTGGGAGTGGGGGAGGCCGGCGTCGTCGGTGCCGAGCCAGCGGGCGACGGTCGGCATCAGGCCGCCGCCGACGGCACGCAGCAGGACGTCGTGGCCGACGCCGTCCAGTTGCAGGAAGACGGTGCCGGGGGTGGCCGGGACGGGCGGTGTGGTGCGGCGGCGGCGGTCGGCGAGGCGGTAGAGGCGGCGGCGGTAGGCGTCGTCGTCGCGCACGGCGAGGGCCGCTCCGGTGGCGGAGGCGACGGCGGACATCACGGCGGCGACCACGACCGCGGTCTCCCAGGCGGCGGTGCCGCGCTCGACGGGGTTGAGCCGCAGCGCCACCAGCAGGAACGCACCGTTGAGGAAGAACACCAGCAGGCCGAGGACGAGCGCCGGTACGAGCAGCAGCAGGCGCACCAGCAGCGGCCACACCAGCGCCGACAGCAGGCCGAAGGCGCCGGCGCCGAGCGCCGCGGTGACCGCGATGTCGGTGGCGCTGTCGCCGTCGGCGGAGCGCAGCCGGAAGTCGGGGAGGATGCCGGCGAGCACCAGCATGGTGAGGGTGGCGACCGCCCACACCGTGACGCTCCGCCCGATCTGACTGGCGATCCGCCGCCACCGCACGCCACTCACGTCCAGTCCACCTCACGTCCCGGCCCGTCTGCCGCCAGGGCGGCCTGCGAACCGGCCCCCGCCCGTACCCACACCCTGCCACAGGGCCCGGACGTACCGTCTCGTCCCCCCACGACCCGCGGGCGGCGCCCCGGAGCCGGGCGGGCGGGTCTCAACGGCCGTCGTAGCCCGCGGTCGGCATGGACAGGCGGCGGTGCACCCGGGCCTTCATCGCGGCGTCGTACAGCGGTTCGGCGTGGCCGACGGTCTCCACGCGCACCCCGCGCCGCGCGCATTCGGCGGTGAACTCCTCGACGCAGGACAGGGCGCTCTCCAGCACCCGGCGGCTGGGGGCCACGAACAGGTCGGAGCCGGGCCGCACACCGTCCCACAGCACGCAGTGGTCGGGGCGCAGGCCGCGCACCAGCAGCTCCCGGGTCACCACGTACCCGCGTTCGTCGGCCCAGCGGGCGCACATGGCGTGCTGGCTGCGGGAGTCCACGAGGAAGGGATCGGCGTCCAGTTCCTCCAGCGGCGTCAGACTCGCGATCGCGATCACCCGCACCGTCCCCATGACGCCCCCTCACCTCCGGCCCCGGCCGCCGACCCTACTCCTGCGCGTAGGCTTCGGGGAGTCGCAGAAGGAGGCGAAGCGGTGCCGGTGGAGATCACCTGGTGGGGTCACGCCACCTGCACGGTCGAGGACGCGCGCACGCGCGTGATCACCGATCCCCTGTTCGCCCGCCGGTTCGCTCATCTGCGGCGCCGACGCGGCGCCCTGCCACCGCCGGATGCCCGGCACGCGGACCTCGCGCTCGTCTCCCACCTGCATGCCGACCATCTGCACGTGCCGTCGCTGGCCCTGCTCGCCCCGGGCACGCACCTGCTCGTGCCCCGGGGCGCACGCCGTGCGGTGCCGGCGCTGCGCCGGCTCACGCATCTCAGGGTGAGCGAGGTGGCGCCCGGTGATGTCCTGACGGCGGGCGACCTGGCCGTACGGGCGGTGCCCGCCCGGCACGATGGGCGGCGGCTGCCGCTCGGGCGGCACCGCTCCCCCGCCCTCGGCTACGTCATGGAGGGCGAGGCGCGGACGTACTTCGCCGGTGACACCGGGCTGTTCGACACGATGGCCGAGGAGGTCGGCCCGGTCGACGTGGCGCTGCTGCCGGTGGGCGGCTGGGGCCCGTACCTCGGCGAGGAGCACCTGGACGCGGCCCGCGCCGCCGAGGCGCTGGCCCGGCTGGGGGCGCGCAGCGCGGTGCCGGTGCACTACGGCACGTACTGGCCGATCGGCATGGACGCCGTGCGTCCGCACGAGTTCCACTCGCCGGGCGACGAGTTCGTGCGGCGGGCGGCCGAGCGGGTGCCCGGGGTGCCGGTGCACCGGCTGGGGCACGGGGAGAGCGTGCGCCTGGGGGTTCCACGGTGATCCTGCCCGCCTCCCTGACGCAGGCGGCCGTGCCGGTGACGGTGGCTCCGGACACCACCCAGCAGGCGATCGGGTATCCCTCGCTGTTCCTGCTGGTGCTGATCGGGGCGCTGGTTCCGGTGGTGCCGACCGGGGCGCTGGTCAGTGCGGCGGCGGTGGTCGCCTTCCACCGGGCGGCACCGGTCTCGATGGTGCTGGTGTTCGTGACGGCCTCGCTGGCCGCGTTCCTCGGGGACATCACGCTCTACTGGCTGGGGCGGCGCGGGATGCGGTCGCGGAACGGCTCGCGCTGGCTGAAGGCGATCCGGGCGCGGGCGCCGGAGGAACGGCTGAGTCAGGCGCGGGAGAAACTCGCCGACCACGGCGTCTCGGTGCTGGTGCTGTCCCGGCTGGTGCCGGCGGGGCGTCTTCCGGTGATGCTGGCCTGCCTGATAGCCGACTGGCCCGTCCGCCGCTTCGTCCGCGGCAACCTGCCGGCCTGTCTGGCCTGGGCTGCGACGTACCAGCTGATCGGCGTCCTCGGCGGCTCGCTGTTCGACGAGCCCTGGCAGGGCGTGCTCGCGGCGATCGTCCTGACCGTCCTGATCAGCACGGCTCCGGGCACGTGGCGTTACCTGCGGGGGCGGGCGGCGGCGCGATGACCGGCCGCCCGCCCCCGGGGACGACGGGCGGGCGGCGGTGGGCGCCGGGCGGCCCTGCTCACTCCAGGACGCGGGAGCCGCCGACCGGCAGGTCCCAGAGGTGCTCGCGGGGCAGGCCCGCCCGGTCCCAGGCGGCACGGACGCGGGTGAGGGGTTCCAGCACCGGTTCGGCGGAGAGGACGAACGTCGCCCAGTGCATCGGCGCCATCCGGCGCGCGCCGAGGTCACGGGCGGCAAGGACCGCCTCCTCCGGGTCGCAGTGGACGTCCCTGAGCCACCAGCGCGGCTCGTAGGCACCGATGGGCAGCAGGGCGAGGTCGATGCCGGGGTAGCGGCGCCCTATCCGGGAGAACCAGTGGCCGTAGCCGGTGTCGCCGCCGAAGTAGACGCGCTGCCCGTCGGAGTCGGTGAGCACCCAGCCGCCCCACAGGGAGCGGCAGGTGTCGGTGAGGGTGCGCTTGGACCAGTGGTGGGCCGGCACGAAGTCGAAGCGGACGCCCTTGAGCTCGGCGGCCTCCCACCAGTCCAGCTCGGTGACGCGGGTGAACCGGCGGCGGTGGAACCAGCCGGCGAGCCCGGCCGGCACGAACACCGGGGTGTCGCACGGGAGCCGGCGCAGCGTGGGGGCGTCCAGGTGGTCGTAGTGGTTGTGGCTGATGACGACCGCGTCGACGCGGGGCAGGGCCTCCCAGGCGACGCCGACGGGGGTGATGCGGGCCGGGGTGCCGAGGATGCGCCGGGACCAGACGGGGTCGGTGAGCACGGTGAGTCCGCCGATCCGCACCACCCAGCTGGCGTGCCCCGCCCAGGTGGCGGCGACCGTGCGGGTACCGACACGGGGCAGCGGGCCGGGGGCGTAGGGCAGTCGCGGTATGTCGGCGAGGCCCTGCGGGCCGGGTCTGGTGGAGCCCTCGCGAGCGAAGCGCGCGAGCCCTTTCAGGCCGGGCAGCGGGGAGGTGAGCCGGTCGTGGAAGGTGCGCGGCCACACCCGCCGTTCGGCGAGCGGGCGGGGTTCGGCGAGCGGAGGGTACGGGGCCGGGGAGGAACCGGCCGCCGGGCCGGCAGGGTTCGGGCCGGCGGCGTGCGGGGGGTCGGCGTGCGGGGTGGTGCTCGTGGTCGGCTCGGAGTGCTGCGTCATCGATCGGGCTCCCCTCGCTGGGCGTCATCGCGGAGATCGTCGAAGACCGTTTTCAGGTGGGTCAACGCGCTTCGCAGGTGCGGGAGTTCCAACGGCTCAGAGGACCCGAGGCATTCCGCGCGCCGCTCGGCGGTGCCGCCGAGCAGAGGCGCGGTGGACAGCCGTACGCGGAGGGCTTCGAGGTCGTCGCCGAAGCGGTGACCGCCCGCCGCGGGCATGCCCAGCCGTCCGGTGAGGAAGTCCTCCAGCTCCTGCGCGTCGCCGACACCGTGCGCGGCGAGTGCCGGGGCCAGCGGCGCGAGGTCGACGTACAGGTGCCGCCCGGCCTGCGGGGGCCGGGCCAGGGCCCCCGCGGCGACCACCGCGTCGCGCGCGGCCGCGGCCACGCGCGCGTGCAGGCGGACGGTGGCTGCGACCCGCGTGGTGACCGGTTCCGGTTCGGACAGCGCGTAGGCGGCGGCCGCGGCGACCGGGGTGGCGACCCGCGCGTCGAGCGCGGTCAGGACGTCGAGCACGCGCGCGTGCAGCGTGCCGCCCGCCGCGCCCACCGGGAAACGGGCGACCGCGGCGGGCCAGCCGGGCGGGAGCAGGGCGCCCGCCAGGTCGGTGACCACGGTGACCCGTTCGGGCAGCATCTCGGCGGGGCTGAGCAGCACGGTCTCGTGCGGTGCGTGCAGGGTGTCGCGCCAGGTCTCGTCGCTCACCAGGTGCAGCCCTTCGCCGACGGCGGCCTCGAGGGTCTCGTGCAGCAGCTCGGGCGGGGCGACGGTGGCGGTGGGGTCGTCGGCGACGGAGAGCACCAGCAGGCGGGGGTCGCCGCCCTCGGCACGCAGCCGCCGCACGGTCTCCAGCAGGGCGTACGGGTCGGGGACGCCTCCGCTCTCGGCGGGTGTCGGCACATGGAAGGCGGGACGGCCGAGCAGCCGGGCGTAGGGCGCCCACCAGGCGGCGCAGGGCCGGGGCACCAGCACGTCCCCGCCGATCGCCGCGGTGAGCGCCACGAGCAACGCGGGCGCGCCGGGCCCGGCGGCCACCCGGTCCGGCGCCGCGGGCAGGCCGCGCCGGTCGCCGTGGCCGCACGCGGCGTCCAGCAGGACCGGGCCGCCGCCGACCGGTTCGGCCTCCGGACGGGACGCGGCGGCGGCGAGGACGGCGGCCAGTTCGGGCAGCACGGACAGCCCGTCCTCGGGCAGCGCCGGCCCGAAACGGACCGGGCCGTGGCCTTCGGGGTCCGTCCGCCGCATACGCACCTCCACGCAGTGTCCGGTGTCATTACCCACGGTTGTCAGTACCCACGGTGCCCGTCCCACTCCGGTCCATGCCCCGGCAGGGAGGACCGGGTGCGAGGGCCGGCCGGTCGCGGAAGGCCGCTCGGGGAGGCATCAGCGGTCCGTACGCGTACCCCTGGCCCGGTGGAGCCGGTGGGCGGCGGCGCCGAACGCACCCGCGATCAGCAGCCCGCCCGCGGCCAGGGCGGGGACGGAGCCGGTGGATCCGCCGCCCGCTCCCGCGTGGACGCCTCCCGGAACGGTGGGGCCGCCGCAGTGGGCGCGCTCGGACGGAGGGCAGGGCGGAGGGGACGGATGGTGGGAGGAGGACGGCTTGTGGGAGGAGGACGGCTTGTGGGGGTGGGACGGGGACGGGGCGCGGGAGGGGACGCCGGAACCGCCCGGGTGGCGGGCGACGACGGTGAAGGTGACGCTCCACGGCTCGCCCTTCCCGCCGGGTGGGGCCGGGCACGTGCCCTCGACGGTCCACGCGGAGCCGCCGCCCTCCGTGCCGACGGCGTCGAGCGCGCCGAACGCTTCGGCGGTGAGCGCGTCGAACGCACCGTCGTCGGGGCTCGCGGGGCCCTCGGCGTCCTCCGCGGCCTCCACGTCCTCGGCGGCCTCCGCGTCCTCGGCGCCTCCATCGATGACGCCTCCGCCGGTCCCCCCGCCGAGTTCCTCGTTCAGGCCGCCGTCCAGGCCCTCGTCCCGGTCTTCGTAGAGCTCCTCGTCGAGCTCCTCGTCGAGTTCCTCGTCGAAGGGTTCGTCCTCCCGGGTCTCCGCCGTGCCCTCCGCGGCCAGGACGTCCTGGATGTCCGCGGTGCCGCGGTAGGCCGGGCCGGACTCCTCCTCGTCGGCGCCGGTGGCCTTCCTCAGTTCGACGACCTCTCCCTCGAAGGCCGCCGAGGTCGCTTCCAGGGTCTGCGGCGGGGGTCCGTCGGTCGGATCGCAGGAGACCGAGACGGTGACGGTGCCGCCCGGGGCCACGCTGCCCGGACTGACCTCGGCGGACGGTTCCGCGGACGCGGCGGGCGCGAGTACGTTGAGGACGGTACCGACGGCTGCGGCGAGGGTCAGGGCACGGGCGGTGCGGCGCATGGTGCGGGCTCCTTCGGGCGACGGCCGGGGCACGGCGTCCCGTTCGACGGCCGCGGGGGTGGTCCCACGTCGGCGGGCACGGGGGGTCACGCCCCGCATCCATCACAGTCCCCCGGCCACCGCATCGCGCGCGGCCGGGCCCCATTCGCGGGACGCGCACGCCCGAGCGGGTGAAACCCTCGTGCGCCGGAACCCGTACGGCGGGCCAAGAGCGGATCAGGAACCGCCGGGAACCCGCCCCGGTTCCGCCCGGACGGCCGGCGCGGTGAGCGGGAGACCGGCCCGGGTGCCCGCGTCCCGCGGTGGAGCGAGGCCGTCGGGGGCCCGCTCGGGCGGGACGGGCAGCAGGAGTTCCTCGTAACGGCCCAGCATCAGCACGACGCCGAGCATGAGCGACGGAATGAGCACGGCGAGCACCGCCATGACCGGTCCCTTTCCAGGAGACGCGTGGGGGGCACGTAGGAGCGAGTGAACCGGGTCTCCCTCAGCTCCCGGCGCAAACCGGCGGCGCACGCGGTCACTGGTGGAGGCGATGACGATCCGCCCGGCGAACCCCGTGTCGGTCCCCGCTGTCCGGGTACGCGGTGCGGACCCCGAACCATCTGGAGGGAAGCATGCAGCGAGGCAGTAACCGGCTGAGCGCCCACCGCGACGACGAGATGAAGCACGAGCTGCAGGGCCTGCTGAGGTCGGGGCGCCCCACCCGGACCGAGGAGTGGAACGATCCGGAGCCGTCCGCCGAGGACGACCCGGAGGTGGCGCACGGTCCGGTGACGCCGAGCCGCGCCCCGACGTCACTGGAGTCGGTGCGGCTGGAGCTGGCCAGGATCCTGGGCCGCGGGGCGTTCCCCGCGGGTCCGCGCGAGCTGATGCGCACCCTGAGCCGGCGGCACGCCCCCGACACGCTCGTCGAGGCGCTGGAGCGGCTGCCGCGACAGGCCCGCTACGACAGCGTCCAGGAACTGGCCGAGGCGCTGACCCGGTCCCGGGAGACGGAGAACGCGTAGGCGTCCGGCTCCCCCCGAGAACATCCGAACAACCCATACGGAAAGGACGGAGCGCACCATGCGCATCGCATTCCTCGTCGCGCCCGAAGGTGTCGAGCAGGTCGAGCTGACCGAGCCGTGGCAGGCGGCCGTGGACGCCGGTCACGAACCCGTGCTCGTGTCGACGCGGTCCGGCAGCATCCAGGCCTTCAACCATCTCGACAAGGCGGACACCTTCCCCGTGCAGGAGGTCGTCGGCGACACGTCGGCCGACGCCTTCGACGGGCTGGTGCTGCCGGGCGGCGTGGCCAACCCGGACCTCCTGCGCACGGACGAGAAGGCCGTGGCGTTCGTGCGGGACTTCGCCGGGCAGGGGCGGCCGGTCGCCGCGATCTGCCACGCGCCCTGGACCCTCATCGAGGCGGACGTGGTCCGCGGCAGGGAGCTGACCAGTTGGCCCAGCCTGGGAACCGACCTGCGCAACGCCGGTGCCACCTGGGTCGACGAACAGGTGAAGGTCTGCGACCACGGCCCCGGCAAGCTGGTCACCAGCCGCAAGCCGGACGACCTCAAGGCGTTCTGCGAGACGTATCTCGAAGTCTTCGCCGCGGAGGCGGACGCGAGGGCCGCCTGAGGCCGGCGGCCGTCCCCGGCCGGGGCCCCGGGCGGGCGCCCCCCCCCCCCCCCCGGGGGCCGCGCCCCCCCCCGACGAAGGTCAGGTGCCCGAAGGCGTGGGGGTCTCCCCGGCCGCTCCGGTCCGCTCACGGGCGCCTTCGCGTGTGCGGGCCGCCGCCACCCGGCGGCGGGGGTTGCGGCGCAGGTACTCCCCCTCCAGTTGCGCCATGCGCTCGTTGTGGGCCCGCAGCGCGCCGTTGGAGGCGTACAGCAGGGTGTCGTGACGCGTGCGGTGGATGGTTTCCAGCTCCTTCATGAGCTGCTGGTCGTCCAGGCGGTTCGGCTCGACTCCGGTCATCGTGTGCCCCGCTCGTCGTGTGCGTCCTGCGGTCCGGGTGCCCGCCGGGGAAGACCACGGGCCCCGCGTCCCTGCATCCACTCTACGAACATCCCGGCCACCGGGCCCGTTCCGCCTACCGGACCCGTTCCACCCGGCGCTCGTCCCACACCGGTTCGGAGGTCTCCCGGACCCTGCCGTCGCTGCCGAAGACCAGGTAGCGGTCGAAGGAGCGGGCGAACCAGCGGTCGTGCGTGACGGCCAGTACCGTGCCCTCGAACGCCTCCAGGCCCTCCTGGAGCGCCTGGGCCGACTCCAGGTCCAGGTTGTCCGTCGGTTCGTCGAGGAGCAGGGCCGTGACGCCCTGCAGCTCGAGGAGGAGGATCTGGAACCTGGCCTGCTGGCCGCCGGAGAGCCGCTCGAAGGTCTGCTCGGCCTGGCCGGTCAGTTCGTAGCGGCGCAGCCGGGACATGGCGGCGCCCCGGTCCTGGGCGTGTTCCTTCCACAGGATGTCCAGGAGGGTGCGGCCCTCCAGTTCGGGGTGGGCGTGCGTCTGCGCGAAGTGTCCGGGGACGACGCGGGCTCCGAGCCGCCAGCCGCCGGTGTGGTCCACCTCCTCCCCGGCGAGCAGGCGCAGGAAGTGCGACTTGCCGGAGCCGTTGGAGCCGAGTACGGCGACCCGCTCCCCGTAGAAGACCTCCAGGTCGAACGGCTGCATCAGGCCGGTGAGTTCGAGCTGCTCGCAGGTGACCGCGCGGACTCCGGTCCGGCCGCCCTTCAGCCGCATCCTGATGTCCTGCTCACGCGGCGGCTCCGGTGGCGGGCCGGCCTCCTCGAACTTGCGCAGCCGGGTCTGCGCCGCCTGGTACCGGGAGGCCATGTCGTGGCTGACGGAGGCGGCCTGCCGGAGGTTCAGCACCAGCTTCTTCAGCTGGGCGTGCTTCTCGTCCCACCGTTTGCGCAGCTCCTCGAAGCGTGCGAAGCGTTCCCGGCGGGCCTCGTGGTAGGTGGCGAAGCCGCCGCCGTGCACCCAGGCGTCGGCGCCGGCGGGGCCCGGTTCGAGGGAGACGATGCGCTGGGCGGCGCGGGCGAGGAGTTCGCGGTCGTGAGAGACGAACAGCACGGTTTTACGGGTCTGCTCGAGCCGTTCCTCCAGCCAGCGCTTGCCGGGCACGTCGAGGTAGTTGTCGGGCTCGTCGAGGAGCAGGACCTCGTCGGTGCCGCGCAGGAGCGCCTCGAGGACCAGGCGTTTCTGCTCACCGCCGGAGAGGGTGCGCACCTGGCGCCACTGCGCCTGGTCGTACGGGACTCCGAGCGCGGCCGTCGTACACATGTCCCAGAGCGTCTCGGCCTCGTAGCCACGTGCCTCGGCCCAGTCGGCGAGGGCCTGCGCGTACTCCAGCTGCGCGGCCTCGTCGTCCACGGTGAGGAGGGCGTGCTCGGCCTTGTCGACGGCGCGGGCCGCTTCGCGGATCCGGGGGGTGGCGACGGAGACGAGCAGGTCGCGCACGGTCGTCCCGTCCCGTACGGAGCCCACGAACTGGCGCATGACGCCGAGGCCGCCGCTGACCGTGACCGATCCGCCGTGCGGCTTCAGCTCGCCCGAGAGGAGGCGCAGGAGCGTCGTCTTGCCCGCGCCGTTGGGTCCCACCAGGGCCATGACGGCCCCTTCCCCCACCCGGAAGGACACGTCGCCCAGGAGCGCCCTCCCGTCGGGAAGGAAGTACTCCAGATACGCGGCTTCGAGGTGACCCATGGGAGGCGATTGTCCGGGGCGTCGACGCGGGTGGCAAACCGTTTTGACCGCCGGGCACGCGCACGCCCGCGGCCGCGGGCTTTCGTCCGGCATGTGAAACACGGGTCTCATCATCCGGTCGGGTCGCCTACTGTGTCGGTCACGCACGGCACCCCGGAACCCCGGAACGCCGGAACGCGCCGGGAAGGGACGGGCCCTCATGTCCGCACCGCAGGAGACAGCCGTCTACACCCACGGGCACCATGAATCGGTGCTCAGGTCGCACACCTGGCGGACGGCGGCCAACTCGGCGGCGTACCTCCTCGGGGCGCTGGAGCCCTCCTCGCGGATCCTGGACATCGGCTGCGGGCCCGGCACCATCACCGCGGACCTGGCCGCGCTCGTCCCCGACGGACACGTCACCGGGCTCGACCGGGCACCGGGTGTCCTGGAGCGGGCCCGGTCGACGGCCGCCGGGCGGGGCCTGACGAACACCGCGTTCACGGTGGGGGACGTGCACGCGCTGGACTTTCCGGACGACACGTTCTCCGTGGTGCACGCCCATCAGGTACTCCAGCACGTGGGCGATCCGGTGCGGGCGCTGCGCGAGATGAAGCGGGTGACCGCGCCGGGCGGTGTCGTCGCCGTCCGCGACGCGGACTACGCGGCGATGACCTGGTACCCCCTGTCCCGGGGCATGGACGACTGGCTGGACCTGTACCGGCGGGTGGCGCGGGCCAACGGGGGCGAGCCGGATGCGGGGCGGCGGCTGAAGGCCTGGGCACTGGCCGCGGGGTTCACGGACATCACCGCGACCTCGGGCACCTGGACCTACTCGACCTCCGAGGAACGGGCCTGGTGGAGCGGCCTGTGGGCCGACCGCACGGTGGCGTCGGAGTATGCCGGGTCGGCCACCGGGCAGGGCCACGCCACCGGTGAGCAGCTGAGGGCGGTGGCGGAGGCCTGGCGGGAGTGGGGCGCGCGGGACGACGGATGGTTCAGCGTGCTGCACGGAGAGATCCTCTGCCGCGAGGACGCGTGAAGGTGAGACGACGAAACCCCCCGGGGGCCGGTGCGGAAGCCGAGCCCTCGAAGCCCTTCGGGCTCCCGGAGCGCAGATCCCTTTCCAGGGATCTGCGCTCCGGGCCGTTCAGGCGCCTTCCCCGGCGAACGAATACGCCGCCCACGGTCCCGTGAGGTCCACGCGGATTCCGGGCACCGCGCCTTTGGCCCGATCCACCCTTTCCACGAACTTCTCGGATTCCGCCCGGGGTACGAGAAAAGCCGCGTCGAGCACACCGCGGCCCGGGGTGCGGTCGTCGTGGAGGGCGGGATTGCGTGACGCGTGCAGACGGGAATCCTCGGCGTACCCGGACAGCGTCTCGAACAGCCGGTTCGCGAGAACCTCGGCCTGCCGCGGGGACACCGGCAAGACGGCGGAGGTCTCGGCCGGCTCCTCCACGAAGACCCTGACGCCCCACTCCACCCGGCCCTCCAGCCGGTCCAGCGTCCGCAGGAAGTGCTCCTCGCGCGCCTCCATCATCGTCCGTACGCCGCTGTCGTCGGGAAACACGCTGCCCAGCCTCAGCGGCAGCGGGGTGGTGACGGTGGTGAGCGCGTCGACGACGCCCTGGTGGGCGCGGGCGACCGCGGTCAGCCAGCCGGGGTCCTCCCGGCGCGCGGGGAACGCCTCCTCGGCGAAGTCGGCCTCCGGGACATGGCTGACGACGGCCACCAGGCCGTGGTGCGGCAGCAGCCGGGGGGGATCGCCCGCCACACCGGACAGCTGCGCCTGGAGCGGCGTGCCGTAGGGACGGCATATGGCGTACACGTACCGCAGTCCGGTCACGAAGCCTCCTTCGGGGGAGGGCCGGCCGGCCGCCGTGCCGACGTCCTGTTCCCACCGCCCAGGGCGCTCAGCCCCCGGCGGGCCGGTCCCCGTACGCGGCCCCGGCACAGCACTCCGGCCCAGGGGTCGGTACGCAGGTGCGGCAGCAGGAGCGGGGCGACGGCACGGTGGTGGGCGGCGAGGCCGCCCCCGGTGTGCTCCCGGGCGCCCCCGCCGCCGGGGAGGAGCACCCTCCCCGGCCGGTGGATCCCCATCCTGCGGCGGTCGGCCCGCACCGTCCGCACACCGTCACGGGCCCCGCCGTCACGGCCGTCGCCGCCGCTGTCGGTCACGGCACGATCGCCCCCTCCACCAGCAGCCGTCCGGCCGCCGCGATGGAATCGGCGTCGATGCCCGCGGCCCGCAGCTGCTCCTCGGGCGCGGCCGAACCGGGCATGCCGCGGACGGCCAGCCGTACCAGGCGCGGGACGGGCCGCCCGTCGGTGAAGGCGTCGAGGACCGCGTCTCCGAGACCGCCCTCCGGGTGGTGGTCCTCCACGGTCAGCAGGCAGCCGGTCTCCTCCGCCGCCCGGCGCAGGGTGTCCCGGTCGACGGGCTTGACCGAGTACAGGTCGATCACCCGGACCGCGATGCCCTGCTCGGCCAGGGTGTCCGCGGCGGCCAGCGCCTCGGGCACCGTGACACCGGCCGCGAGCACGGTCAGCCGGTCCTCGGCCGAGGAGCGCAGCACCTTGCTGCCGCCGACGGGGAACTCCTCGTCGGGGCCGTAGATCACCGGACTCCCGCCGCGCGAGGTCCGCAGGTAGCGGATGCCGTCGAGGTCCGCCATGGCGGTCACCAGCCGTGCGGTCTGGTTGGCGTCACACGGGTACAGCACGGTCGATCCGTGCACCGCCCGCATCATCGCCAGGTCCTCGAGGCCCATCTGGCTGGGCCCGTCCTGGCCGATGGCGACGCCGGCGTGCGAGCCGACGAGGTTGATCCCCGAGCCGCTGATCGACGCCATGCGGACGAAGTCGTACGCGCGGGTCAGGAAGGCGGCGAAGGTGGTCGCGTACGGCACCCGGCCCCGCGCCGCGATGCCGGTCGCCGCGGCGACCATCTGCTGCTCGGCGATGTAGCACTCGATGTAGCGCTCGGGGTGCTCCTTGGCGAAGAGCTCCGCGCGGGTGGAGTCGCCGACCTCTCCGTCCAGGGCCACGACGTCACCGCGCGCGGTGCCGAGGGCGGCCAGCGCCTCGCCGAAGGCGTCGCGCGTCGCGACCTTTTCCCCCTTGTCCCACCGGGGCGGTTCGGCCTGCCCGGTGGGCACGGCGTGCAGGGCACGCGCGTCGGACGGCTCCCGCACCTGGACCCGCAGGTCGCGCGGGCCGCCGAGTTCGGCGATCGCCTCGTCGGCCTCCGGCAGCGGCTTGCCGTGCATCCCCTCACGGTCCTGGACGGCCGCGACGCCCTTGCCCTTGAGGGTCCTGGCGAGGATCACGGTCGGCTGCCCCTTGGTGGAGGCCGCCTCGCCACAGGCGCGGTCGACGGCGTCGACGTCGTGTCCGTCCACCTCCACGGTGTGCCAGCCGAAGGCCTGGAACCGGCGGGCGTAGGCGTCGAGGTCGTGCCCGTACCGGGTGGGGCCGCGCTGGCCGAGCCGGTTGACGTCCACGACGGCGGTGAGGTTGTCGAGGTTCTCGTAGGCGGCCTGCTCGGCGGCTTCCCACACCGAGCCCTCGGCCAGTTCGCTGTCCCCGCACAGCACCCACACCCGGTAGCCGGTGCGGTCGAGCCGTTTACCGGCCAGCGCGATGCCGACGCCGACGGGGAGCCCCTGGCCGAGCGACCCGGTGGCCGTCTCGACCCAGGGCAGCCGCCGGGGAGTGGGATGCCCTTCGAGGCGGCTGCCGAGCTCACGGAAGGTGAGCAGTTCCTCGTCGTCGATGGCTCCGGCCGCCTTGAAGGCGGCGTACATCAAGGGTGAGGCGTGTCCCTTGGAAAGGACGAGACGGTCGTTGCCCGGGTGGTCGGGGCGGTCGAAGTCGTAGCGGTAGTGGTGAGCGAGCAGGACGGCCATCAGGTCTGCCGCGGACATGGAGGACGTGGGGTGCCCGGAGCCGGCGGCGGCCGCGGCGCGGATGCTGTCCACGCGCAACTGCTGCCCTAGCTCGACGAGTTCACCGGTGTTCATGAGTCTCCTTGAACGGGAGGGGTGGGGTCGTCGGGATCACGGGGGTACACGGGGCCGGTCGCGTCGGTGCGGCCTGCCTCGTGCCCCGGGGTGTCGGTGCGTTTGACGGGGCCGGGGGCGGTGTCCGGGCCGGTGGGCGGCCCTGGGGCAGGCCGGCCCTTCGCGGGCTCACCACCGGGCTGGTTCTTCGCGGGCTCACCACCGGGCTGGTTCCTCGCGGGCTCACCACCGGGCTGGTTCCTCGCGGGCTCACCACCGGGCTGGTTCCTCGCGGGCTCACCACCGGGCTGGTTCCTCGCGGGCTCACCACCGGGCTGGTTCCTCGCGGGCCCGGGGGCCGACTGCGACGCGGCGGGCCCGGGGGCCGGCCGCGGTCCGGCGGGCCCGGCGTCCTCGTCGGGGTGGTGCTCCCGCGCCGGGCCGGACGGCACCCGGGCCAGTTCCGGGGACGCCGTGTCGAGCGGCACCGACCACGACCGTACGAGCCCCAACTGGACCGCCTGGCGCGGCAGTACGGCATCCAGCAGCCAGTCGGCGGCGACCCGGACCCGGTTGCCGGGCATCGCCGCGAGGTGGTAGCCGCGGGCGACCGCGCCCGCCGCCGGACCGGACAGGTTGACGCCCAGCGGGTTGGCCGCCGCCTTGACACCACCGAGGTCCACCACGAAGCCCAGGTCGCGGTGACGGTAGGCACGCGGCTCGCCGTCGCCGAGGGATGCGGCGACGTTGTGGGCGCAGACCTTGCCCTGCCGCCAGGCGTGCTGCGCGGTCATCGGGGTGTACTGTCCGGGCTCCTCCAGGTCGGGGACGGCCGCCGCGTCGCCGCAGGCGAACACCTCGGGCCGGCCCGGTACCCGCAGCTGCGGGTCGACCAGCAGCCGCCCGCGTTCCATGGGCAGCCCGAGCGACTCGGCGAGCGGATCGGGCCGTACTCCCACGCACCACACCACGGTCCGGGTGTCGACGAACTCGCCGTCGGTCAGCAGCACCCCCTCGTGCGTGGCCTCCTTCACGGAGGTTCCCATGCGTACCTCCACGCCCCGGTCGCGCAGGACCCGGTCGGCGGTGCGGGAGAGCCGCTCGTCGAGTTCGGGCAGCACGCGGTCGGCGATGTCCAGCAGCAGCCAGCGTGGCCGCATGCCGGTCCGCATGGGGTGCTTGTGAACCTGTGCGTCGCTGAACAGTTTTCCGTGCGCGGCGACCTCGGTTCCGGTGTAACCGGCGCCGACCACGACGAAGGTGCACCGGGCGGCGCATTTCGCGGGATCGTCGGTGGCGGCCGCGAGCTCCACCTGCCGGGTCACGTGGTCGCGCAGGTACAGCGCCTCGGGCAGACCCCGGAAGCCGTGCGCGTGCTCGGCGACGCCGGGAATGGGCAGCAGCTTGTTGACACTGCCGGCGGCCAGCACCAGCCGGTCGTACGCGAGGGTGCCGCCCTCGCCCTCGGGGCCGGTGTAGCGCACGGTGCGTGCGTCGAGGTCGATGCCGTCGGCCTCGCCCAGCACCAGCCGTACGTGCGGGAGCGTGCCGGAGAGGGAGACCGTGACCCTGCGCGGCTCCAGGACTCCGGCGGCGACCTGGGGCAGCAGGGGCAGGTACAGGAAGTAGTCGGTCGGGTTCAGCAGGGTGATGTCGGCCCGCCCCCGGGCCAACCGGGACAGGGCTCGGGCGGTGCGGTAACCGGCGAAGCCGGCACCGACGATCACGATGCGGGGTCGCCCCACGGCTCGCCTCCAACGCTGTCGTCACGTGCTTCGGGAGACTTCCGCGTTTCCCCGGACCGGGCGGCCAAACGTCCGCCGGTACCCGATCCGGCCGGGCACCAGGTGGGGCGAGCCGAGGTACAACCGCCGCAGCGGGCCAACTAGGCTCGTCGTCATGGAGATTCTGGGTGCCACACTGCGCGTCTGCGTCGACGACATCGAGACCGCGATCCCCTTCTACGAGCGGCTGGCGGGAGGCAGGGCCCTGCGCTTCGAGCGGGCCGGTGTCCAGGTGGCCGCCGTCGGCTGCTTCCTGCTGATGAGCGGCCCCGCGGCCGAGCTGGACGTGCTGCGCAAGGTGGTGGCGACCATCGCGGTGAAGGACGTCGAGGAGGCCGGTCAGGTGCTGGCCGAGATGGGCGCGGACATCATCGCGGGGCCGCTCCCCACGCCGGTGGGCCGCAATCTCATCGCACGGCACCCGGACGGGGCGGTGTACGAGTACGCGGACCGCCGCGCCGCCTGACCTGCCTGTCCCGCCTGGCCGCGGCTGTCTCCGTCCTCCGGACGCGGGCCGCCCCCGGACGCGGGCCGCACCGGCACGATCAGTGCGGCCCGCGCATCTCGCGGGTGAGTGCCCAGCGCTCGTGGTCGCGCCAGGCACCGTCGATGAAGAGCATGTCCGGAGAGAACCCCTCGAGGCGGAATCCGCAGCCGCGGGCCAGGGCGATGGAGGCGGCGTTGGCGGGCTGCACGTTGATCTCCAGCCGGTGCAGCCGCATAGGCCCGAAGGCGTGCCGCACGACGAGGCCGAGCCCTTCGCGCATCAGCCCGCGCCCCGCCGCGTGCGCGAACGCCCCGTACCCCAGGACGCCGCACTGGAACGCGCCGTGCACGATGTTGTTGATGTTGATGAACCCGGCGACGGAGCCGTCGCCCTTCTCACAGACCAGGAAGCCCGCCCTGGCCGGGTCCTCGATCAGCCGCTGCGCGTACGCGGAGTACGCCGAGGCACTGTCCGGCGGGAACAGCCAGGGGTGGTGCAGTTCCTTGCTCTGCCGGGCGCGGGCGGTGAACTCGGCGCTGTCCGCGTGGGTGAAGTGGCGTATCCCCACGTGGGGGCCTTCGGCGAGGTAGCGGGAAACGGGGTGCGGCACCGTGCCACCCTACGACGGGTGCCCGATGCCCGCTGCCGCGTGCCGGACGGGCTCAGTCCAGCGCCGGTTCGTCGAGCGTCAGGGTGCCCGCGTCCGCGTCCAGTTCGGCCATCGCGCCGAACGGCACGGTGAGCGCCCCGTCGCAGTGCCCGAACCCGAACTGCTCGGCCACGGGCACGCCGAGACCGCCGAGCCGGTCGGCGAGCAGGGCCCGCACCTTCTCGTACGGGCCGCACTGTGCCCAGGAGCCGAGCAGCAGCCCCGCCACGCCGTCGAGCCGGCCGGCCCGCAGCAGCTGGGTGAGGTAGCGGTCGAGGCGGTACGGCTCCTCCCCCACGTCCTCCAGGCACAGCAGGCCGCCGCGCGCGGAGGATCTGCTGTGCGGGGTGCCGAGGCCGGCGGCGAGCAGGGCGAGGCAGCCGCCGAGCGTGACGCCGCGCGCCCGGCCGGGGACGAGCGCCGTGCCGTCGGAGGTGAGGGTGCGGACGGTCTCGGGGGCGAACAGGGTGGCCTTGAGGTGCTCCTGCGCGCGGGCGTTCTTGAGGAAGTCGACGCCTGCCGCCATCGGCCCGTGCAGGGTGACCAGGCCGAGCCGGGTCGCGAACGCCTCGTGCAGGGCGGTGATGTCGCTGAAGCCGACGAGGACCTTCGGTCCGGCCGCCCGCATCACCGTCCAGTCGAGCAGGTCGACCATGCGCTGTGCTCCGTAGCCGCCCCGGGCGCAGATCACCGCGTCCACCGCGGGGTCGCACCAGGCGGCCTGCAGGTCGGCGGCCCGGTCGGCGTCGGTGCCGGCCAGGTAGTCGAACTCGCCGTGCCGGTCGAGGACATGAGGTGCGGCCACCGGGTCGAGATCCCAGCCGCGCAGTGTGTCGAGACCGGCCTGCAGCCGTTCCTCCGGCACGGGCCCGCTGGGCGCGACGACGGCCACCCGGGCGCCGGGACCGAGCCGGGACGGCCTCCGCAACGGTTCGATCCGGCCCGTCAGCCGCCCGGAGCGGCTCGGCCGCCCGGCCCGCTTCACCGGTCCGCCCGGGCTGGTGCGGTCAGTTCCAGGACCGGCAGGCCCGGCACCTCCAGTCCGAACACCTGGGCGTACAGGGACAGTTCGGCCTCCAGTGCGCGCACCATGGTCTCCGCGCGCCGGAAGCCGTGGCCCTCTTCCTCGAAGGTGAGGTACGCGTACGGCACGCCCCTGCCCTCCAGCCGGGCCAGGAACCGCTCGCACTGCGCGGGAGGGCAGATGCGGTCGTCCAGGCCCTGGAGGAGCAGGAACGGCGCGGTGAGCCGGTCGGCGTGCGCGGCGGGCGAGCGTTCGGCGTACCGCTCGGGGACCTCGGCGCGCGGGCCGATGAGGCTCTCGAGGTACCGGGACTCGAAGTCGTGGGTCTCCCCCGGGCCCCAGCCGGTCAGGTCGAGCACCGGGTAGGCGATGGTCCCGCAGGCGTAGAGGTCGGTCGTGGTGAGGGAGACGGCCGTGGTCCAGCCGCCGGCGCTGCCGCCGCGGACGGCGAGCCGGTCGCGGTCGGCGGTGCCCTCGTCGGCGAGGGCGCGCGCGACGGCGGCGCAGTCCTCGACGTCGACGACGCCCCACTGTCCGCGCAGCCGGTCGCGGTAGGCGCGCCCGTAGCCGGTGGAGCCGCCGTAGTCGACCTCGGCGACGCCGATGCCGCGCGAGGTGAAGTAGGCGATCTCGAGGTCGAGGACGAGCGGCGCCCGGCCGGTGGGCCCGCCGTGCGCCCGGATCAGGTACGGCGGCAGCTCGCCGTCGGGCCCGGCGCAGCCGGGGTTGCGCGGCGGGTACACCTGGGCATGGATCTCGCGGCCGTCCGGTCCGGTGAAGGTACGGATCCGGGGTTCGGGGTAGTGGGCGGGGTCCACGGCGTCCTCGTGCGGGGCCCCGATCACCCGGGTCCTGCCGGTGCGGGTGTCCAGCTCGACGACCTCGTGGGCGCTGCGCGGGCTCGCTCCGACCGCGACGACGCGCTCACCGTGGGCCGCGAGCGTGGGCGAGAACTCGGTCCAGGGTCCCGCCGCGTCGACGACGTCGCCCGTCTGCGGGTCGAGTATGCCGAGCGTGGCGGCGCCCCGGCCGTGCACGACGGCGATCAGGCCGCTGTCCAGCGGGGTGAACCAGCGCGAGCCCGGCTTCCACAACGGCCCGCCGAACTCCTCCTCGCGCGGGCAGACGGGTTCGCCGTCGAGGTAGAGGTTCCACCAGCCGGTGCGGTCGCTCGAGTGGAGCAGCCGGCCGTCGTGGGTCCAGTCGGCCTGGGCGACCGACTCGCCGGGGCCGCCGGCCACGGTGCGGGCGTCGTGCAGGGTGCCGTCGGGGGCGACGTCGGCGAGGCGGAGTTCGGTGCCGTCCCAGGGCATGCGGGGGTGGTCCCAGGCCAGCCAGGCGACGAGCCGCCCGTCGGGCGCGAGGCGCGGCCCGGTGACGAACCGGTGCCGGTCGTCGGTGAGTTCGCGCACGGCCCCGCGGTCGTCGGCGGCCGAGCCGTCCAGGGGGACGGCGGCCAGGACGCGGCGCACGTCACCGGGGCCGTCCCCGGTGAACTCCTCCAGGACACACCACACCTCGCCGCGGTCCGGCAGCAGGGTCGGCTCGGCCCAGCGCAGTCCCTGCCCCACCGGGGAGACGGGGGTCAGCGGACGCGGCTCACCGCCCGGTTCGTACCGGTAGAGGCGCTGGTCGGCGAAGTCGACGAACACCACGAGCGGGTCGTCGTCCCGCACGAACCCGGCCCACGGCCGTCCGCCGTACTCGTGGAGCCGGCTGCGCACGTTCCACGGGGCGGGCAGGACGGACTCCTCGGCGCCGTCGGAGTGCCGGCGCACCAGGGTGCGGCGGCCCCCCTCGGTGGGCCGGGGCTCGGTCCACCACACCTCGTCCCCCACGAACCCCACGTACTCGGGGCTTCCGTCGTGCGCCGCGGCCGTGGCCGCGTCGACGGGCGAGGGCCACTCGCCGTACGGCAGTGTCCGCACCGTCTCCCCCATGTGCTCCCCCATCCGCTCAGGCCGTCCGCAGGAACCGGTCGAGGACACGGACACCGAAGTGGAGCGCCTCGACGGGGACGCGCTCGTCGACCCCGTGGAAGAGGGCCTGGTAGTCGAAGCCCTCCGGCAGCTTCAGCGGGGCGAAGCCGTAACCGGTGATGCCGAGGCGGGAGAACTGCTTGGCGTCCGTGCCGCCGGACATGCAGTACGGCACGGGGTGTCCCTCGGGTGCGAACTCCCGCACGGCGGCCCGCATCCGGGCGAACGTCGTCGAGTCCACCGGCGACTGGAGGGCCGGCTCGCGGTGGTGGAACTCCCAGTCCACGTCGGGCCCGGTGAGCCGGTCCAGGGTGGCGCGGAAGTCGTCCTCGCCACCGGGCAGGATCCGTCCGTCGATGTACGCCTCGGCCTGGCCGGGGATCACGTTGACCTTGTAGCCGGCGTTCAGCATCGTCGGGTTGCTGCTGTTGCGGACCGTGTGCTCGACGAGTTTCGCGGCCGGGCCCAGCTTGGTGAGCAGCGTGTCCACATCGGACAGGTCGGGGTCGACACCGTAGAGAGCGGCGAGTTCGGTGAGTGCCGCGCGGACGGTCGGGGTGAGGCGCAGCGGCCACTCGTGCTCGCCGATGCGGGTGACGGCGGCGGCGAGGCGGGTCACCGCGTTGTCCCGGTTGTCCTTGGAGCCGTGGCCGGCCCGCCCGCGCGCGGTGAGCTTGAGCCAGGCCGTGCCGCGCTCCCCGGCGGCGATCGGGTAGAGCTGCCGGCCACCCCCGTCGTGGACGGTGTAGGCGCCCGACTCACTGATGCCCTCGGTGCAGCCCTCGAAGAGCTCCGGGTGCCGGTCGGCGAGGAAGCCGGAGCCGTCCTCGGCGCTGGCCTCCTCGTCGGCGGTGAAGGCGATCACGATGTCGCGCCGGGGCCGCACGCCCTGGCGGGCCCAGGCCCGCACCACGGCGAGGATCATCGCGTCCATGTTCTTCATGTCGACGGCGCCGCGCCCCCAGACCACCCCGTCGCGCACCTCGCCGGAGAACGGGTGCACGCTCCAGTCGGCGGCCTCGGCCGGTACGACGTCCAGGTGGCCGTGGACCAGGAGCGCGTCGGCCGTCGGGTCGGTGCCCGCCAGGCGCGCGACGACGTTGGTCCGGCCGGGGGTGCGCTCGAGCAGCACCGGTTCCAGGCCCGCTCCGGCCAGCCGCTCCGCCGCGTACTCGGCGGCGGGCCGCTCCTGGCAGTCACCGCCGCCCCGGTTCGTGGTGTCGATCCTGATGAGGTCGGACGTGAAGGTCACGACCTCGTCCAGAGCGTGTTCGTCAGCCATACTGCTCCTCCACCGCGGCCGAGGCGATCGTGGTGACCGCCTTGAAGGTGCGGATCCCGTCGTACATGGTTTCGCTGGTGTACGCCACTTTCCGCTCACCGGTCCGGGCCACGCCCGGCACGACGGTGGCGGCCATGGCCAGATGCTCCGCGTCGAACTCCACCGCCACGGTGAAGGGGCCCTCGGCCACCGGCTCGTGGCGCACCGCGAGCGCGGCGGCGTCCTTGGCCGCCGCGCGGATGTCGGAGGCCGTCCGGGCGGGCGTCCGGCACACGGCCGCGTACCGCGACACGTGGTCCTTGACCGCGACCTTCAGCGCCCCGGGCGCGTAGCCGAGTGCGTCCTCGCAGGCCACGTCGTCGCCGGTGACCAGGACGACCGGCACTCCGTACTCGGCGACGACGGCCGCGTTGAGCAGGCCCTCGCTCGCCCGTTCGCCGTTCAGCCACACGCCGGTGATGGAGTTGGCGAGGAAGGTGTGGGCGAGGACGCCCTCCATGCCGGCGCCCGCGTGGTAGCCGACGAACGCGATGCCGTCCACGTCGCCGTGCTGCACGCCCTCGACCATGGACAGGGACTTGTGCCGCCCGGTGAGCATCTCGGCCCGCTCGTCGAGCCGCTCCAGCAGGAGATTGCGCATGCTCCAGTGCGCCTCGTTGATCAGCACCTCGTCGGCACCGCCGTCGAAGAAACCGCGCACGGCGGCGTCGACGTCGGAGGTGAACATGGACCGGCAGCGCTCCCACTGCGGGGTGCCCGGCAGCACGTCGGCCGGCCAGGTGACACCGGTGGCGCCCTCCATGTCGGCGCTGATGAGGATCTTCATGCGCCTCACGCTACGTCGTGCCGCCACAGCTCTGCCAGGCCTGTGGAGAACTCCCACCGGCCCGGGCCGACGACGGTACAGGAGGCGCGGAACCGCCTCCCACCAGCCCCTGTGCCGTCGACCCTCGTGCCCGGGTGCCCTGTGCCACGCCCCGGGTCATCCGGTGCGCCCGGCCGCGTACCGGGCGCACGGACTCGGGCGGCACGCCGCCGACGCCGACCGGGGCGCCGGTGGGCAGGCCGAGGAGTTCGCTGCGGCCGTCCGCCGCGCGGACCGGGACGGGCGGGACGCGGCCGATACCGAGGCCCTCGGGCGCCGTGCCGTCCTCGGCCCCCTGGCCGGCCGGTGCGTCCCGCTCGGCGCCATGGTCCATGGCACGGGCCCTCTCCCACGGATCCCAAGATCTGGACCGCCGTACCAAGGGTACGGGCACGGCTTGTCGCGATGTGCGGCAGGACGGGAATCGGCCGCCGGTGTGCGCGCCGGAGTGCGTTCCACCGCGCGGACGTCCGTGCCGGGTCCCCTCGCCCCTCGCGTGCCCCACCACGCGAGGAGGGCCGGCCGCCTCACGGCGCCGCCGGCCCTCCCACGTCACCGCGCCGGCTACTTCTCGACCTCGGCGGCGAGCTTGACCAACAGCGCGTCGTAGATGCGCGCGAGCCCCTTGGGGGCGAAGGTCCTCTCGAAGAAGCCGCCGATGCCCCCGGCGCCGGTCCAGGTGGTGGTCACGACGACCCGGGACTTCCCCTCCCCGGCCGGGGTGACGCGCCAGGTGGTGACCATGGACGAGTTGCGGTCCTTCTCGACCAGTTCGCCGTCGCTCGGCTCGGTGACCTCCAGGAGGCAGTCGCGGACGCGCTTGCTGGTGGCCTGGAGCTTCCAGTGGACGAGGCTGCCCTCACCGTCGCCGCCCTCGCGGACCTCGTACTCGCTGAACTGCTCGGGCAACAGCTTCGCGCGCGTGCCGCTGTAGTCGGCGAGGGCGTCGAACACCGTCTCCGCGTCCGCCGCGACGACCCGCTCCGTAGTGGCCTCGACCTGCGCCATCGGTTTCCTCCAGGACATGAGTTCTCGGGGGTGGCGGGGCAAGCCAACCACCCCCTCGCCCGGCCTCCCAAATCGGGGGGCCGGAAGTGATCGGGAGTGCGACCGAAACCGTCGTTCGCACGATCAAGGGAACACTTGTTCTATTGTGTGGGCCAGTGCTACCGAGGAGGCGTCATGCGCTGGGAGAACCTCACCCCGGACTCCGGGCACGGCCGGGCCGACGCCGCGCTGTTCGGCGCGGAGGCGGTGACCACCCGCACCTTCGACACGCCGGAGTTCGCCGGAATCACCTTCCACGAGATCCGGGCCCGCTCGGTCCTCAACCGGGTGCCCGGGGCCTCCCGCATGCCCTTCGAGTGGACCGTGAACCCCTACCGGGGATGCACGCACGCGTGCGTGTACTGCTTCGCCCGCAAGACGCACAGCTATCTGGACCTCGACACGGGCACCGGCTTCGACAGCCAGATCGTCGTCAAGGTGAACGCGCCCGAGGTGCTGCGCCGTCAGCTCGCCGCCCGGCGCTGGCAGGGCGAGCACATAGCGATGGGCACGAACGTCGACTGCTACCAGCGCGCGGAGGGCCGCTACCTGCTGATGCCGGGCATCCTCACCGCGCTGCGCGACCACGCGAACCCCTTCTCCATCCTCACCAAGGGCACGCTGATCCTGCGCGACCTGGAGCTGCTGCGGCAGGCGTCCCGGGTCGCCGACGTCGGCATCTCGGTCTCCGTCGGTTTCACCGACACCGGGTTGTGGCGCACCGTGGAGCCGGGCACACCGGCCCCGGAGCGCCGGCTGGAGGTGGTGCGGACGCTCGCCGCGCACGGGATCGGCTGCGGGGTGCTGATGGCACCGGTGATCCCGTTCCTGGGCGACCGGCCGGAGCAGCTGCGGGCCACCGTGCGGGCGGTCGCCGAGGCGGGCGCCGTCTCCGTGACGCCGCTGGTGCTGCACCTGCGGCCGGGGGCCCGCGAGTGGTTCACGGCCTGGCTCGGGCGGCACCATCCGTACCTCGTGAGCCGGTACGAGCGGCTGTACGCGGAGGGTGCCTACGCCCCGAAGTGGTACCAGCGCCGGATCACCCGTCAGGTGCACGACCTGGCCCGCGAGTACGGCATCGGCCCCGCCCCCGCGGGGATGCCCCACCGCCTGGGGCCCGCCGAGCCGGCCACGCCCCCCGCGCCCGCCGGGCCCACGGGACCCACCGCGCATCCGGTGTCCGGCCCGACCCAACTCTCGCTTCTTTAGAAGCGTTCGAGGGCATCCGACGACCCGATCGGGTCAAGAGTCTGCAGAACGCGTTCATCCGGCGGCTCCTTCCGGGACGATGCCGCGTGGACCGTGAGCCCGCGGTTCACCGACCTCCGTCCTGGGAGGACCCATGAGGAAACGCGCAGCGGTGCTGTGCAGTGCCGCCGCCGTCATGGCCGGGAGCCTGACGGCCCTGCCCGCCGAGGCGGCCGCGCCGAGCGGTGCCGACACGTTCCGCGCGGCGAAGCCCGCATGGAAAAACTGCGGCACCGAGGACCATCCGACGCTGCAGTGCGCGTCCGTCGAAGTGCCGCTCGATCACGCCCGCCCCGAAGGGCGGAAAATCACCCTCGCGCTGTCCCGGGTGCCGCACACCGCGAAGAAGTACCAGGGCCCCCTGCTGGTCAACCCGGGCGGCCCCGGTGGCAGCGGACTGACGCTCGCCGGGTTCGTCGCGGCCTCGCTGCCGAAGGAGGTGGCAGCCCAGTACGACGTGATCGGCTTCGACCCCCGCGGGGTGGGCGCGAGCAGGCCGGCCCTCGACTGCCGGCCGGGCTTCTTCGACCCGGTACGGCCGAACCCGGTGCCGGGCACCCCCGCGGTGGAGCGGGCCAACCTCGAGCGCGTGAAGTCGTTCGCGGACGCCTGCGGCAAGAAGCACGGGGATCTCCTGCCGCACGTGAACACCACCAGCGCGGTGCGCGACATGGACGTGATCCGGCGGGCACTGGGCGCCGGGAAGATCAATTACTTCGGCTACTCCTACGGCACGTACCTGGGCGCCGTGTACGCCAAGCTGTTCCCGGAGCGGGTACGGCGCATGGTCCTCGACTCGGTCGTCGACCCCACCGAGGTCTGGTACGAGGCCAACCTGAACCAGGACCACGCCTTCAACGACCGTCACCGCGCCCTGATGGCCTGGATCGCCGAGCACGACGGCGCGTACCGGCTGGGCACCGATCCGGAGAGGATCGAGGCCGAGTGGTACGAGATGCGCGCGACCCTGGCGAAGAAGCCGGCCGGCGGCCGGGTGGGCGCGGCCGAGCTGGAGGACACCTTCCTCCCGGGGGGCTACTACAACGGGTACTGGCCCTACCTGGCGGAGGCGTTCGCCGCGTACGTGAACGAGGGCGACGCGGGGCCCCTGGTCGAGACGTACGAGGACTTCGGCGCGGTCGACGCCGCCGGCGACAACGGCTACAGCGTCTACACGGCGGTCGAGTGCCGGGACGTGTCCTGGCCGCGGGACTGGCGGCAGTGGCGCAAGGACAACTGGGAGGTGTACGAGCGGGCGCCGTTCATGACATGGAACAACGCCTGGTACAACGCGGCGTGCGCGTTCTGGCCGACCGCGTCGCAGCGGCCGGTGAACGTCGTCAACACGAAGCTCCCGCCGGTGCTGCTCTTCCAGGCCACCCACGACGCGGCCACCCCGTACCAAGGCGGTGTGACGGTCCACCATCTGCTGGCCGGCTCCAGCCTGGTGGTGGAGCGGGACGGCGGCAACCACGGCATCACGCTGAGCGGCAACGCCTGCCTGGACGGGCATCTGACGGCCTACCTGACCGACGGCACCGTGCCGCGCGGCCGCGGCGAGGCCGACGCGGTCTGCGCACCCCTGCCCGACCCGGTCCCGCGCACGTCGAAGGCGGCGTCCACCACCTCCCGCGGCTCGGCCCTGCACGGCATCCTCGGCTTCCGCGACTGAGCCGGGACGTTCGTCGGGGCGGGGAGCCGGGACGGGGAGCCGGGACGGGGCACGTGACACGTCGTCGGACCCCTGGTCCACCATGGAGCCCATGCGTGAGCCGACCGGAACCCCCGCCCCCGACGCGGTCCTTCCCGCCCTCCCGGCGGGGATCGTCCCGCGTCCGATGACGGCGGACGACTGCGACGGCGTGGCCGGGATCCGCGTACGCGGCTGGCAGTACGCCTACGCAGGCCTGCTCCCCCAGCCGTATCTCGACGGGCTCGACGTCGCGGCGGACGCCGACCGGCAGCGTGCCCGGCTGCCGGACGGCGACGGGAGTGGGCGGAACCTGGTCGTCGACGCGGACGACGGAGGGCTCCTCGGCTGGGTCGCCTTCGGCCCCCACCGGGACGGTGGCACCCGCACCGGGGACGCCGAGCTGTACGCCCTCCACCTCCGCCCCGACCACATCGGCCGGGGCGTGGGCAGGGCCCTCCTCGCGGCGGCGACCCGGCACTGCGCCGACGCCGGGCACGCGCGCATGTACCTGTGGGTCGTCAAGGGCAACACCCGCGCCCGCCGCTTCTACGAGCGCGCCGGCTTCGCCGCGGACGGAGCCGAGGATGCCTTCGAGGCGGGCGGGGCGGTGGTGCCGGAGGTGCGGTACGCGAAGGAACTGCTCCGCGGCTGAGCCGGCGGCCGGCCCCGCCCGGGCCCGCTCCGCCCCGGGGCCCTCGACCGGCCCTGCGCCCGGAGTCCCGGAGGGGTCCGGCGGATCTCCCGGGGAGAAGGCGGGTCTCCCGGGGAGAAGGAGCGGCGTTCGGTGCGTGCTCCCGGCGTGCCGGGCGTCGCGACGCGACGGAGATCCGTCGGGAACCCTCTGGCGCTGTCCGGAAGGAGCTCGCTACCGCTGCCCGGGAATCCTCGGCGGCCCCGGTTCCTGCCGCTGTCCCGGGATCCGTGCCAGGGCGTGGACCGCCGCCTCGGCCAGGGCGGGGTGGGCCAGGGACTCGTTCAGGACGGGTGCGGCGCGGGCGTCGCCGAGTTCGCCCAGTCCGTCCACACAGGCGAGGGCGACCCTGCGGTACGGGTCGTGCGGGCGCAGCCGCCGCTGCAGCGTGGTGATCAGGGCGGGCACCGCCTCCGGGGCGCGCAGCGCGACGAGCAGGCGTACGGGGTGCAGTGCGTAGGCGACGCGGAGTTCGTTGGTGGCGAGGGCGGCGGCGGCACGGGCGGTGCGCGGGTCGCCGAGGCGGGCCAGGGCGTGGGCGGCGGCGGCGCAGCGCGGGGGGTCCCGGTGGTTGAGGAGGAGGACGAGGGACTCGAAGGCCCGCCGGTCCCCCGCGAGTCCGAGGCGGAAGGCGGCCAGTTCCCTGGCCCACAGCGGCTGCCCGGGTTCGGTGAGTACGGCGGCCAGGGCATCGGGGTCCTCGGTCGCCAGAAGCCGGTCGAGGGCCGCCGATCCGGCCGGTCCGGCCGCCTCGCTCCGTAAGCGTTCCGTGAGCGATCGCACCTCTTCGTCCATGTCCCGAGGTTAGACGGATCACCCGCGCCTCGGGACGTACATCACAAACACCGGGGGCTGGCGCGCTCGTTACCGGCGAATTAAGCTCAATCGAGCGAGTTACCCACTCGCGTTCCCGCTGTTCGTTTCTCCTCACGGTGGTTTGGTGACGCAGCCACCGCGAGTGCAGTCGGTTCGGTACTCGTACGCGTGTACCGCAGTACGGCCCGGCCTCGGGACAGGGCCGGTCGGAACCGCCGTTCCCGGGCGTGTGCGCGCCCGTCGTGACGGCACCGGGCGTGTGCGCTCGCAGCCCGGCATCACCCGCCCTTCCGTACGCACGCACCCGGTGCGCCCTTCGGCGCACCCGGGCGCGTTTTCCGTCGTCACCCTCATTCCTGGAGTCCCTCGATGGCCACTCCCCCGTCCCCCCTGTCCCCCCGGTCCGGCGCTTCCGTGTCCCCGCTCCGGACCGTCGCCGTGGTCGGCCTCGGCACGATGGGCACCGGCATCGCCGAGGTCCTCGCCGGGGCCGGCCGCGACGTCGTCGGCATCGACATCAGTGCGGCCCAGGCCGCGCGGTGCGTCGCCGCCCTGGAGTCCTCGACGGCCCGCGCCGTGGAGCGCGGCCGGCTCACCGCGAAGCAGCGCACGGAGCTGCTGGCCCGCGTGACCACCTCCACCGACGTCGTGGCGGCGGCCGGCGCCGATCTGGTGATCGAGGTGGTGCCGGAGTCGTACGAGGCCAAGCAGCAGGTCTTCCGGGAACTCGACGCCGTGGTGCGGCCGGAGACGATCCTGGCGACCGGTACCAACGCCCTGTCGGTCACCCGCCTCGCCGCCGACTCGGCCCGCCCCGAGCGCGTGCTGGGTCTGCACTTCTTCAATCCGGCCCCGGCGATGAAGCTGGTGGAGGTCGTCTCCTCGGTGCTGACCTCGCCGGGGGCCGTCACCGCGGTCACCGACCTGGCCCTGGACCTGGGCAAGGAGCCGGTCGCGGTCGGCGACCGGCCCGGATTCGTCGCCGACGGGCTGCTGTTCGGCTATCTCAACCAGGCCGCCGCGATGTACGAGGCGCACTACGCGTCCCGCGAGGACATCGACGCCGCGATGCGGCTGGGCTGCGGTCTGCCGATGGGCCCCCTGGCGCTGCTCGACCTGATCGGCGTCGACACCGCGCGCACGGTCCTGGAGGCCATGTACACGGAGTCCCACGACCGGCTGCACGCGCCGGCCCCGATCCTCAGGCAGCTGAGCGAGGCGGGCCTGACGGGGCGCAAGGCGGGGCGCGGCTTCTACACGTACGAGGAGCCGGGCAGCGCCGCCGTCGCGCGGGACGCGCTGACCCCGTCGGAGGGCGGCCGGCCCACCGGGGGTCGGCCGGTCCGTTCGGTGGGCGTGGCCGGCTCGGGCACCATGGCCTCGGGGATCGCCGAGGTGTTCGCCAAGGCCGGCTACCACGTGGTCCTCGCCGCACGCAGCACGGAGAAGGCGCAGGCGGCCAGGGCCCGGATCGGGAAGTCGCTGGCGCGCTCCGTCGACAAGGGACGGATGACCGCCGAGGCCGCCGCCCAGGCTCTGGAGCGGGTCCGGCCGACGGGCTCCTACGACGACTTCGCCGACGTGGATCTGGCGGTCGAGGCGGTCGCCGAGGACCTGGAGGTCAAGCGGCAGCTGTTCGGGACGCTGGACAAGGTGTGCAAGCCGGGAGCGGTGCTCGCCACCACCACCTCCTCGCTGCCCGTGATCGCCTGTGCCCGCGCGACCTCGCGTCCGCAGGACGTGGTCGGCATGCACTTCTTCAACCCGGCGCCTGCCATGAAGCTGGTCGAGGTGGTCCGTACGGTGCTGACCGGGGACGACGTCCACGCGACGGTGCGCGAGGTCTGCCACGCGATCCGCAAGCACCCCGTGGACTGCGGCGACCGGGCCGGGTTCATCGTCAACGCGCTGCTGTTCCCGTACCTCAACAACGCGGTCAAGATGGTGCAGGAGCACTATGCCGACATCGACGACATCGACGCCGCGATGAAGCTGGGCGGCGGTTACCCGATGGGTCCGTTCGAGCTGCTGGACGTGGTCGGGCTGGACGTCTCGCTCGCGATCGAGAAGGTGCTGCACCGCGAGTTCCGCGACCCGGGGCTGGCCCCGGCACCGCTGCTGGAGCACCTGGTGGCCGCGGGCTGCCTCGGCCGCAAGTCCGGCCGTGGCTTCCGCGAACATGCCAAGCGCTGATCACCCGCACCGCCCGGCCGACCGCCACCGCGGCGACGGCCAGTGGGGCGGGCTGCTGGAACCCGGCCGGTTCCCGCCCCCCGCGGACCGCACCGCTCCCCTGCCCCCCGAGGGCGGGGGAGTTCCCGGCCGGGCGCGGCGAGCTGCGCGCATGCAGTACGTTCGGGGCATGTCCCAGCCCGCCAGGTCCTCCCGTACACCCGCCACGACCGAGCCGCCGGAACGCGCCGCAGGCACGCGAGCCGCCACCCAGCGGCTGAAGATGCGCCGGGAACTGGCGGCCGCCGCGATGGAGCTGTTCGCGACCAAGGGGTACGAGGCCACCACCGTCGACGAGATCGCGGCCGCGGCCGGAGTCGCCCGGCGCACCTTCTTCCGGCACTTCCGCTCCAAGGAAGAGGCGATCTTCCCGGATCACGACGACACCCTGGTGCGCGCCGAGGCGGTGCTCAACGCGGCGCCGGCGCACGAGCATCCACTCGACACGGTGTGCCGCGGCATCAAGGAGGTCATGCGGATGTACGCGGCGCGGCCGGAGATCTCGGTCGCCCGCTACCGGCTGACCCGCGAGGTGCCCACCCTGCGCGAGGCGGAGATCGCGTCGGTGGCCCGCTACGAGCGCCTCTTCACCCGCTACCTGCTCGGCCACTTCGACGAGCACGCGCACGACGACGACGCGGGCGACGACCCGCTGCTGGCGGAGGTCGCCGCGTCCGCCGTCGTCACCGCGCACAACCACGTGCTGCGGCGCTGGCTCAGGGCGGACGGCCAAGGCGACGTGGAGACGGAGCTCGACCACGCCTTCTCGATCGTCCGCAAGACCTTCGGGAGCGGGATCATGGCGGGCCGCCGCACGGCGCCGCCGAGGCCGCCGGCCGCGTCGGTGTCCGCCCGGGGCGAGGTGCTGGTGACGGTCGCGCGCACCGACGCCCCGCTGGACGAGGTGATGCGCACCATCGAGCGGGCCCTGAAGGAGCGCTGAGCACGCCCTCACCGCTGTGATGACGGCCACCCCGCGGGGTGGCCGTTTTGCCATGTCAGGGCCGCTTTTCGCGCCCTCCGCGGATCCCGTTCGATCGATCATCGCTCATGTGTTACGTAAAGATTTCATCTGAGACCGATTCATGGCACCCAGTGCCTTGCGTGCTGTCACGGGGTGCCATACGTTGAAGGAGTCCGGGCGGTCGGCGCGCAGAGACCCCTCGTGCGCCGGCTGTCCCAGCAAGCCGGAAGGCCTGCCCGCCCGGACGCCTGCGTCACAGGCACCCTCCCGCGCCACCAAGCGCTGCCGAAGCACCACCGCCGAACCGACGGCATCCCCCTCCCACCCCCAGCAGCACCGACGCAACCCTCAGCGCCCCTCCCCGGGGTTTTTCCGAGCTCTCGGCTTCGCTCGACCAGGGGAGGCCCCGACCCGCCGGAGGCAACACCGTGACCGTCAAGGACATCCTGGCCGCGATCCAGTCGCCCGACTCCACGTCGGAGGACTTCGCCGCCCTCCCGCTGCCCGAGTCGTACCGTGCGATCACCGTGCACAAGGACGAGACGGAGATGTTCTCCGGGCTCGCCACCCGCGACAAGGACCCCCGCAGGTCGATCCACCTCGACGACGTGCCCGTGCCCGAACTCGGCCCGGGTGAGGCCCTGGTGGCCGTGATGGCCTCCTCGGTCAACTACAACTCGGTGTGGACGTCGATCTTCGAGCCGCTGTCGACCTTCGGCTTCCTGGAGCGCTACGGCAAGCTCAGCGAGCTCACCCGGCGCCACGACCTGCCGTACCACATCATCGGCTCCGACCTCGCGGGCGTCGTGCTGCGCACCGGCCCCGGCGTCAACGCCTGGCACCCCGGCGACGAGGTGGTCGCGCACTGCCTCTCCGTCGAGCTGGAGTCGTCCGACGGCCACAACGACACGATGCTCGACCCGGAGCAGCGGATCTGGGGCTTCGAGACCAACTTCGGCGGCCTGGCGGAGATCGCGCTGGTCAAGTCCAACCAGCTGATGCCGAAGCCGGACCACCTGAGCTGGGAGGAGGCCGCCGCTCCCGGACTGGTCAACTCCACCGCCTACCGGCAGCTGGTCTCCCGCAACGGCGCCGGCATGAAGCAGGGCGACAACGTGCTCATCTGGGGTGCGAGCGGCGGACTCGGCTCCTACGCCACCCAGTTCGCGCTGGCCGGCGGGGCCAACCCGATCTGCGTCGTCTCCAGCGAGCAGAAGGCGGACCTCTGCCGGGCGATGGGCGCCGAGGCGATCATCGACCGCACCGCCGAGGGCTACCGGTTCTGGAAGGACGAGCACACCCAGGACCCGCGCGAGTGGAAGCGCTTCGGCAAGCGCATCCGTGAACTCACCGGCGGCGAGGACGTCGACATCGTCTTCGAGCACCCGGGCCGCGAGACCTTCGGCGCCTCGGTGTACGTCACCCGCAAGGGCGGCACCATCGTCACCTGCGCCTCCACCTCGGGCTACCACCACGAGTACGACAACCGCTACCTGTGGATGTCCCTGAAGAGGATCGTCGGCTCGCACTTCGCCAACTACCGTGAGGCCTGGGAGGCCAACCGGCTCGTCGCCAAGGGCAGGATCCACCCCACCCTGTCGAAGGTGTACTCCCTCGAGGACACCGGCCAGGCCGCCCACGACGTGCACCGCAACCTCCACCAGGGCAAGGTCGGCGTGCTGTGCCTGGCTCCCGAGGAGGGTCTGGGCGTCCGCGACCACGCCAAGCGCGCCCGGCACGTGGACGCCATCAACCGCTTCCGGAACATCTGAGGGCCGTTGGATGACAGAGCGTCAGAAGGACCGTCCGTGGCTCATGCGGACCTACGCCGGCCACTCCACGGCCGAGGCGTCGAACGAGCTGTACCGGCGCAATCTCGCCAAGGGCCAGACCGGCCTGTCGGTGGCGTTCGACCTGCCGACGCAGACCGGCTACGACCCCGACCACGTCCTCGCCCGCGGTGAGGTCGGCCGGGTCGGGGTGCCGGTCTCGCACATCGGCGACATGCGCAGGCTGTTCCAGGACATCCCCCTGGAGCAGATGAACACCTCGATGACGATCAACGCCACCGCCATGTGGCTGCTGGCGCTCTACCAGGTCGTCGCCGAGGAGCAGGGCGCGGACCTCACCCGGCTCCAGGGGACGACCCAGAACGACATCGTCAAGGAGTACCTGTCGCGCGGCACGCACGTGTTCCCGCCGGGACCGAGCCTGCGCCTGACGACGGACATGATCGCGTACACGGTCTCCCACATGCCGAAGTGGAACCCGATCAACATCTGCAGCTACCACCTGCAGGAGGCGGGCGCCACACCGGTCCAGGAGATCGCGTACGCGATGTCCACGGCGGTCTCGGTGCTCGACGCCGTGCGCGACAGCGGCCAGGTGCCGCCGGAGCGCATGGGCGACGTCGTCGGCCGCATCTCGTTCTTCGTGAACGCGGGTGTCCGCTTCGTCGAGGAGATGTGCAAGATGCGCGCCTTCGGCCGGATCTGGGACCGCGTCACGCGCGAACGGTACGGCATCGAGGACCCCAGGCACCGCCGCTTCCGCTACGGCGTCCAGGTCAACTCCCTCGGCCTGACCGAGGCGCAGCCGGAGAACAACGTCCAGCGGATCGTGCTGGAGATGCTGGCCGTGACCCTCTCCAAGGACGCACGCGCGCGCGCCGTCCAGCTGCCGGCCTGGAACGAGGCCCTGGGCCTGCCCCGCCCCTGGGACCAGCAGTGGTCGCTGCGCATCCAGCAGGTGCTCGCCTACGAGAGCGACCTGCTGGAGTACGGGGACCTCTTCGAGGGCTCCAAGGTGGTCGAGGCGAAGGTGGACGAGCTGGTCGAGGCGTCGCTGGCCGAGATGGGACGGATCGAGGAGATGGGCGGCGCGATGGCCGCCGTCGAGTCCGGCTACCTGAAGTCCCGGCTGGTCTCCTCGCACGCCGCCCGCCGGGCCCGGATCGAGTCGGGCGAGGAGAAGATCATCGGTGTCAACGCCTTCGAGGGCACCGAGCCGAACCCGCTGACCGCCGACCTCGACACCGCGATCCACACGGTGGACCCGGCGGTCGAGGCCCGGGTCGTGGCGGCGCTGCGGAACTGGCGCGACACGCGCTACCAGCCGCCGTTCAACCACCCGCGCCCCTGCAAGGCGCTGGAGGCGCTGAAGGAGGCCGCGAAGGGTGACGGCAACCTGATGGAGGCGACCCTGGAGTGCGCCCGCGCGGGGGCCACGACCGGCGAGTGGGCCGGCGCCCTGCGCGAGGTGTTCGGCGAGTACCGCGCCCCGACCGGGGTGTCCTCCGCGCCGGTCGCCGTCCCCGCCGAGGAGGGCTCGGCGCTCGCCGACGTCCGCCGCAAGGTGGAGGTGACGGCACGCGACCTCGGCGTCGGCAAGCTGCGCTTCCTGGTCGGCAAGCCGGGCCTGGACGGTCACTCCAACGGCGCCGAGCAGATCGCCGTGCGGGCCCGCGACGCCGGGTTCGAGGTGGTCTACCAGGGCATCCGGCTCACGCCGGAGCAGATCGTGGACGCCGCCCTCGCGGAGGACGTGCACGCGGTGGGCCTGTCCATCCTCTCCGGTTCCCACGCCCAGCTGGTGCCGGACGTGCTGGAGCGGCTGCGCGAGGCCGGCGCGGCCGACATCCCGGTGATCGCCGGCGGGATCATCCCGAACGCCGACGCCGAGCAGCTCAGGGCCGCCGGAGTGGCCGCCGTCTTCACCCCGAAGGACTTCGACATCACCGGGATCATCGGCCGTATCGTCGACGAGATCCGCACCGCGAACAAGCTCGACCCCCTGGAGGTCCCCGCATGACGACTCCCTCGCCCCAGGCCAACCGGCTTCGCCCCCGGCGCTCCTGTCTGGCGGTGCCGGGCTCGAACCCGCGTTTCCTGGAGAAGGCCCAGGGGCTCCCGGCGGACCAGGTCTTCCTCGACCTGGAGGACGCCTGCGCCCCGCTCGCCAAGCCCGAGGCGCGGCACACCGTCGTCAAGTTCCTCAACGAGGGCGACTGGACCGGCAAGACGCGTGTGGTCCGGGTCAACGACTGGACGACCGAGTGGACGTACCGCGACGTCGTGACCGTCGTCGAGGGCGCCGGCCCGAACCTCGACTGCGTCATGCTGCCGAAGGTCCAGGACGCCCGGCAGGTGGTCGCCCTGGACCTCCTGCTGACCCAGATCGAGAAGACCATGGGCTTCGAGGTCGGCCGCATCGGCATCGAGGCGCAGATCGAGAACGCCCGGGGCCTGAACAACGTCAACGAGATCGCGCAGGCCTCCCCGCGCGTCGAGACGATCATCTTCGGCCCGGCCGACTTCATGGCGTCGATCAACATGAAGTCGCTGGTCGTGGGCGAGCAGCCGCCCGGCTACCCGGCGGACGCCTACCACTACATCCTGATGAAGATCCTGATGGCCGCCCGCGCCAACAACCTCCAGGCGATCGACGGCCCCTACCTGCAGATCCGCAACGTCGACGGCTACCGCGCGGTCGCGCGGCGGGCCGCGGCCCTCGGCTTCGACGGCAAGTGGGTGCTGCACCCGGGCCAGGTCGAGGCGTCCAACGAGATCTTCTCGCCCTCCCAGGAGGACTACGACCACGCCGAGCTGATCCTGGACGCGTACGACTACCACACGTCCGAGGCGGGCGGCAGGAAGGGCTCGGCGATGCTCGGCGACGAGATGATCGACGAGGCCAGCCGCAAGATGGCCCTGGTCGTCTCCGGCAAGGGCCGCGCCGCCGGTATGCGGCGCACCAGCACGTTCGAGATCCCGGAGGCCTGAGCGGCATGCAGTTCGGACGCACCTACGAGGAGTTCGAGGTCGGCGCGGTCTACAAGCACTGGCCCGGGAAGACGGTCACGGAGTACGACGACCACCTCTTCTGCCTCCTCACCATGAACCACCACCCCCTCCACATGGACGCCCACTACGCGGAGAGGACGACGGACTTCGGCAAGAACGTCGTCGTGGGGAACTACGTCTACTCGCTGCTGCTCGGCATGTCGGTACCGGACGTCTCCGGGAAGGCGATCGCCAACCTGGAGATCGAGTCGCTGAAGCACGTGGCGCCGACCTTCCACGGCGACACGGTCTACGGCGAGACGACCGTGCTCGACAAGTGGCCGTCCAGGTCGAAGGACGACCGCGGCATCGTGCACGTCGAGACCAGGGGGCACAAGCAGGACGGCACCCTGGTGTGCGTGTTCCGCCGCAAGGTGATGGTGCCGACCCGGACGTACATCGAGGAGCGCGGCGGCGAGCAGCCCGGCCGGCCGTCCGTCTCCCACCACCGCCCTCGGACGACGCCCCTGCCGGGCGACACCCCTGGATCCGAACCCGAGCAGCAGGAGAAGTAAGAGATGAGCCGTCTCGCCCAGACCCACGGCCTCACGGACGTCCAGCGGGAGATCCTGTCCACCGTCCGGGACTTCGTGGACAAGGAGATCATCCCGGTCGCGACCGGCCTGGAGCACCGCGACGAGTACCCGCAGCAGATCGTCGACGGCCTGAAGGAACTCGGCCTGTTCGGCCTGATGATCCCCGAGGAGTACGGGGGCCTGGGCGAGTCGCTCCTCACCTACGCCCTGTGCGTGGAGGAGATCGCGCGCGGCTGGATGTCGGTGTCCGGCATCATCAACACGCACTTCATCGTGGCGTACATGATCAAGCAGCACGGTACGGACGAGCAGAAGGACCACTTCCTGCCGCGCATGGCGGCCGGCGACGTCCGGGGCGCGTTCTCCATGTCGGAGCCGGCGCTGGGTTCCGACGTGTCGGCGATCTCCTCGAAGGCGGTGAGGGACGGCGACGAGTACGTCCTGGACGGCCAGAAGATGTGGCTGACGAACGGCGGCACGTCGTCCCTGGTGGCCGTCCTCGTCAGGAGTGACGAAGGACACTCCCCTTCGGAGACGGCTGCGGCGCCGCACAGGTCGATGACGACCTTCCTGGTGGAGAAGGAGCCCGGATTCGGCGAGGTCCGGCCCGGACTGACCATCCCGGGCAAGATCGACAAGATGGGCTACAAGGGCGTCGACACGACCGAGCTCATCATGGACGGCCTGCGCGTTCCGGCGGACCGCGTGCTCGGCGGGGCCACCGGCCGCGGTTTTTACCAAATGATGGACGGCGTCGAGGTCGGCCGGGTCAATGTGGCGGCACGCGGCTGCGGTGTCGCCCAGCGCGCCTTCGAGCTCGGCGTCCGCTACGCCCAGCAGCGACACACCTTCGGCAAGCAGATCGCCCAGCACCAGGCCATTCAGTTCAAGCTCGCGGAGATGGCTACCAAGGTGGAGGCGGCGCATGCGATGATGGTGAACGCCGCACGCAAAAAGGACTCCGGAGAACGAAACGACCTTGAAGCAGGGATGGCCAAGTACCTCGCGTCCGAGTACTGCAAGGAGGTCGTGGAGGACGCCTTCCGGATCCACGGCGGCTACGGCTTTTCCAAGGAGTACGAGATCGAGCGCCTCTACCGCGAGGCGCCGATGCTGCTGATCGGCGAGGGCACCGCCGAGATCCAGAAAATGATCATCGGCCGCAGACTGCTCGAAGAGTATCGATTCCAGGGATGAATGTCCGGATACGGGGTGTTTTCGTGGGCTACAGGATCACACCCCGTCAGCACCCTCCGGCCATCGACTCGACTGACTGGCTTACCCAGTTGTCGCCCGGAGCCGCTACGATCGCCGGAAAGCCGCCGTCCCCCGTCCATGTGCGCGGCACTATCCGCTACGAAGGTCATCCATGCCCCACAGCCAAACCTCTGCATCTCGCGACAGCCTCGCCGGCGTGCGCCTCGCGCGCGGAGCATCGCCGTGGCTCCTGCCGACCGTCGCCACCGCAGCCGTCAGCCTGGTCCGCGCCCGCCGTTCGGGTGCCGCCAAGGCCGTAGCCGTCCCCGTCACCGCTCTCGCGGCGGGGATGCTGTGGTTCTTCCGCGACCCCGAGCGCGAGATCACCCGGGGCCGGGTCATCTCGCCCGCCGACGGTGTGGTGCAGAGCATCATGCCGTGGAAGGACGGCCGGACCCGCGTCGCGATCTTCATGAGCCCGCTCAATGTTCACGTCAACCGCGCGCCGCTGGCCGGCACGGTGACGTCGGTCGAGCACATCTCCGGTGGATTCGTTCCCGCCTTCAACAAGGAGAGCGAGAACAACGAGCGCGTCGTCTGGCACTTCGACACCGAGCTCGGTGACATCGAGATGATCCAGATCGCCGGTGCGGTCGCCCGTCGCATCGTGCCCTACCTGCCCGAGGGCACCAAGGTCGAGCAGGGCGAGCGGATCGGTCTCATCCGGTTCGGCTCCCGCGTCGACCTCTACCTGCCCGAGGGCGTGGAGATCGACGTCGAGGTGGGCCAGAAGACCGTGGCTGGGGTGACTCGCATTGACCGTGATTGATCCGGAGAAGACCAGTACCGGCTGGGTGCCCGGCGCCGAGGAGGCGGACGACGAGGAGGAGATGCCCCTCTCTCTCCGCCTGTCGATAGCGGACACCCTCACCCTCGGCAACGCCACCTGCGGCTTCATGGCCGTGTACTTCACCACCACCGGCATCCTGATCCCGCACCTCACGGGCAGCCAGGAGACCGGGATGGCCCGGCACAGCGCGGCCACGGCCGTGATCCTCATGCTGTGCGCGGCGGTCTTCGACCTGTTCGACGGCCTGGTGGCCCGCAAGCTGCGCTCCTCCCCCATGGGCGCGGAGCTCGACAACCTCTCGGACCTGATCAGCTTCGGTCTGGCCCCGGCGTACTTCGTCCTCGTCTACGGCATGGTCGCGGACGACGCGCACCAGAAGGTGGCCGCGGTCGGGGCGATCGTGGTGCTGCTGGCGGTGGTGCTGAGACTTGCCCGGTTCTCCTGCGTCACCGTCAAGGACGGCACCTTCCAGGGCATGCCGTCCCCGTTCGGTGCGCTGACCGTCGTCTCGATCGTGCTCCTCGAGCTGCCGTTCGTGGCGACGGTGCTGGCCGTGCTGGGCACCGCCTGGCTGATGGTGAGCAGGGTCGAGTACCCGAAGCCTCGGGGCCCCCTCGCGGTCGCGATGCTCTCCTGGATCGTGCTGGCCATGGGCCTCCTGGCGGCCTGGGCCTTCGACGCCCCGAGCGGCCAGCTGCTCCTGCAGACCGGCTGCGCGCTGCAGCTGGTGCTGGGCGCGGTGATCCCGCTGTTCGCCACGGCTCGCCGGGTGAACAACTTCCGCGACAACCGGCGCGAGGCACGGGCGGCGCAGCCGTAACGCCCGCCGCTCCGGGCCTCGGACCCTGTGGGGTCCGGGGCCCTTTGTCGTGCGGGCCCCCGGCGTGGGTGCGGACCCTGCCGACGGCTCCGCCCCGGGCCTTCGCCCGACCCACCATCCGGCTCGGGAGGACAGCCTGCCGGCCCGGTCTTCCCGGCCCCCGAGCCGGCCTTCCGGAGCCGGAGCACGGGCAGAGCGGCCGGGCCGCTCTGCCCGTGCTTTTCCACCGAGCCGGGGCCTGCTGCGAACGGGGCGCGTGCCGCGCGACGCCCGGCGGGCACTCCCGCCGCACCGCCCGAAAGCCCGGGTACGTCCGGTACGAGGGCTTTTGGGCGGCACGCCCGGAGCACGCTCCCCCGAGCTCTCGGCTTCGCTCGAGCAGGGGGACCCCCATGACGCCGCGCGAATGCCCTGCGGACGACGACGCCACCTGCGCCACAGGCCGTAGTCGGGTGGTGGAGGGGCACGGGCCGGGGGGCCAGGGAGCAGAGCCCTCTGGCACGGCGCGGCCGGGCGGCCTCAGCTCAGGAAGTCCCGGGCGATCCGCTCCGCGGTGCGCTCCAGGAGCGGGCCCGCCTGCGCGACGCACGTCGCCACGTCCGGCTCGAGATCGGTCAGCGCGTACGCCCGCCGGATCCCCGCCCTCCCCAGCGCCTCCGGCGGCAGCGCGAGCCGCCCGCACACCGCGACGACCTCCTTGCCGGCTCCACGGGCCGCCGCGGCCACCCCTGCCGGGGCCTTGCCGTGCAGGGTCTGCTCGTCCAGCGAGCCCTCCCCGGTGATCACGAGGTCGGCACGCTCCACCGCGGGCGCGAAGCCGAGGACGTCCAGCATGACCTCGATACCGGGCCGGAACCGGGCCCCGAGGAGCAGCGCGCCGTACCCGATGCCGCCGGCCGCGCCGGCCCCCGGCGCGGCGGCGAGCTCCGTGGCCCTGGCCCCGGCCGGCTCCTCCAGCACCTTCACGAAGTGCGCGAGCGCCGCGTCCAGCCGCTGTACGTCCTCGGGGGAGGCGCCCTTCTGCGGGCCGTAGACCGCCGCGGCGCCCTTCGGGCCGGTCAGCGGGTTGTCGACGTCACTGGCGAGCACGAACCCGATCTCGCCGAGGCGCGGGTCCAGGCCCGACAGGTCCGCCGAGGCCAGTTCGGCGAGAGCTGCGCCGCCCGGCGTCACCGGCTCGCCGTCGGCCTTCAGGAAGCGGGCGCCCAGCGCGGCCAGCATGCCGCTGCCACCGTCCGTGCCGGAGCTGCCGCCCACCCCGAACACCAGGGTGCGCGCGCCCTCGTCCAGCGCGGCCGTCAGCAGCTCGCCGGATCCGTACGTGGACGCCGTCAGCGGTGCGAGGACGCCGCCCGGCAGCCGCGCGAGTCCGCTGGCCTCCGCCATCTCCACCACGGCGGTGTCGCCGCGCAGCGCGAACGCCGCGGTGACCTCGTCGCCGAGGGGACCGGTGACCCGTACCTCCCGCCGGTCGAACCCGGCCGCGACCGCCGCGGCCACCGTGCCGTCGCCTCCGTCGGCCACGGGCAGCGCCTCGACCTCGAGGCCGGGCACCACCCCGCGCAGCCCGGCGGTCACCCGCTCGGCGACCTCCACGGCCGTCAGCGACCCCTTGAACTTGTCCGCGGCGACGAGCACCCGCCGCACCGACGCTTCGGGCTGTGCGGACCGTGCCGCTCCTGCCGACCGTGCCGGTCGGGTACCGCTCACTGCAGCGTCCGCCACTTCCGCCATCCCCTTGCTCTCCGGGCCCGTACGCATACCGGGTCAGCCGCGCCACCACCGACCCTAGTCCTCGGCGCCCCGGACCGTCATGCCCCTGCCCAGCCCGTGGAACGGCGTCGAGGACTAGGGCCGGTCGCACCGGGCGCGAGGCGGGCGCCGGGCCGGGGCCGCCGCGCTCCCGGCGCGTGCGCCGTCCGGTGGCCGGGCGCGGGGCCCGCGTGTGCTGCCGTGCGCCCTGGCCGGCCGGGCTTCCGGCCGCGGTGGGGGCCGTTCGCCGCCACTACCCTTCCCGCATGACCATCGCACAGGACGTTCAGGACTACGCCACCTATATCGCCTCGCTCCCCCGGGTCCTCGCCGGCGCCGGCGCCCTCTTCCGGGACGGCGAGGGCCGCGTGCTGCTCGTCGAGCCGAACTACCGTGAGGGGTGGGCGCTGCCCGGCGGCACGATCGAGTCGGACGAGGGCGAGACCCCCCGGCAGGGGGCGCGGCGCGAGACGGCCGAGGAGATCGGGCTGGACCGTGAGCTCGGACGGCTGCTCGTCGTGGACTGGGCGCGCGGACCCGGGCGGCCGCCGGTGGTGGCGTACCTGTACGACGGCGGAGTGCTCGGCGCGGAAGACCTCGCGGCGATCCGCCTCCAGGAATCCGAACTGCTGTCCTGGCGGCTCGTGCCGCGCGAGGAGCTGACCGACTGTCTCTCCGCTCCCCTCGGGCGCCGTGTGCTGGCCGCCCTGGACGTCCTCGCCGACGGTTCGGGCACCGCGGAGCTGGAGGAGGGGCGTCGAGCGTACTGAGGCCGGCCGAGGCCGGCCCGACCGGGATTCGACGGACTCCGGGAGTCCGCCGGGTGCCGCGACGGGCACCCGGTGACACCACGACTGTGTCTTCCGTCAGGCCTTCCGTGGCGGACGACACGGGGTCTGAACGCAGGCACCACCGGTTGGTGTACGAACGGTTCGGCCACGCGGCTCGATCCCGGTGCCCTCCGCTCCCTACCGGACCGCGGCCACCGGCCCGGAGCCGGTCCTCGTCCTGGCCGCGCCGAGCGCCGTGTTCGCCCCCGAGACGCTGCTCGGGGACGGCAGGGGTCCCGCGACGTGCGGACCGCGGCGGGGGCGCCTTCACTCCCGGGCGGCCCCCGTCGTCCGTGTCCCGCCGGTGCGGGGGTTCCCGACGGAGCCGGGGAGCGGTGGCTGCTGGAACAGGCCCGGGCCCCGCTCGAGCTCCAGCAGTCGCTGCTTGCGCTGCAGGCCGCCCCCGTATCCGGTGAGGCCGCCGCTCGCGCCGACGACCCGGTGGCAGGGGATGACGATGCCGATCGGGTTGCGGCCGTTGGCCAGTCCGACGGCCCTGGACGCCTTCGGGTTGCCGAGGTCCTCGGCGAGTTCACCGTAGGTGCGGGTCTCGCCGTAGGGGATGCCCGCCAGCAGGTCCCAGACCCGGCGCTGGAACGGGGTGCCGTGCGGGCGCAGTTCCAGGGTGAACTCCCTCAGCCCGCCCGCGAAGTAGGCCTCCAGTTGTTCCCCGGCCTCGGCGAAGGCCCTCGCGCCGTCGACGCGGTCGCCGAAGGTCTCCTCCGCGGGGCGGTGGCGCTGGCCGGTCATGTAGAGGCCGCACAGGACGCCGCCGTCGTCGGCGACGAGCGTCAGCGGGCCGTACGGGCTGTCGATCACGGTGTGCTGCTTCATACGTCCTCATGTCGGCAGGAGGTTGATCGGGTGGCTGTCCGTCGCCCACAGGTACTGCACCGCGTACGCCCGCCAGGGCCGCCAGGCCGCCGCGTGCGCGGTGAGCGCGGCGGGGGTGGAGGGCAGGCCGAGTTCCCGGGCGGCACGGCGGATGCCGAGGTCGGTGGGGAGGAAGGCGTCGGGGTCACCGAGGGCGCGCATGGCGATGACGTCGGCGGTCCAGGGCCCGAAGCCCGGGAGGGCGAGGAGTTTCGCACGGGCCTCGGACCAGTCGCTCCCGACGCCCAGGCGCAGACTGCCGTCCACGAGTACGCGCACCAGGGTCGCGAAGGTGGCGCGGCGGGCGCGGGGCAGGGCCAGGGTCCCGGGGTCCAGGTCCGCGAGGGCCCCGGGGGACGGGAAGAGGTGGGTGAGTCCGCCCTCCGGGTCCGGGTCGTCCACCGGTTCGCCGTACGCGGTGACCAGGCGGGCCGCGTGGGTGCGGGCGGCCGCGGTGGAGACCTGCTGTCCGAGCACGGCCCGGACGGCGAACTCCGCCTCGTCGACCGCGCGTGGGACCCGGCGTCCGGGTGCTTTGTCCACGAGGGGGGCGAGAACCGGGTCGGTGCGCAGCCGGTCGTCGACGGCCACCGGGTCGGCGTCCAGGTCGAGGAGGCGGCGGCAGCGGCTGATGGCGACGGTGAGGTCGCGCGGGTCGGTGAGGGTGAGGCGGCAGGCGATGTGGTCGGGCCGCGGGGCCAGGGCCACGAAGCCGTGCCCGTGCGGCAGCCGCAGGGTGCGCCGGTAGGCGCCGTCCCGCCACTCCTCCACACCGGGTACGGCGGTGGCGGCGAGGTGACCGAAGAGGTTGTCGGGGGTGAGCGGGGCCCGGAACGGCAGGCGCAGCGACAGAGCGGCGGGGGTGCCGGGGGCCGCGGCAGGGCCGGGCGTCCGCTTCGGCGCGCGGGCGCGCAGGTCGCTCGGGGCGAGGGCGAAGACCTCGCGCACGGTGTCGTTGAAGGTGCGGACGGAGGAGAAGCCTGCGGCGAAGGCGATCTCCGCCATCGGCAGGGTCGTCGTCTCGATGAGCAGCCGCGCCGTCTGCGCGCGCTGGGCCCGCGCGAGGGCGAGGGGCCCGGCGCCCAGCTCGGCGAGCAGTTGGCGTTCGACCTGCCGGGTGCTGTAGCCGAGCCGGGCGGCGAGCCCGGGCACGCCCTCCCGGTCCACGGTCCCGTCGGCGATCAGCCGCATGGCACGGGCCACGGCGTCGGCCCGCTGGTTCCACTCCGGTGAGCCGGGGCTGGTGTCGGGACGACACCGCTTGCAGGCCCGGAACCCCGCCTGCTGGCAGGCCGCCGCGCTCGGGTGGAAGACCATGTTCTCGGGCTTGGGCGGTACCACCGGGCAGCTGGGCCTGCAGTAGATGCCGGTGGTCAGGACCGCGGTGAAGAACCAGCCGTCGAACCGCGCGTCCTTGGACCGGACGGCGCGGACGCAGCGTTCGGTGTCGGTGTGCATCCCCTTCTGCATGGGTCCAGCATCGGGCACGGGCCGGGCCCGGTCTCGCGGGAATCCGACATGAACCTCAGCCGGCCTGCGCCGCCCCGGTCCGCCACGCCGACTCGCGCAGCAGCCGCAGCCCGTTGAGGCCGACCAGGACGGTCGAGCCCTCGTGGCCGGCGACGCCGAGCGGGAGCGGAAGGTGACCGATCAGGTCCCACAGGACCAGGACGGTGATGGCCGTGCCGGCGACGACGAGGTTCTGCACGACCAGCCGGCGGGCGGTCCGCGACAGCCGTACGACCGCGGGCACGGTGGCGAGTTCGTCCCGTACGACGACGGCGTCCGCGGTCTCCAGGGCCAGGTCGGAGCCCGCGCGGCCCATGGCGATGCCCGCGTGGGCGGCGGCGAGGGCGGGCGCGTCGTTGACACCGTCACCGACGAACAGGACCTTGCGGCCGGCGTCCTGGAGGTCCCTCACGGCATGCGCCTTGTCCTCGGGCAGGAGGCCGGCACGGACGTCCGTGAGGCCGGTGGCGTCGGCCACCCGGGCGGCGGCGCGCGCGTTGTCACCGGTCAGCAGGACGGGCGCGGTGCCGGTGAGGTCGGTCAGCCCGGCGGTCGCCCCGGGGGCACCGGGGCGGAGGCGGTCGGTGAGGGCGAGGGTGCCGACGGGCACACCGTCGCGGGTGACGTGGACGAGGGTCTCACCGCCGTCAGGGCCGAGCGGCCGTTCGTCCGCCTCGTCGGCCCTGCGGTCCGCCCCGGCTGCCGCTTCCGCGCGGCCGACGGTCACGACGTGCCCGGCGACGGTGGCGGTGACGCCCCGGCCGGGGGTGGCCGAGAAGTCCGTGGCGGGGGTGAGGGGCAGGGCGCGGGCGCGGGCGGCGGCCACCACGGCGCGGGCCAGCGGGTGCTCGCTGGCGTGTTCGGCGGAAGCGGTCAGGGCGACCAGGGCGTCCTCGTCGAGGCCGGAGCCGGGCAGCGGACGTACGGCGGTCACCTCGGGGGTGCCTTCGGTGAGGGTGCCGGTCTTGTCGAGGGCCGTCGTGTCGATCTCGCCGAGGCGTTCCATCGCGACGGCCGACTTGACCAGGACGCCGTGCCGTCCGGCGTTGGCGATGGCGGACAGCAGGGGCGGCATCGTGGCGAGCACGATCGCGCAGGGCGAGGCGACGATCATGAAGGTCATCGCCCGCAGCAGGGCGTCGGTGAGGTTCTCGCCGAAGGCGAGCGGGATGCCGAACACCGCGAGGGTGGCCACCACCACGCCGACCGCGTACCGCTGCTCGATCTTCTCGATGAACAGCTGGGTGGGCGCCTTGGTCCGGGACGCCTCCTCGACCAGGGCGACGATGCGGGCGATCACCGAGTCGGCCGGGTCGCGTCCGACCCGCACCCGCAGGGCGCCGGTGCCGTTGAGGGTGCCGGCGAAGACCTCGTCGCCGGGGCGTTTGACGACCGGCAGCGACTCGCCGGTGATGGTGGCCTGGTCGGCCTCGCTGACGCCGTCCAGGACGGTGCCGTCGGCGCCGATGCGCTCACCGGGGCGGACCAGCAGGACGTCGCCGAGGGCGAGCTCGGCGGTGGGCACGGACTCCTCGCCGGTGCCGGTCAGCCGGGTCGCCGTGGTGGGCGCGAGGTCGAGCAGTCCGCGTACGGAGTCGGCGGTGCGGGCGGTGGCCAGGGCTTCCAGGGCGCCGGAGGTGGCGAAGATGACGATGAGCAGGGCGCCGTCGAGCACCTGGCCGATGGCGGCGGCGCCGAGCGCGGCGACGATCATCAGGAGGTCGACGTCGAGGGTCTTCCCGCGCAGCGCGCGGAGCCCTTCGAGGGCCGGTTCCCAGCCTCCGCACACGTAGGCGAGCGCGAAGGGGACACCGCTCGCCCAGCCCGGCGCCCCGCCGAGGTCCAGTGCGAGACCGGCCAGGAAGGCGACGAGCGAGGCGAGCGCCCATCGCGCCTCCGGGAGGGCGAGCACGCGGGTGCGGCGGCGCCCCGCCGGGACCTCGGTGGACGGCAGGGGTGCGGGAGCGAGAGTCGTGGACACGGCCGCCACCATACAGGAACACATGAAGAATGATTCATCTGTTCATTCATTCGGCCGTTCGTGACCGGTGGGTAGGATGCCCGTATGGGTCATGGAGCCGTCATCCCCGCGCAGGACGACGCCGAGCGTGTCCGCCTCGACGCGGACAATGCCGCGAAGGTCGCCACCACGCTCCAGGCCCTGTCCACCCCGTCCCGGCTGCTGATCCTCGCCCGGCTGCGCGAAGGGCCTCTGCCGGCCACGGAGTTGGCGGCGGAGGTGGGCATGGAGCAGTCGGCCTGCTCGCACCAGCTGCGGCTGCTGCGCAACCTGGGCCTGGTGGTGGGCGAACGCCGGGGCCGTTCCGTGGTGTACGCGCTGCACGACCACCATGTCGCCGAGCTGCTGGACCAGGCCGTGTACCACGTGGAGCATCTGCGGCTCGGGATCACCGACGCGGCCGAGTGACCGGGCCGGCCCCGCGGGCGCCGCTCGCCGCGCACCGCCCGGGCCGGGCCGGGCTCACATCCCGCTGTGGGCGTGCCGCCCGTGAACAGCGGGCGCGGGGACCGCAGACCGCGACCGCCGGCGGAGGAAAGCCGGCGGAGCGGGCCACGGTCGCGTGGGCCCGCCCCGTGGCCACGGCGCGGAATTCCGGCCTACGGAGCCGAGCGGTTCGACTCCGTCAGGCAGGGCACGGAGCGGGGCCCTCCCCCTGCGCGGGCATCGCCGCCCGTGCCCGGGCGAGCAGAGCGGCCGGGTCGGGATCCGCCTGCAGGAACCGCAGCGCCAGCATCCACCACTGGTCGAGCCGCTCCCTCCAGTTCCGCCCGCCCGGCATCTCGTCGGTCAGGGTGCAGAGCCCGAAGAACGCGCACACGAGCGTCACGGCCGCGGCCGACGGCTCGACCCCCTCCGCGAGTTCACCCCTGGTGCGGGCCTGCGCGAGAAGCCGGGTGGCGGCCACCGACCAGGCGTCGAACGGCGTGGGCACGTCGGCCTCGATGGTGTGGCGTTCCGCCCACAGCCGTGCACCGGCACGCGCGACGACGTCCTCGCTGAGGGACTGCGCGACCCGGAAGCTGAGACCGACCAGCTTCTCCAGCGGAGGAACGCCGGGCCCGGCGTAGACGGCGTCGAGCTGCGGCCAGGTGGCGAACCGCTCGCGGACCACGGCCAGCGCCAGCTTCTCCTTGCTGGAGTAATGGAAATAGATCGCCCCACTGGTTCTTCCCGAGTGATCACTTATGTCATTGACACTTGTTCCCGCATATCCCCGTTCGACGAATAGATGTGCTGCCGACTCCAACAGCACTTTACGGGTCGCACGCGCCCTGTCCTGCACTCCAGTTCCACCTTCGCTCAAACGCGCCAACGTCAAGACGGGAAAAGTCGGGCACCACTCGTAGAGGCACATACGCAGCGCGCGAAGATCTTATTATTCTTCGGCCATGCGTGGGAACGGACCGCAACGCAAACCGAGTCCGCCCCGCTGAACAGAATCGTTTCAGCTGAGCACGGAAGCCGCACACCGGCCGACGTCACGGCACCCCGGGAACAGCTTTCACCAGGCACGTCGACCGCCCTCCAAGCGCTCCGACTTCTTTCTCCACCCCGCACACGAGGGGCCGGCACCCCTCAGCCGGGACATTCTCATGCACTCGAATTGGTGATTGCGGAAATCGCAGAAGCGAAATTAACGTAATGACCACGATGTTTTTGGGGTTCGCCCGAGAACGACGATCCGCGTCCGTCACCGCGCGCTCCGTCACGCTCGCACGACCGCGGCAGCCGTACGGCACCCCCACCACCGCTCGTGTCCACGAGCGGATCGCTCACCTCCCGACACCCACCTGCGCCCCGGCACCGAACCGGTCGGCGCGGCCTTGGAGAACGGCAGTTGCATGACAGCTCATCGCATCCTTTCCTGGTCCCCCGCCGCCATCGTCTTCGACTGCGACGGCACCCTGATGGACACGGAACAACACTGGCAGGAGGCCCGGAGCATCACCTTCCGGGCGTTCAGCCTCAAACCGCCTGCCGGGTTCGCCGACCGGGCGAAGGGCATGCACTACACCGAGTGCGGCGCGCTCATGGCCGAGGAGACCGGGAAACCGGACCTCGTGGAGGACCTGACCAGCACACTCCTCGACACCTTCACCACGCTCGTCGACCAGGACCCCGTCACCATGCCGGGCGCCGCCGCCCTGGTCCGGCTGGCCGCCCGCCACCTCCCCCTCGCCGTGGCGAGCAACTGCCCCCGCGAGGTGGTGGAGTCGTGTCTGGACCGGGCCGGGCTTCTCAGCTGCTTCGGCCACGTCGTGGTCGCCGGCGAGAACGTACGGCCGAAGCCGGAGCCCGACGTCTACCAGGTGGCCGCCCGGCTCTGCGGCGTGCCGCCCGAGGAGGCGCTGGCCGTGGAGGACTCGTTGACCGGCATGGAGTCCGCCCGCCGGGCGGGACTGCGCGTCCTCGGTCTAGGGCCGTGCCCGCCGGGGCCGGAAGCGGAGAAGGCAGACCTGTGGGTCACGAGCCTCGCCGACGGTGAACTGCTGTCGTGGGTCCACAGCCGGATCGGCGCGTAGAGGGCGCCGGCCCGGGCGGGGGGGGGGCGGCGTTCAGCCGGTGGAGAGATGAGGCGCCAGGGTGTGCACGGTCGCGGCGGCGGCGGCGAAGAACAGGGCGACGCCCACCGCTCCGGGGTCCGGGATGCCTGTCACCCGGTCACCCAAGTAGCTCGCCCGGCCCCTGCGCGCCGTCAGGGACGCGGTGTCCCGCACTCCCTGCCATGCGCCGTCCGCTGCCGCGGCCAGAGCCGCAGCCGGCGGAGTGCCTTCCGCCGCCCGCAACGCGGCGGCGGCCGGGGTCAGCGCATCGACCAGTGTCTTGTCCCCGGGCACGGCATCTCCCACACGGCGGATGGCGGCCAGGCCCTGGGCGGTGCCCTCGGCGAGCGCACCCGTGGTCAACCCGCCGCCGGGATCGGCGGCGGAATCGGCGGCGGCCCTGCTCAACGCCTGGAACAACAGACCGAACAGAGGGCCGCTGGTACCACCGATCTCGTCGAGGAAGGCGGTGGCCATGGCTCCCAGCTCCTTCGCGGAGTCGGCCGGACCTCCGGTCCGGTCGAGCAGCAGCCCGGCGGCCCGGACCCCCGCGGCGAGATTGGTCCCGAAGTCGCCGTCCCCCACCTTCTGGTCCAGTTCGGTCAGCTCGGCCTCGGTGGCGTACACCGATTCGGCGAAGCGACGCATCCAGTCACGGGTCTGTGTGGTGTCGAAAGCGGTGGTCGTCATGATGCCGTCCTCCTGCTCCTGTCACGGGCCGTCGGGAGCCGGGCCCCTCGGCCACCGGCCACTCACCACCGCCACTGCGGGGTGTGGACCGGCGCGTCGTAGAAGTCCAGCACCGCGTGGTCGGCGACCATGAGGGTAAGGGAGAAGCCCCGCATGTCGAGTGCCGTGACGTAGTCGCCGACGAGGTGCCGGGCGAGCCTGACCCGCCGGGCGTCGAGGACGCGGCCCAGCTCACCGAAGATGCCGTACAGCTCGAGCGACGTGACCGAGCCCAGGCCGTTGACCAGGGCTACGACCGGATCGTCGGGGCCGGGGCGCAGCGCGTCCAGCAGCACCCCCGTCATGTCCTCCACCAGCACGCCGACCTGTTTCTGGCTCCGGGTGTGGTCGGCGCGTTCCCCATGGATACCGACGCCGTACTCCAGTTCGCCGGCCGGCAGCTCGAAGGCCGGCTCACCGGTGACCGGTGCGTGGTGAGCGGCGGAGGCGACGGCAAGCGTCCGGCACCGGCCTGCCACGGAGGTGCCGAGGTCCACCAGGGCGTCGAGTCCCATTCCGGTGTCCGCGGCGCCGCCCAGGACCTTCTCCACCAGGACCGTGGCGCCCGTGCCACGGCGCCCGGCGGCGATGGCCTCGGAGTCGGAGGCGAGGTCGTCGTCGACGAGAACCCTCCCGCAGGCGATCCCCGCGTCGGCGAGCCGCTCGGCCGCGATACCGAAGTTGATCCGGTCGCCCGTGTAGTTCTTCACGATGTGCAGTACGCCGTCCGGTCCTGCCACCGCGCGGGAGGCCCGGAAGATCTGCCGGTTGTGCGGAGAGGCGAAGACCCTCCCGGGGCAGGCGGCGTCGAGCATGCCCGCACCGACGTATCCGGCGTGCAGGGGTTCGTGTCCCGAACCGCCGCCCGAGAGGAGCCCCACGGTCCGTGCCGGCGCGGGGTGCCGGGCGGTGACGTATCCGTCCGTGAGGTCGTAGTCCACGAGGTCCTGGTGAGCGCGGGCGAATCCGGCCAGCGCGTCGGGGACGAGTTCACCGGTGCCGTTCTCGAAGTACCTGGTCATGTACGGCGCCCCTTCCGTCCCCGGCGACGAGGCCGGACGAGTCGGCCTCCGGACGAGACCTCCATGGTGGGGGTGACGAGGTGTGTACGGCAACTCGCGCAGCGTACCGGCCGGGAAAGCGGGCCCTGGGCGTCGGCCGATCGGGTCATGGAGGCCGCGCGCCGACCGGTCGCCCCCACGCTCCCGGGCAGGGCCTCCCGGCGGGGGCGAAAGCGTCGTCGGCGTCCGCTGGCCCGCCGGTGGGGGTCAGCCGACCCGTGCGGCGAACACCTCGTGGGCCCGGGCGTCGAAGAGAACGAACCTGACCTCCTCGACAGCCGTGTCAGCCGCCCGCACGGCCTCCACCGCGACACGTGCGGCGTCCTCCAGCGGCCACCCGTACACACCGGTGGAAATGGCCGGGAAGGCCACGGTCCGCGCTCCGAGCGTGTCGGCCACACGCAGTGCCTCGCGGTGGCAGGACGCCAGCAGGTGCGAGCGGTCCTCGGTCGCACTGAAGACGGGGCCGACGGTGTGGATCACCCAGCGGGCGTCCAGCCGGCCCGCGGTGGTGGCGACGGCCTGGCCGGTGGCGAGGCCCTTGCCGTACCGGGAGGCGCGCAGGCGGCGGCACTCCTGAAGGACCTCCGGACCGCCACGGCGATGGATCGCGCCGTCCACGCCGCCTCCCCCGAGCAGGGAGGAGTTGGCCGCGTTGACGATGGCGTCGGCGCGTTCGCGGGTGATGTCGCCCTGGGCGAGGGTGAGGGTGGTCATGGCTGCCGCAGCCTCCTCCAGACGGCCTTCGCCGCGTTGTGCCCGGACATGCCGTGGACACCGGGGCCGGGCGGGGTGGCCGACGAGCAGATGAACACGGCCGGGTGCGGGGTGGCGTAGGGGAACAGGGACGGGCGGGGCCGCAGCAGGAGCTGGAGTCCGGAGGCGGCGCCGGAGCCGATGTCGCCTCCGACGTAGTTGGCGTTGCGGGCGGCGATTTCGGGCGGGCCGGCGGTGGCGCGTGCCAGGACGCGGTCGCGGAACCCGGGGGCGAAGCGCTCCAGTTGGCGTTCCACGGCGTCGGTCAGGTCGCCGGACCAGCCGCTCGGGACGTGCCCGTAGGCCCAGAAGACCTGCTTGCCGGCCGGGGCACGGGTGGCGTCGGCGACGCCGGGCTGCACGGTGATGAGGAACGGCGGGTCGGGGGCGCGGCCCTCCCGGGAGGCGGCGCGCAGGGCGGCTCCGATCTCGGCGCTGTCCGCGCCGATTTGCACGGTGGTGGCCCTGCGGGCCTCGGGCGCGGTCCACGGCACCGGGCCGTCCAGCGCATAGTCGATCTTGAAGACTCCGGGGCCGTAGCGGTAGTTCGCGTAGTGGTTGCCGAGGCCGGCGATGCGGGCGAGGGCGGTGGGCGAGGTGTCGAAGACGTACGCGCGGGCCGGCGGCAGGTCGTCGAGGCGCTTGACGTCGTAGTCGGTGTGGACGGTGCCGCCGAGGTCCACCAGGTAGGCGGCGAGGGCGTCCGAGATGGCCTGGGAGCCGCCGCGGGCGACGGGCCAGCCGCGGGCGTGCGCGGCGAGGGCGAAGACCAGGCCGACGGCGCCGGTGGCGAAGCCGCCGAGGGGCGCCATCACATGGGCGACGAGCCCGGCGAACAGGGCCCTGGCCCGCTCGTCGCGGAAGCGGCGCATCAGCCAGGTGGAGGGCTGCAGTCCGACGAGGCCGAAGCGGGCCAGGCCGACCGGGTCGCGGGGCAGCGCGGTGAGCGGCAGGGACATGAAGTCGCGGACCAGGGTGTCCCACCGGGGCAGGAAGGGCTGGACCAGGCGGCGGTACGCTCCGGCGTCGCGCGGGCCGAAACTGGCGGCCGTCTCGCCGACCGACCGGGACAGCACGGCCGCCGTGCCGTCGGGGAAGGGGTGGGCCATCGGCAGGTCCGCGTGCAGCCACCGGAGACCGTAGCGCTCCAGCGGGAGGGCACGGAACGCGGGCGAGTTGACGCCCAGCGGGTGGGCCGCGGAGCACGGGTCGTGCCGGAAGCCGGGCAGGGTCAGTTCCTCGGTGCGGGCGCCGCCGCCGACGGTGTCCTTCGCCTCGAACAGGGCCACGGAGAAGCCGCGCCGGGCCAGCTCCACGGCGGCGGTCAGCCCGTTCGGCCCCGCGCCCACCACGACCACATCGAGCATCGACACCACCTTCGGAACCCCTTCGTCGGCCGACGGCAACCGGAGGCGACCAGAGCGATCAGGGGCCACCGGGAGACTCGGGATCAGGATATGCCGGGGCACCAACGCTCCCTGGGCCCCGCCCCGGGCAGCATCCGCCCGGTGGCACCGCACCCGGTGCCGACACGGCGGACCCGGAGGTCAGGCTCCGGCCGACAGCAGTCCCGCCACCCGGCGGGCCGTGGCCTCGTCGCGGGCCGCGGTGAAGGGGAGGTCGTTGCCGCCGGTGATGCGGAAGGGTTCGCCGGCCCGGGTCAGGTGGGCGCCACCCGCCTCCTCGACGAGGAGCAGACCCGCCGCGTGGTCCCAGGCCGCTTCCCAGGTGAAGGCGGTGGCGTCGGATTCACCGCGGGCGACGGCCAGGTACTCCAGTCCGGCCGAGCCGCAGGCGCGCGGGGCCACGCCGTCCGTCCCGAGGGCGATCAGGGAGCGCTTCTGGTCGTCGGTCGTGAAGTCCGGGTGGGACGTGGCCACCCGCAGGTCACGTCCGGTCTCCGGGGAGCCCGCGTGCAGCCGTGCGCCGTCGAGGAAGGCGCCCTGTCCCCGTACGGCCGTGGCAAGCTGGTCGCGGGCCGGGGCGAACGTCCAGGAGGCGTGCACGACTCCGTCCAGCACGAGGGCGACCAGGGTGCAGAATCCGGCGTCGCCGTGCACGAACTGCCGGGTGCCGTCGACCGGGTCGACGATCCACACCGGCGCCTCGCCGCGTATCCCCTCGTACGACGCCGGGTTGGCGTGCACCGCTTCCTCGCCCACCACGACCGAGCCGGGCAGCAGGGCGGGCAGCACCTCGGTGAGGTACAGCTCGGCCTGCCGGTCGGCGTCGGTCACCAGATCGTGCGGGCCGGTCTTGCGGTCGACCTCGTGGTCGGCGAGCCGGCGCCAGCGCGGCATGATTTCCTGGGCGGCGGCCTTGCGGACGGCCTCCTCCACGTCGACGGCGCGTCCGGCGAGAAACTCTTCGATGGTTTCGTTGTGCTCGATCATGCCCTCCATGAGACCACGTGCCACTGACAAACCCCGCCCGCCCGGTGCACTCCCGGCGATATCCGCATGAACAAGGGGCTCCGGAGCGAGGTCAGCGTCCCACCGCGTAGCCCTGCATGCCGCGCGGGTTCGCCGCCGCCGAGAGCACGCTCGTGGCCGGGTCCCGCGCGACCGCGCACAGCCTGCCCTCCGACCACGCCCCGCCGACCGTCACCGTGTGCCCCCGGCGCCGCAGCTCCCGCACCACCGCCGGGTCCGTGCGGGACTCCACGGTGACGCTGCCGGGACGCATGCCGCGCGGGTGGAAGGAGCCGGGAGAGCTGTCGTTGTGCCAGTTCGGGGCGTCGATCGCGCCCTGGAGGTCGAGCCCGCCGCGCACCGGGCCGCGCAGGGCGACGGACGGGGTGAGGGTGGTTCGTGGCCGGCGTGAGGGTGTTGGGCAGTCCGTCCTCCAGCCAGGTCATCTGGAGCCGGGTGCCGAGGGGGAAGCCGAGTCCGGGCACGACCGGGTTGGACTGGAGCCAGCCGCCGCTCGGGACGGCCGCGACCATGTTGCCCCAGCGGTCGACGACGTCCAGGTGGCAGGTGCCGCCGCGGGTGGCCCCGTCGCCGAGGACCTCCGGTTCGCCCGGCACGGGGGACACGGGGTACTCGGCGGCCGTCGGCTCGCCGGCCCCGGGCGCGCCGGCCCCCCTCGCGCGCGGGCCGCCCGCGCCGACGGCCGCCACGCGCGCGTGCGCGCTCAGGCGCGGACGTGAGAACCGCGGGCAGTGCGATCCGGTGTCACCCCTTCGCGGTGGCCTGGTGGGCGAGGAGCTTCCACGTGCCGTCGATCCGGGCCCACACCCCGAGCGAGCGGTTGTCCAATCGCCTCCGCACTCCCCCCGCGGTCATATGCACGCGCATTTCGCCGACCACTACGGCGGTGTCACCCGCCACGGTCACGCTGTCGACGACGTGCTCGATGCGGTGGTACACGAAATAGGCGCTCTCGCATTTCCCGACAAATGATCCGAGCGTATCCAGGGTGCCGCTGGAATGCGTGTAGGAGAGCTCGGGGTGAACGAGTTCGGCGAAGCCGTCGAAGTCCCGTTCCACGATGGCGTGGAAACGGCGCCGCTCCAGTTCACGTACGACATCCGCGTCGGCTGCGGTCACGTTTCCCTCCACCTGGGGCCGGCGACATACCCGCGTCAGTCTGCACGTTCGACCGGCGGGAGTCGTGCCCCTTTCGGCCTAGTCCGATCTGTGGAGCGCCATCGTGTCAATCAAGCAGAAAAGGTGAGGCTGCCCGACTTTCACCACATCTACGATCCCGTCACAGGAATGTCCTGGCTCTCGAAGGGAATCACCGGTGCTGAAGCGAGTTCTGCTTTCCGAGACGGATCTGCCCGACCGCTGGTACAACATCATTCCCGATCTGCCCGCCCCCCTCCCCGGCCCGCTCAACCCGGTGACGATGGCCCCGCTGCAGCCCGGCGATCTGGTCGACCTGCTCCCGCAGAAGGTCATCGAGGACGAGTTCACCGAGGAGCGCTGGGTGGAGATCCCGGAGCGGGTGCGGGACGTCTACAAGATCTGGCGGCCCTCCCCGCTGGTCCGGGCGGAGCGGCTGGAGCGCGCGCTCGACACCCCGGCGCACATCTACTTCAAGTTCGAGGGCGTGTCCCCCTCCGGCTCCCACAAGCCGAACACCGCCGTCGTCCAGGCGTACTACGCCGCCGAGGAGGGCGTGCGCCGGCTGACGACGGAGACCGGGGCGGGCCAGTGGGGCTCCGCGCTGTCGTTCGCCGGTGCGCTGTTCGGCCTCGAAGTGAACGTCTACATGGTCCGCGCGTCCTACGAGCAGAAGCCCTACCGCAAGTCGCTGATGCAGAGCTGGGGCGCCCAGGTCTTCGCGTCGCCCACGCAGCGGACCGAGGCCGGACGGCAGATCCTGGCCGAGAACCCGGACTCGCCCGGCAGCATCGGCATCGCCATCAGCGAGGCCGTGGCGGACGCGCTGAGCCGGGACGACACCAAGTTCGCGCTGGGCTCCATCATGAACAACGTGCTGCTGCACCAGAGCGTGATCGGTCTGGAGGCGAAGAAGCAGATGGAGATCATGGGCGAGTATCCCGACGTGGTGATCGGCTGCGTCGGCGGCGGCTCCAACTACGCCGGGCTCGCCTACCCGTTCATGGCGGACCGGCTCAGCGGCGAACGCCCCCGGACCCGGTTCGTCGCCGCCGAGCCCGACGCCTGCCCCACCCTCACCCGCGGCAAGCTGGCCTACGACTACCCGGACACCACCGGTCTGACCCCGCCGCTGTACATGCACACCCTCGGCCACGACTTCATCCCCGGCCGCATCCACGCCGGCGGCCTGCGCTACCACGGCGACGCGCCCAGCCTGTGCCTGCTGAAGGACCAGGGGCTGGTGGAGGCCCGGGCCTTCCCGCAGACCGAGGTCTTCGACGCGGCGGTGCGCTTCGCCCGCAGCGAGGGCTTCGTCATCGCCCCCGAGTCGTCGCACGGGCTGAAGGCGGCGCTCGTCGAGGCGCTGGCCGCCCGCGAGGCCGGTGAGGAGCGGGTCGTGCTGTTCAACATCTCCGGGCACGGCAACTTCGACCTGGCCGCCTTCGACTCCTTCCTGGCCGGGACGCTGGAGAACCCGACGGTCACGGACGAGCAGATCGCGGCGAGCCTGAGCGACCTCCCCTCGCCCGCCGCCTCGGCCTGAGAGGCCGCGGTGACGACGCGTCCCGAGCTGCGGGGCACCTTCGGCGCGGTGGCCTCGACGCACTGGCTGGCCTCGGCGGCGGGCATGGCGACCCTGGAGGCCGGCGGCAACGCCTTCGACGCCGCCGCCGCGACCGGCTTCGTCCTCCAGGTCGTCGAACCCCACCTGAACGGACCCGGCGGTGACGTGCCGATCCTCTTCTTCGACGCCGCGGCGGGCCACGCCCGGGTGATCTGCGGACAGGGCCCGATGCCGCAGGCGGCGACGCCCGCGGCGTTCCGGGCCCTCGGCCTGCCCCGGATCCCCGGCTCCGGGCTGCTCCCGGCCACCGTGCCGGGGGCGTTCGGGGCCTGGCTGAAGCTGCTGGAGGAGCACGGCACGATGCGCCTCGGGCAGGTCCTCCAGTACGCCGTCGGCTACGCGGCGGACGGCTACCCGGTCCTGCCGAAGGCCGCCGAGGCCATCGCCGTCCTCGCGGAACTGTTCCGCGAGGAGTGGACGGAGTCCGGCCGCACGTACCTGGTGGACGGCGCACCGCCCCGCCCCCGTTCCCGGCTGCGCAACCCGGCGCTGGCCGAGACCTACCGGCGGATCCTCAAGGAGGCCGAGGCCGCCGGGCCCGGCCGTGAGCAGCAGATACGCGCCGCCCACCAGGCGTTCTACGGCGGTTTCGTCGCCGAGGCCATCGACGCGCACCTGCGCGGCACCGGCGTACTGGACGCCACGGGACGGCGGCACCGGGGCCTGCTCACCGGCGACGACATGGCCCGCTGGGAACCGCGGACGGAGGCCACGGTGAGCCGCGCCTACCGGGGCCTGGAGGTGCACAAGCCGGGCCCGTGGTCGCAGGGCCCGGTCTTCCTCCAGCAGCTCGCCCTGCTGGAGGGGTTCGACCTCGCGGCGATGGGCCTGGACAGCGCCGGCCATCTGCACACCGTGATCGAGTGCGCCAAGCTGGCCTACGCGGACCGGGAGGCCTGGTACGGCGACCCGGACTTCACGGACGTACCCCTGGCCGCGCTGCTGTCCGACGCCTACGCCGACGACCGCCGCCGGCTGGTCGGCGACCGCGCCTGCGACACCCTGCGTCCGGGCGCCCCGGCGGGCCGGCCGCCGTACATCCCGCCGCTGGACCGGGCGGAGCCGCCCGACGGACCTTACTGGCAGGGGCAGTTGTACGACGGACTGCCCACGGTCGTCCCACCGGTCGTGGCGGCGACCGAGGCCCGCGGCGACACCTGCTGTCTGACGGTCACCGACCGGCACGGCAACATGGTGGCCGCCACTCCCAGCGGCGGCTGGCTGAAGAGCTCCCCGGTGGTCCCGGGTCTCGGCTTCCCGCTGGGTACCCGGGGCCAGATGGCCTGGCTGGAGGAGGGCCACCCCAACTCCCTGGCACCGGGCAAGCGGCCCCGGACGACACTGAGCCCCACCCTCGTCGTCCAGGGCGGCCGGGCCCGGCTGGCGTTCGGCACGCCGGGCGGGGACCAGCAGGACCAGTGGACGCTGGGCTTCTTCCTGGCCCACGCCGACTTCGGACTCGACCTGCAACGCGCCACCGAGACCCTCGCCCTCCACTCCGAGCACGTGCCGTCCTCGTTCACGCCCCGCACCCACCGGCCGCTCGGCGTACGGATCGAGAGCCGTCGCTCCGACGAGGTCGCGGCCGACCTCACCCGCCACGGCCACGTGCTCGTGTCCGTCCCCGACTGGTCGCTGGGCAAGGTGTGCGCCGTGGGCGTCGAACCGGACGACGGCCTGCTGCTCGCCGCCGCGTCACCGCGCGGCGAACAGGCGTACGCGATCGCCCGCTGAACCGAACGGACCGGCGCCCTGTGCACCACCGGAAAGGATGACCGAACCCGTGTCCCTCCCCGCGGACGAAACCTCACCGCCCGGCCACGCCCTGCGAGCCGGACTGCACCACTTGGCGGTCGAAACGGCCGACCTCGACAACTGTGTCGCCTGGTACACCGACTTCTTCGGCGGCACCGCCGCCTGGACCCTCGACACCTTCTCCGACCTGACCCGCGACCGGCTGCCCGGCATCACCCGGCTGACCGAGGTGGTGGCCGCCGGCACCCGGTTCCACGTGTTCACCCGTTCCGCCGCGTACGCCCCTCCGCATCCGGACACGCTCCAGTTCCAGCACGTCTGCATGACCGCCGCCACCGCCGGGGAACTGCGGCGGTGGCGGGACCGCTGGCAGCGGCTGTACGACTCCGGACGCTATGTGTTCGCCCGTCCCGAGCCCTCGACGGACATCGTCGTGGACGACGACGGGGTGAGCAGCTTCTACGCCTATGACGTCAACGGTCTGGAGTACGAGTTCACCCACATACCGGCGGAGGCCGAAGGGCGGTGAGCGCGCTGGACGGCAACTCGACCACCGGTCTGCTGGAAGCCGGGGTCGCCGAGTTCGGCGGCCGCGCCTACGGGCTCGAACCCCTGGTGCTGCCGCCCGACCCGGTGCGCGGCAGCGACGACGCTCACCTGACCCGCCGGTACGCGGAGCTTCTCGGCCCGGGTGCGGGCCCGGATGCGGAGCCCCCGCGTGCCCCGGGCGCCCTCGGGCCCCTGAAGGCAGCGGACTCCGAGGAGGAGTTGTTCTGGTTCCGGTGGATCACCGGCCACCAGCTCACCTTCCTGCTCTGGCGGGAACTGGGCCGACGGGCCGCCGAGGCCGTCGCCCCGGCGCCGCCGGACGAGGTGGCCGCGGTGACGCGCCTGGTGCGCGGCTACTCGGCGATGCTGCTGTACACGGCGTCGTGCACCCGGGACGTCTACCACCGGATCGTCAGACCGAGCATGGCGCTGCACCACCCCGCGTTCAGCGGCGCCTGGGCCCGCGACTACGGCCCCGTACGGGCACTGCTCCGGGGCAGGCTCCCCGCCGCCTGGTCCGACGGGGCCGACGCCCTGCTCGAGGAGTGCGCGCTCAACGAAGTCGTGCACGAGGGCATCGCCACGAAGCTGGTGCCCGACGCCCCCTCGTTGCTCCAGACGGCGGCGGGCAACGGCCGTACCCTGCCGCGCGATGTCCGGGCGGTCCTGTTCGACACGTACTTCCTCACCCTCCGCGCGCCCTGTTCGCCCACCGAGGTCGCCGCTCAACTCCTGCGCCGGATACGGGCGGTACGGGAGGACCTGGCGGTCAACGACCTGTACCCGGCGGGCACCTCCAGCCGGGCCGAGAAACCGGACACGCTGCGGACGGGACGGGTCGTGGGAATCGAGCGCGCCGTCCCCCGGCTCCTCGCCTCCATCGCCCGCGACTCCGTACGGCGTACCGCCCCCGAGGCGCCCGCCCCCACCCGCGCGTTCGAGCACCCGTTGGAAGGAAGCGGATCACATGGCGCATGACGTGATCGTGGTCGGCGGCGGCATAGCGGGCTGTGCCGCCGCCGAGCGGCTGGCCGGGCAGGGGCTGAACGTGCTGCTCCTGGAGCGCGGTCCGCTGGCCGGCGGTGCGACCGGCCGCAACCAGGGTGGTCTGCTGCCGAGCCCGTTGCCCGCCTGCGGCGGCCTGTTCGGCGAGGCGGTCGCCTTCTACGAGCGGGCCGAGCGGGAGAGCGAGGTGCCCTTCCGGTTCCGTCCGCACGGCTATCTGCTGGTCGCCGCGGACGAGGAGGGCATGGACCGGGCCCGCGGCCACGGCCACGCCCTGTCCGACGCCGGGTTCCCGGCCCACGAGGTCGGCCCCCGTGAACTGCGGGAACTGGAACCCGGTCTCGCGCCCGACCTGGCGGGCGCGGTCCTCGTCGAGGGCGCCCACGCCCTGCACCCGGTGCTGGCGGCCACGGCCCTGGCCGGGCGGGCCGCCCGCGCGGGCGCCGAGATCCGCACGCACACACCGGTGCGGGGTCTGACGACGGACGGCGACCGGGTCACCGGCGTGGTCACGGACGACGGTCCGCTGCCGGCGGGCGCGGTGGTGCTCGCGGCGGGGCCGTGGTCGCGGAGCCTGGCCCAGCAGGCCGGGAGCGACGTGCCGGTCTTCGGGGCCCGTGGCTGGCTGCTGCGCACCGCGCCGGTCACGGGCGCGGTGTTCCGCCACACGCTCATGCAGTCCACCTGGCACGGCCCGGTCGGACTGAAGCGCAACGGACCACCGCTGCTGGCCGACGTCGCCGCGCCCGCGCCCACCGCCACCCGGGTGGTCTTCTCCCTCCAGCCGTTGCCCGGTGGGGAGGTCGTGCTCGGTTCCAGCGCCGGCCCGGCGCTGCAACTCGACGACGTACGGGACGGCGAGGAAGCGGTCGCGCTGATCGCGGCGGCGGCCGCCCGGCACGCCCCGGTGCTGGCCAAGACACCGGTACGCGCGGCCTGGTCGGGGGTGCGCCCGATGTCCCCCGACGGCCTGCCCGTCGTCGGCCCGGCGTCCGGGGCGCCGGGGCTGTGGCTGCTCACCGGCTTCGGCATCGACGGCATGCCGCTGGCCCCCGGCACCGCCCGGCTGCTCACGGAGTACCTGATGTCCGGCCACCGCCCGGCCGCCGCCGAGCCGTTCACCCCGGAACGGTTCGACGAGGAGGGCTGAGCCGAACGGAACGGAGGCGGTGCAAGCTCTCCCTGTACGAGCTCTCCCTGTAAGAAGCCAGTTCCTCTTAAGAAGCCAGTTCCTCGATCTTCGGCCCCACCAGTTCGATCAACCGCGCGGCCTCGATCACCACGGTCCGGTCGGCACGTCCGCTGCCGCAGTACACGGTCCCCATGCGCGTCACCGACGCGTCGAAGACGATCACGACGTCCGGCAGGTCGCACACAGGGCTCGCGCCCCCCGGTTCCATGCCCAGCAGGCTCAGCTCGCCGGGTTCGGCCTGCCGGAGCTTGGACCGGGACACGCCCGCCGCCCGGGCCAGCCTGCCGTAGTTGACGCGACCGGTGACGGGCAGCGCGGCGAGCACGAAGCCGTCTTCGGCCGTCCGGAAGACCATGGTCTTCAGTAACTGCTCGGTGGAGAGGCCGAGTTTGGTTTCGGCGTCCTCCTGTCCCACGATCGGGACGTGGTCGAGGACCGTGAACGGCACCCCGGACTTGCGGAGCACCTCCTCGGGTGTCAGGACACCGGTGGGCTCCACGGGCTGGGACGGCTGCTGGGACGGCTGGGACATCTCACTCCTCGTCGGCCGGATCCGGCCGGGACCGGCCGGGCTCCGTCACGCTACCGCTCGTCGGCCACACGGCGTAGCGGCGCAACCCGTACAGCAGCGGAACCCGTTCGGGCCCGGCGGCGACGCTGACCCGGGTCACCCGGCCGAAGACGACGGTGTGGTCCCCGACCTGCCGTACGCCGTCGACCCGGCAGTCGCCCACGGCGTGCGCGGCGTCCCGCAGATGTGGGCCGGCCGCGATCTCGTCGGGCAGATGCCAGGCCGTCCGCCGGAACCGGTCCGGGTCACCGGAGGCGAACAGCTCCGCCACGTCCCGCGCGGAGTGGTGCAGCAGGTTGACGCTGAACGCGCCGGTGCGCTCCAGCGCGGCCAGCGTGGGGCTGCCGCTGCGCAGGCACACCAGGAGCACAGGCGGGCTGAGGGAGACGGCGCACAGGGACGAGCAGGTCATGCCCCAGGGCCGGCCGGCACCGTCCATCGCCCCGATCACCGCGACACCGGTGGGGAACAGGGACATCAGGGCCCTGAAGTCGCCCTCGCCCACAACCGTCGCGTCGAGGGCCGTGGTCGCCGCGGCAGCCGTGTCGGGCCTCGTCATGAGGACAGCTCCTCGGACGCGGGACGGGGCGGTGCTCCGGTGGCACGCTGGGCCGGTACGCCGGTGGTGGGGCGGGCCGGTGCTCCGACGGCCGCGCGGCGGCGGTCCGTGAGCGACAGCAGCGGGCCGGTGGCGGCCGTGGTCACCAGCGCCATCAGCACCAGGGCGAGGAAGAGCCCGGGAGAGAGGATGGCGGCCGACAGTCCGGCCTGCAGCACGGCGATCTCCGTCAGGCCACGGGTGTTCATGAGCACCCCGAAGCGCAGCGCCGTCCCGGCGGGCAGCCGCGCGAGACGTGCGCCAGCGTAACCGCCGCCCAGTTTCGCCGCGGTGGCGAGCAGCAGCACCAGGGCGAAGGTCGCCCAGGAAAAGCCGTCCGGCCCGTCGGTGGAGACCTGGAGCCCGGCCGTCACGAAGAACACCGGCACGAACAACAGCCCACACCGCTCCACGGCCCGCACGACTCTGGTCCGCACCCCCGACTCACCGTCCCGCGAGCCCGGCTCACCGTCCCGCAGCCCCGACTCCTCGTCCCGCGACCCTTGTTCGCCGTCCCGGGGCACAGCGAGCCCGACCAGTACGGCTCCGAAGATCGCCGTGAGCCCCGCCCGCTCGGTGGCCACGGCCGCCGCGACGGCGACCGCGCCCAGCACGAACGCGGCGGCGGCCGGCCGCCGGGCGCACAGCCTGCCGACGGCCGCCCGGCCGAGCAGCCGTCGGAGCAGCACGGCCGCCACCACTCCGCCGGCGATCACCGCGAGCGCCCGCATGAGCCGCCCGCCGCCCTCCGCCGCGGCGGCCAGCGCCGCGGTCAGGACCAGCCAGGTCAGGGCGTCGATGGAGACGGCGACGAGCAGGGACAGCCGGCCCTCGGTGGTGTCCTCGATGCCCCGGTCGGTGAGGATCCGCGCCAGCACCGGCACGGCCGTGACGGCGAAGGCGGCGGCGAGCAGCAGCACCAGCGCCGCGGTGGGCGCCGTACCGCGCTCTCCCGGCGTGTCCCGCCACACCACCCACACGGACAGCAGCGCCCCGGCCAGCAGCCCGGGCAGCAGGGAGCCCGCCAGCAGTCGGCCGTACGCGCGCGGCGACAGCTCGCCGCGGCGCGGCCGCGCACTGTGCCCGACGCCCGTCAGGTACAGCGCGAGACCGGCCAGGCCGACGGTGTGCAGATGGTCGGTGACCGGGGGCGGCAGCAGCGTCCCGACGAGATCGGGTCCGGCGGCCGCCGTCAGGAGGGGGACGACGACCAGGCCGAGGGCGATCTCCCCGATGACGGGCGGCTGGCGCACCAGCGTCGCCGCCCGGCGGGCCGGCCGGGCCAGGGCGAGCACCACGGCCAGCACCGCCAGGGCCTGGAGGGCGTACGCCATCAGCGCAGCCCCGAGAGGTACTCCACCTGGCTGGGCAGGGTCTCGACCAGTTTCCGCGCCTGTTCCCGGACCCGGGCCAGCTCGGTGCGCGCCGCGCGGGTGTCGAGGAGGTCCAGCGCGGGCGGGTGGCGCAGCGGGATGCCGCCGAGGCCGAGGGCCATGCAGACATAGCTGTAGGGCTCGAAGGCGTGGTAATAGGGGTAAGTGGTGTCGTTGTCGGGGAGTTTGCTCTGCCACTGCTCCAGGCGCATGGCCATGTCGCCGGGCACCGCGCGCTTCTTCGCGTCGCGCCAGTAGTCGTTGTCCACGCGGGCGGCGCCCCGGTAGTGCAGGATCAGGAACTCGCGGACGCCCTCGACGGCCCGGGCCGTGCTGAGGTTGTACGTGTCGCGCAGTACCGGGTCCCGGTCGGTGCCGGGGAAGTACCTGACGAGTTGTTCAATCGCGTGCTGGATGAGGAAGATCCCGGTCGACTGCAGCGGTTCGACGAAGCCGGCGGACAGGCCGATGCCCACGCAGTTCTTCACCCAGGCCCGGTTGGAGCGGCCGATCCGCATCCGGATGTGGTTGGCCTCCAGGTCCGCGGCGGCGGGCCCGACGAAGTCGCGCAGGGTGCGCTCGGCCTCCTCGGGTTCGCAGTAGTCGCTCGCGTAGACGTATCCGGTGCCGATGCGGTCGTACAGCGGGATCGTCCAGATCCATCCGGTGTCCTGGGCGGTGGCCGTGGTGCACGGCCTGATGCCCTCCACGGCGGTGTCGACGGGGACCCGCAGGGCCACCGCGCGGTCGTTGGGCAGCGCGTCCTGGAAGGAGATGAACGGCTCGTCGAGGGCGTCGCCGAGCAGCCGGCTGCGGAAGCCCGAGCAGTCGACGTAGAGGTCGGCGGTCAGGTCGCCGTGCTCGCGGGTGACGAGGCGGTCGATCCAGCCCTGCTCGTCGAGACGTACGTCCACGACGTCGTCGATGATCCGGCGGACGCCGCGTTCGACGGCGTACCGGCTCAGGAAGTCGGCGAGGAGGGAGGCGTCGAAGTGGTAGGCGTAGGGGAACTGGGTGTTCTGCTCGGCGAGCGTGGTCCGGTACAGCGGACGGTCGGGGTCCTCGTCGAAGTCCTGCTCGAAGAGCCGGTGGTCCAGGTACCGGGGGGACGCCTTGGCGTCGCAGAGCCAGGGTATGAGGAAGCAGTCCCGGTCGAAGGTGTCGCTCTCGCCGACCTTCTGCCACCAGTCGGTGAGCGGTACCCCGTCGACGACCCGCATCCGTTCGAACGGGTGGTAGAAGTACGTGCCGGGCGCCCGCCAGTTCTCCAGGCGCACCGCCAGTTTGTAGGTGCCGTTGCACTCCGGCATCCAGTCGGCCTCGCTGAGACCGAGATAGTCGAAGAAGTGGCGGACCGTACTGAAGGTGGCCTCTCCCACCCCGATGGTGCCGATCCGCCGGGACTCCACCACGGTGACGTCGACGCTGTCCGCGAAGGCCGCCCGCAGGTAGGAGGCGGTCATCCACCCAGCCGTTCCACCGCCAAGGATCACCACGCTCTGTGTCATGTCTCGTGACCCTAGGGGTGATCGCCGGGCGTCGTCTTCGGCAGATCGGACCGACCCCGGCAGGGCCCTGCGTCGAACGGACTAGGCCGAAGTGACCAACTCCGCCCTTATGCACTTGCCAGCTAAATGTGGCGAAAAATCGCGCGCTTCCTGGAGGGAATGTGAGTCAGGATGAGGTGCTGTTCGATTCCGTCCATTGCCGCGACTCGCGGCGCAGGGGGGCTCGTGGCCGAGGCTCGATCCGACCAGAATCCAGCATCGGGCGACCTGGTCGGCGACGGGAAACCGGAACTTTTACGCATTTTCCTCATCGACGATTCGAGTCTGGTGCACGCCGGACTCATCCACGTACTACGCGAATATCCTGATCTGACCCTCGTCGGCAGCGCCCGCGACAGTCCCACGGCGCTCGAAGCGATGCTCGACTCCTCGCTGGACGTGCTCGTCATCAACACCGCCTGCCGGTCCATCGACGTGGTGAACCTGATGCACCGGGTCGTCCACTACTCCGGCGCCGGCGTCTCGCGGATGCTGCTGCTGACCAACGACGCGAACACCCCCCTCCACGCGGAGGCCGAGAAGCTGGGCGCCGGGGGTGTGGTGCTGGCCTGGGAGGAGCCGGAGTTCCTGGTGTCCGCGATCAGACTCGTCTCCGGGGGCTACCGGATCGGCATACCCGAGCGGGCAGAGCCCGACCGCACCCCGCCCCGCCGGCAGTCTGTCCGCCACACGGCGCTCGACCTGCTCACACTCCGCGAGAGGCAGGTCCTCAAACTCCTGGCACGCGGCATGAAGAACGCCGAGATCGCCGGAGAACTGGTGGTCAGCGAGAGTACGGTCAAGACGCACGTACAGAACCTGCTGATCAAGCTCGGCCTGCGGAACCGGGCCAGCGCGGTCGCGGTCGCGTACGAGCTGGGCGTCACCCGGGCCGAATGGGCGGGTTGACACGGTCGAACGGGGACCGGCTGAGACGGCCGGCCAACGACGGCCACGTCAACGACGACGCCGACAGCCGCGTCAACCACCACGGCGGCCGCGCCGCCCGTGCCCCGCCACCGGCCACCGGCCCGACCCCCGACGCAGTCCGTCAGTCCGACACCCCAAGGGAACGCATGCGCCTCCTGCTTCCGACCTTCTACCACGGCCCCGGTCATGTGGTCCGGTGCGCCCGGGTGGGCGCCGAGCTCGCCGCCGCCGGCGCCGAGGTGCTGGTGGGTACGGCGGAGCCCGCCCGGCACATCGTCGCCGCGCGCGGCCTCGACTCGTTCGCGGTCACCGAGTTACCGCCCTTCCCTCCCAGGCGGGCGGACGAGGAGCCGCCGCCTCCGGCCGCGGACGGCCGGATCCGCCTCGCCGACCCGGACTGTCTGGCGACAACGCCGGCCGAGGAGCGGGCCGCCATCCGGGTTCGGGCCCGACCTGGTGATCGTCGACTTCCGCGTCACGGGCGCCGTGTCGGCGGCGCTGGAGGGCGTACCGGCGGCCTGGATCGTCGACACCGGCTTCTTCTCGTTCCCCTTTCCGCAGGTCGTACGGGACGTCGTACCGGAGTTGGAGCGACTCGGTGTGCCGCCGGAGACCGCGCGGCGGATCCTCGGTGACGTCCTCTGCATCCCGGACTGGTCCCGCTTCGACCCGCTGTCGGGCATCGACTCCGCCGAATCCGGCGCGGCCCTGCGGTCGCTGGACGAGATCCGGCACGTCGGCCCGGTACTCAAGGAATCGCCCGCCCGCATGCCGTCCCGCGCCGAGGCCCGCAAACGGAACCCTGGACGCCTGACACCGCGTCAACCGCGTGACACCACGTCGGCGCGGGCGGGTCATGTCCCGGCCCGTCCCACCCCCGTACGCCGACGGCTCATTCCCGCCCGCTGAACGCCAGCCGGACCCCCAGGCCGACCATCACGACGCCCGACGCCCCACCGATCCACGACAGCCGACGCGGCGACCTGGCCAGCCAGTTGCGGGCCGTTCCGGCGAGGAGGCCCCAGGTCGCGTCGGAGACCAGCGCGATCAGGACACAGATCGTGCCCAGCAGCAACAGCTGCATCTGCGCGTTCCCCGTGGAAGGGTCGACGAACTGCGGCAGCACCGCACCGAAGATCAACAGGCCCTTGGGGTTGCTCACCCCGACGACGAAGCCCTCCCGGAAGACCCGGCCCGGACGGCCCGCCCCCGACGCGCCCTGCTCCTGGACCATCAGCTGCTTGCGATGCCGCCAGGCCTGCACACCGAGGTAGACGAGGTAGAGGGCACCCGCGAACTTCAGGATGGAGAACACCAGATAGGAGCGGGCGAGCACCTCCCCGAGCCCCAGCGCCACGAGGACCACCTGGATGAGGAGCCCCGCCTCGTTCCCCACCGCCGTGGACACGGCGGCCCGCCGGCCCAGCGTCACTCCCCGACTCACCACGAACAGGACACTCGGTCCTGGCACAGCGATCAGTACGGTCACAACGGTCAGGAAGACAGCGAGACGCTCTAATCCGATCACGCCCACAGGATACGCACCACGCCTCCAACACCTCGGCCGTTTCGGCGATCCGCCCAAGGCCCACAACCGCGTGCGGCCCCACACACGGGTCACGCCTGCGCGACCGTGCCGAGCGCCTGGCCCGGCGGCCGCCTTGACATGGCCGGCAGCGCCGGGAGAGGAAGCGCCAGAGGGGCGATCCGGTGCGGCGTACGCGAGACGGAAGGGACCGGTGGAGCCGAGGAGCCCGCTCACAGCGACGCCTGCGGTGACCGCACCGACGTGGTGGAAGAGGTTCAGTCGCGCCGGCACGACCTCCGAGGCGGCGGGACTCACACGAGCAGCGTCCGCAGGTGCGTGATGCCTCCACTGGGGACGTGCCACCGCGCGCGAGCCTGCTGTCCCTCAGCACCTCCCCTCCTGCCGTGCCGGCCTTGACCAGGAAGTGGGGAGTGGGAAGCTGCCGGCTCTGTGAAAGCGCGAGGCCATGGGGGTGGACACCACGTGGTGTCCACCCCCATGGCATTGTCGGGGCCCGCCGGGGCCGTGCGGGTTTCCGGCGACCGGGTACTCGGCAGGCGTCACAACCGTCGCTGAGAGGAGCTGCCGGATGACCGGCACAGTGGACAGCAGGGTGGTGGTCACGGGCGCGACCGGCAACGTGGGGACGAGCCTCGTCCGTCTTCTGTCCGAGGACCCGCAGGTCGAGTGGGTACGGGGCGTCGCCCGGCGGAAACCCGATCCGATCCTGCCGAGGACCGAGTGGCACAGCGTCGATCTCGCGTCCGACCGGGCCGACCCGACGGAGGTGTTCCGCGGGGCGACCGCCGTGGTGCATCTGGCGTGGGCGTTCCAGCCCACGCACGATCCGGCGAGCACCTGGCGGACCAACGTGCTCGGCAGCATGAAGGTGTTCGAGGCGGCCGCCGCGGCGGGGGTGCCGACGCTCGTGCACGCCTCCTCGGTGGGCGCCTACTCCCCCGGCCCCAAGGACCGGGCCGTCGACGAGTCCTGGCCGACGCATGGCTGGCCGGACGCCGCCTACTGCCGTGAGAAGGCGTATCTGGAACGGGCCCTGGACGTCTTCACCCGCGATCACACCGACGTGCGGGTCGTGCGCATGCGCCCGGCGTTCCTGTTCAAGCGGGAGTCGGCGAGCGAGCAGCGCCGCATCTTCGGCGGGCGCTTCCCTCCCCGGCCCGGCGGCCCGCCCCGACCTGCTGCCCTTCCTCCCGGACATCCCCGGCCTGACCGTGCAGGTCCTGCACACGGACGACGCCGCCCGGGCCTACCGGCTGGCCGTGCACTCGGATCAGGCCCGCGGCGCCTTCAACCTCGCGGCCGACCCCGTGGTCGGCAGCGGCCTCCTCGCCGGGATGCCCGGCGTGCGCCCGCTCCGGCTGCCCCGTACCGCGGCCCGGTCCGTCATCGCCGCCGGGTGGGGACTCCGTCTCCTTCCCGCCTCGCCCCACCTCTTCGACGCGGTCCTGCGGATGCCCCTGATGGACTGCTCCCGTGCCCGTACGGAGCTGGGCTGGCGACCGGAACACGACGCCACGGAGGTACTGCGGGAGTTCCTGGACGGGGTGCGGCACGGCGCGGGCGCCGACACCGCACCCCTGCGGGGGCACAAGGTCGGCCGAAGGGGCGCGGGGCGCCCCGTCCTGTGCGAGTGGCCCCCGCCCCGGGCAAGGGAACGGGGCCGCTGCCCCGGGAGGCTCACTCCCGGGGCAGCAGCGGTCCCAGCGGCCCGAGGTCGAGGTTCAGGTCCTCGGGCCGCAGACCGTACCGGTCGCGCAGCTCGGCCATGCGGTCGTCGAGCAGCATCAGGGTGAGCCCGATCCGCTCCTCCTGTTCCTCGCTCAGGTCTCCCTCGTCGACGCGGCGCAGGGCCTGGCGCTCCATGAGCTGACGCAGCAGCTCCACCACGGTCAGCACCAGCTTGATCAGGTCCCGCTCGACCGTGTCGGGTTCGAGGTCGAGGCTCTTGCGGCGGTCGGTCACGTCAATCCCCAAACGGCGACGGAACATTGCGGTTGACCGAGCTGATCAACGCGTTGAGGTCGATGCGGACCAGGTCGACGTCCGCGATGCGCAGCGTGACGTCGCCGGTGATGACGACCCCGCCGGCCAGCAGCCGGTCGAGCAGGTCCACAAGGGCGATCTCACGGCGTTCGACGACCGTCACGGGCCCTCCCCCTGGGTGTCCGCGTCGGCGGTGTCGTCACCGGCGAAGGAGTACGCCGCCCACGGACCGGTGAGTTCCACACGCATTCCGGGTCCGTCGTCCTTCGTACGGTCCACCAGGTCCACGAACTCCTCGGAGACCTCCCGCCGCACCAGGTAGGCGGCGTTGAGGACGTTCTGGCCGGAGGCTCCGGAGAGGCCGGGGTCCTGCGGCGCGTGCAGCCGCGCGTCGTCGGCCCGGGAGGACAGCGTCCCGTGCAGGCGCGTCGCGAACTCTTCGGCCCTGGACCACAGGTCCTCCTTCGCCCGTGTCCGCATGCGCCGCTGCCGCAGGTAGTCCCGGCCCGTGGCGGGCTTTGCCGTGGGCTCCGCCGGGGCCGCCGACCGCTCGGGCTCCGTCTCGGCGTACACCTTGACGCCCCACTCCACGCACCCGTCCAGCCTGTCCAGCGTGCGCCGGAAGGCTTCCGCGCGCTCCTCCATCATCGCCCGTACACCGTTGTCGTCCCGGAAGACGGTCGCCAGCCGGAGCGGCAGCGGGGTGGTGGCGGTGGTCAGCGCGGCGATGACCTCCTGGTGGGCCCGTGCGGTCCCGGCGAGCCAGTCCAGGTCCTCCAGGCGGGCCCGCAGCGCCTCCTCGGAGAAGTCGTCCTCGGACACCTGACCGACCACGGCGACCAGGTCGTGGTGGTTCAGCAGCCGGGGCGGGTCACCCGCGACCCCGGCCGGCAGGGCCGGGAGGGGCGCGTCGCCGGGGCGGCAGACCGCGTAGACGTAGCGCAGCCCTGTCATGGTGCCTCCCTCGGTACGCGCCCCGCGTCCAGTTCGCGCAGGCGTTCACGCAACTCGGCGTTCTCACGGGTCAGTTCGTCCTGCCTGGCGCGCGAGGAGAGAGCGGGGTCGCTCTCCCACCAGTCGATGCCCATTTCCTTGGCCTTGTCGACGGAGGCGACGATGAGCCGCAGCTTGATGGTGAGCAGCTCGATGTCGAGCAGGTTGATCCGGATGTCGCCCGCGATGACGACTCCCTTGTCGAGCACCCGTTCCAGGATGTCGGCGAGGTTGGCGCCCTGTCCCTGGCCGTAGGAGTCGGGCAGTCGGCTGGGTGTGGTCATCGCCGGCTCCCGCGGCCGGCGTCCTCGTCACGGGGCGCGTCCTCGTCACGGGGCGCGTCCTCGTCACGGGGCGCGTCCTCGTCCTCGCGAGCTTCCTCGCCCTCCTCGTACTCGGGCTCGGGCTCCTCCTCGGCCTCAGGCTCGCCCTCAAGCTCTTCCTCGTACTCGCCCTCGGGCTCTTCCTCGTACTCGGGCTCGGGCTCTTCCTCGTACTCGGCCTCGGGCTCCTCCTCGTACTCGGGCTCGGGCTCCTCCTCGTACTCGCCCTCCGCATCGCCCTCCTCCTCGGCGTACGGAGCTTCCTCGTCGTCCTCGTGCGCGCCTTCCGCCTCCTGCTCCTCGCTCTCCTGCTCCTCCGCGACGGCGTCCTCGTGGCTGCGGACGACCTCGCCGTCGCGGATCTCGCCGCGCCAGCCGTCGTCGGCCTCGCCCTTGAGGGTGATGTGGCGGACGTAGTTCTTCAGGTCGAGGCGGGCCCGGCGGCCCTGGGCGCGCCAGATGTTGCCGGTCTTCTCGAACAGGCCCTTGGGGTAGTACTCGATGACCAGGACCACGCGGGTGAGGTTGTCGGCGAGCCGGTGGAAGCTGACGACGCCCTTGGTCGTGCCCTTGGCGCCCTCCGACGTCCAGGAGATCCGGTCGTCGGGTACCTGCTCGGTGGTCTTCGCCTTCCAGCTGCGGTTGGACCAGAAGACCTTCATCTGCCAGTCGGAGGAGGTGTCGTCGGCGCGGCTCGCGCTCTTGACGCCCTTGGCGAAGGTGCTGAAGTCCTGGTACTGGGTCCACTGGTCGTAGGCCGTGCGCAGCGGTACGCCGACGTCGGCGTACTCGATGATGACGGTCGGCTTCTGGCCCCCGCCGCCCTTGCGCCTGCCCTTGCCGCCGCCGAGGTTCTTGACGGCGCCGACCACGTTGTCCTTCACCTTGGAGGCGCCGACCTCGAACGCGGCCCGCACCGGGCTCTTGCCCTCGGCGAGCTTGCGTCCGCCGTCGAGGGCGAGCTTGGCGAAACCGGGGCTGTTGCCCTCGGCTATGTCGTTGAGCTTGCCGGTGGTCTCGCCGAGCTTGCGGCCGGCGCCGGTCAGCAACCGCTGGGCCTGGGCGGCGAGGTAGTCCTGGACCTCCGACTTGAGACGGTCGGCGGCCTCGCTCCTGGCCACGTCGGTGAGCGGGTTCTTCTTCGCCGCGCTGCCCGCCGTGGAGGCCGCGGAACCGAGCGTGCCGCTCATCGCTCACCCCCGCCCTTCGACTGCCGGGCTCCGGCCCCTCGGGCGGCGCTCCTGGCCCCGGCCGTCTTCTTGGCGGCCGTCTTCTTGGCCGCCGCCTTCTTCGCGGGGGCCTTCTTCGCGGGTGCTCGCGCCGCGGTCTTCTCCGCGGCCCGCTCGCCTCTCGGCTCGCGCCGTTCCCCGCGCCGCCCGTCGCGGCCGCCCTGCTCCTCCGCCTGCTCGTCCTCGCGCTCGGCGCGCGACTCCGAGTCCTCCGAGGCCTCGGAGTCGCGGGAGTGGCCGGACGCCGCGCCCCGCACCTGGGACGTCACGCCGGAGAGGTGGTCGCGCACCTGGGCGGTGCGCCCGTGCAGACGGTCGGCGAGCGCGTCGATCTGCCGCTCGACCAGGGCGCCCGAGGCCGCCTTGCCCACGCCCCGGAAATCCGTGCGCAGCTGATCCCCGATCTCCTTGAACTGCGGGTTGTTCTGCAGCTGCGTGGTGACCAGTTCCGCTACGCCCTTCGGGGTCAGGTTCATCTTCTTGCCGGCCACCATCGTGCCCACGGCGACCGCGAGTTTCAGTTTCTTCGTACGTCCCAGCAGATAGCCGGCCCCCACCGCGAGGCCAAGTCCCACTCGATTCATGGTGCCGTACCGTTGCCCAATCCCGCGCTGCTGCGCGAAGCGATCTCCAGCCGGTCCAACAGCTCGTCCTCCAACCGGTCGAACTCCTCCTCGGTGATCTCCCCCGCATCCAACCGCTTTTCCAGAGCAGCCAGTTCGGCCCGGACGGTAGCGGGGTCGTAGTAGATCCGCTCGGCCTCGTCCACCACCTGTCCGATGACCCAGGCGCTGGCGCGCACCGGGGCGAACGGCAGCATCAGGACCTCCGTGATCAGTCCCACGTGGTCACCCCGAGCCGGCGTCCATACCACCGGCCATCGTGCCCGCGGGCTCGGACGGACCGGGTTCGACGAAGCTGTACGGCGGCAGCGGGCCGTTCACCCGCACCTCCAGGTGCGGCATCTCCTCGCGCACCCGGTCCACGGCGGTGAGGAACTCCTGGGCCGCCTCCCGGTCCACCAGGTACGACACGTTGGCCAGCCAGCCGGTGGACTCGGGACCCACGCTCACGGCGTGGGCGGTCGGCTCCAGGGCGTGCTCCAGTGCGATGGCGTCCTGGGCCTCCTGGCCCTTGACGGCGGTGGCGACCATCTCGCCGAGCTGGATCTTGCTCTCGTAACTTCCGCCGCCCGCCTGCCGGTTGGCCTCCATCAGGGCACGGAGCTCCGGCTTGTCGGCCATCACGCGGTGCAGGACGGCCTCTTCGACGTGGCTGGCCTTGACGTTGTACTCGACCCGGCCGTCCAGCGCCCTCAGGCGTTCCTTGTAGTGCTCGGCGCGCTCCGCGAGCACGTCGGTGACCGCCTTGTCGTCGGTGGCGACGCTGCCGAAGCGCATCGGCAGCACGCAGCCGGCCGCGCCCACCTCGCTCAGCACGTGCTGATGGGCGAGCAGTTCCTTGCGCTTGGGACGCAGCCCCTCGGGCGCGTCACTGACGACGGCCGCCAGCCCGCTCTCCTCGAGGATCCGCACCTCGCTCGGCGGGTCGCCCACACCGCCCAGGCCCTCGGGGAGCGAGGGGTGTGCCTCGGCGATGATGCCGTAGATGTACGTGCTCACTCCTGCTCCTCCTTACGACGCGAGGGTGCGGCCTTGCGGGCACGCGGACGCGATGCCGTCTCGCGTTCGGAGTCGCTCTCGTCCCGGGCCTGCTTGAACGCGTCGGAAATGGTCTCGGCGGCGCCGGACAGCGCCCCCTTGGACTTGCCGCGAGCGCCGGACTCGGTCATCTCCCCGACCAGGTCGGGCAGGCCCGGGTCCTTGCGGGGCCCGGCCTCCAGGTCGAGCCGGTTGCACGCCTCGGCGAAGCGCAGATAGGTGTCCACGCTGGCGACGACGACGCGGACGTCGATCTTCAGGATCTCGATGCCGACCAGGGAGACGCGCACGAATGCGTCGATGACGAGCCCCCTGTCCAGAACGAGCTCGAGCACGTCGTAGAGGCCGCTGCTGCCGCCTCCACCGCTGGTCTGTTGTGCCGGTACGACAGTCATACCCGGTGCTCCTCCATCGTGTTGGTCGGTGTGGTTGCTTCTCCGGTCGAGTGGCCCAGGGCCTGTTGCGGAAGTGGCGCCGTCACCCGGAGGGCGGCCGCGCGGCGTCCGGTGCGGCGAGAGCGCGCGCCGGGCGTCGCACGGCGGGTGCCGCTTCCGCAACGGGCCCTAACGGCCGCCGGAACCGCGCACGTCGGCCCGGCCCCTCTCGTAGCGCCTGACGCGCCGGTAACCTGCGAGCTGCCCCTGGGGGTCGATCTCCACCTGGTAACTCGCCAGCAGGCTCATCGTGTCGGGCACCCGCTCGAGCTCGAGAACCTCGACCTCCAGCGTCCAGCCCGCCTCCGTCTGTCCGAAGGACGACACGGATTCGACGGTCAGGCCGGTGAGCTCCGCGAACTGGTCGCGCGCCTGACGCAGCACCTCCATCGGGCTCGGCCGACGCTCCTTCGCAGGGGTGTCGTCTGCCTGCTTGCTGTCGTCCTCGGTCGAGTCCCGAGAACTTTGTGACGAATTCTGCGACTTCCGTGAACTCTGTTGTGAACTTTGCGATTCGGATGTGTTCTTCGTATTCGACATGGCCACCTCGTCCTCCGTGTGGCCGCAGGATCGTCCGCCAAACCTCCACGATCGCGTGTGTGTGCCACATGCCGACCGCCGTCGCACTGGATCACGACCCAAGTCCCCTGCATCAGCGGCATGCTGACGGAGATTCAGCGATCGCCGGGAAGCCGGGGGGAACGCACCCGGGCACCTGACGGAGGGCCTCCACGTCCCGGCACCGCGGCCCGGCCGTCCACCCCCCGGCACACGCCTCCCGCCCGCCGTCGCGCACCCCGGAGGCGACCCGGGGAAAGCGGTCCGGGGGAGGACATGCTCGCCACAGGCCGGCGCGAGTCCCATGACAGGCCGGACGCCCGCCGCCTCGCTCACACGCCCGGCCGGACACCGGTCCGCGCGTGCGACGGGCCCCGACGGATGCCACATACACCTAGCGCCTGAAGGTGGGCAGTTCTCCCATGTGGCGGCGTAAAGGCATTGCCTGGAAGAAGGCAGGTCGGTCATGGCGAAGAAACCACCCGCGTCCGAGCCACCCCGGGGGAAGGGCCCGAGCCGTCACCAGGGGACCTCGCAGCACGGCTGGTCTCCCGACGTGGACGAGACGCACCAGCAGGAGAACCCCAGTGCCCACCGCTCCTTCCACACAGCCGAGCACGGTGGCGGGAAGGGCCCGGGACGGACCAGGTCCGAGGAAGAGACGAAGTCCGTGCCGGGCGAGACGGTGAAGAGCGACAGCACACCCGGTGAGGAGTACGCCCGCAACGACGGGAAGGGCCGGCGGGACACAAGGCCCAGGGGCCGCTCCCAGCGTCCCAGCGGCGCCACGGACGCCTCCGCGGGGACCGGCGTCGATCCACAGGACCCGTGAACCCGGCTCCCCCTCCCGCCGGCACCACCGGAGGGCCGGCAGTCCGGCGCTATGCCCGCCGTGTGCTCACGGGGTCTGCCCGGGGGTGCGGCGGGCTTCCTTCATCTCCGCCTCGTACACGTGCTCGCGCCCCTCGAGGAGTTCGCTCCGGATACGGGCCTCGGCCTCTGCGAAGGGCCGGTAGTAGTGGGTGTTGTACTCCTCGACGATCTCGAAGGTCCAGTGTCCGGGAATGACGTTCCGGCCCACGATGTCGTGCTGCAGCCGGTCGGCCTGGGCGTGGTGGCCCCCGGCGCGCAGGTGCTCCAGCGCCTCGTCCAGCTTCAGGTCCGCACCGCCGGTCAGCTGGTGGAAGGCGTAGAGGCTGCCCCGGGCCCGTTCCACGGTCTCCAGCGCCTCCGAGAGCGCGCCCAGGGCCTTCACCGTGGTGTCGGTGGCACCGTCGGGCCGGCGGTGGGACGGGTCGGGGCTCCGGGGCCCGTCCGGGTTCTCGTTCATGGTTCTCCTGTCCTGCCGGCGGGCGAGCGGCCCGCCGCCCTGGTACACCTGCCTCGGACACCGCTGCGTTTGTGCTCGTAGCGGTCCGTCACGGCAGCGGGGTACCGCCGGTCGCGTTGACGATCTCGCCGGTGATGTAGCTCGCCTGCGGGGAGGCCAGGAAGACGTAGGCGGGCGCCATCTCGGCCGGCTGGGCTGGCCGGCCGAGCGGTGACTGCTTCCCGAACTCCTGGGTGTCCGGGAGCGTCGCGGGAATCAGCGGTGTCCAGACGGGGCCGGGTGCGACCGCGTTGACGCGAATGCCGTCCTTGGCCAGCATCTGCGCGAGCCCCTGGGTGAAGGTGACGATCGCGCCCTTCGTCATGGCGTAGTCCAGCAGGTGGGGGCTGGGCTTGTACCCCTGGACGGAGGCCGAGTTGATGATGCTGCCACCGGCCGGAATGTGCGGGAGGGCCATTTTGGAGAGCCAGAACATGCCGTACAGGTTGGTGCGCACCACCCGGTCGAACTGTTCGGTGCTGATGGCCGCGATGCCTTCGGGCTGGGACATCTGGTAGGCGGCGTTGTTGACGAGGATGTCGATGCGGCCGAATTCCTCGACCGCCCGGTCGACGAGGCTCCGGCACGCCTCCTCCACACGGATGTCGCATTCGACCGCGACGGCGCGCCGGCCGGCGTCCTCGACCAGTCCGACGGTCGTGCGGGCCTCGTCCTGTTCCTCGGGCAGATACGTGAGAAGGACGTCCGCGCCCTCACGGGCGTAGGCGAGGGCGACCGCCCGGCCGATGCCGGAGTCCCCGCCGGTGATCAGCGCCCTGCGCCCGGTCAGGACGCCGGAACCGCGGTACGTCTCCTCGCCGTGGTCCGGCGGCGGGTCCATCGGCCCGGTCCAGCCGGGGTGGGCCTGATCCTGCTGGGTGAACTCGGGCTGCGGGTGCTGCTCGGCGGGGTGGGGCGTGGGCGGCTCGTTCTGGGCCATGGACTGCTTCTCCTGTCTGTCGCTGCGGTTCCGTCTGTCGCCGCGGTCTCCCGGTACCGGACTGGTGCCCACGAGGGCTCAACTCGGGGGGTAGGGCGATTCCTCGAGGAGTTTCGCCAGGTGCACGGCGTTGGCTGCCAGGGCCTTGGTGGTGGCGGCCACGGCGTCGGGGGTCGCCTCCAGGTCCTGGTAGTCCGTGCCCTGCTGGGCTTCACCGACCCAGTAGGTGACCGCACCCGGCGGCAGTGAGAACCCGAGGTCGTTGAGCCCTTGGAAGAGATCCGCGCTCACCTTGTGCGCACCGTCCTCGTTGCCCACGACGGCGACCAGGCCGACCTTGCCGCCGAACAGCCGGCGCCCCTGCTCGTCGGTCTCCGAGATGTCGGCGTTCAGGCGTTCCAGGACGCGCTGGCAGAGGCTGGAGGGGTGACCGAGCCAGACCGGGGTGGCCAGGAGCACGATGTCGGCGGCCATCACCTTCTCCCACAGCCCGGGCCAGTCGTCTCCGTCGCCCATGTCGCGGGCGACCCCCGGCCGGATGTCGTGGTCGACGACGCGGACCGTCTCGCCTTCCACACCGAGGCCGGCGAGTTCCGACATCACCTGCCCGGCGAGGCGGTGACTGCTGGAAGGATCGGGCGAGGGGGTGAGGGTGCAGACGAGTGCGACAGCGCGGGTCATGGATCCTCCTGGTCGTGCGAGATCGCCGCGGAAGGCACCGCGGGGGCGGGGGCGGGGGCGGCCGGCGGGGTCAGATCACCGTGGAGCGCTGCCGCGGGGAGTGCTCGACGACGTCGGCCAGCCGGGCGAGCATGCTGCGATGGCGCAGTTGGATGAGGACGTCGACGAGCGTGTTGTGGAGCGTCCCGCCCGGTCCGCGCAGGGGATGTTCGTTGATGGTGACCAGTGTGTTCTCGCCCCAGGGCCGTACCTCGAGAGCGATCCGCGCGGTGCCGAGCCACCCGCTGTCGGCTTCCAGCTCCAGGATGAAGGGCGCTTCGCACCGCCGGACGACGGTGTTCCCCGACACCGACCACGGCGCCAGATGAACGGTGTACGCGATGCTGGAGCCGACGCGGGGCCACACGCCGACCTCGGGTCGTGTCCCGGACGTGCCGACCACCCAGTCGCCGTAGCGCGTGCCGTCGGCGAGCACCGCCCAGACGTCAGCGGGCGGGCGTTCGATCAGCCGGTGCCGTTCAGCCATGGATCCTCCAGTTCACGGTGGGCTCACTGGTGGTAGTCCTGGTGCCCAGCCTGTCGCGGCTCACCCCCCTGTTCCTCCACTTTTGCACGCATCCCGGGGATCCGCCGCCTGTCGGCCGGGGGCCGGCCGTCCTCGCGGCGGGTGAGGTGTCCGGAACCGACGCCCCCCGGACCGCCGGACGGGTCAGAGCGGTCCGCGCAGACTGGTGCGTCCGTCGCGCCAGGCGGTGAGCGTCTTCTCGGCCAGGCGCGCGTCCAGCAGATCGGTGGCGTGGATACCGAACGCCACGTCCGCCTCCAGCCACGGCTCCTCCTCCAGCAGCCCGCCCACCACGTCACGGCGGACGACCTGTTCGTGGACGGCGTCGGCCTCCACGTGCTCGGCGTAGAAGTGCACGGCCGCCTCGCCGGCACCCGTGCGGCGCATCGCCTCGGCCAGTCGGCGGGAGGCCGGCGACGAGGTGACCTCGACGGCGGCGAAGTGTCCCACCAGCGCGCCGCGCAGAGCGCGGTGCAGGCCGAACACCGACATCAGGTTGACGATCGCCAGCATCTCCGCCGTCGCCACGTCGACGTACCGGCCGTACGTCGTGTCCAGGTCCAGGTCCCTCATGAGGTCCGCGAAGAGCCGCGAGTGCATCCGTGCCGCCTGCCCGGCACCGAACTCGTCGAACTCGACAGCGACCATGGCCGCCTTCGCCCTGCCCCGCAGCCGGGGTATCACCCAGGCGTGCGGATCGGCTTCCTTGAGGTGGTAGAGCGAGCGCTGGGCCGCGTACTCACGCAGCTGCCACAGTTCCCCTTCGTCCCGGAGGTGCCCCGAAAGGCCACCGGCCTCCACGGGCTCGACGAGGATCCCGGCGAACGCCTCCTCGAGGCCGGTGCCGCGCCCGGTGTCCGCACGCAGCGCGTCCAGGAAGCGGCGTTCCAGACCGGCGCGCAGCCCGAGCAGTCCCGGATTCCACTCCCAGGCGGAATCGACGTCGTGGAATCCGCGGTAGTGCAGTTCGTAGCAGAGGTAGAGCGCGAGGTGGAGGTCCTCTCCGTACGGGTCGGCCTCGTCGGCCGCCCCGCGTGACGGCAGGCGGATCTCGTCGCCGGGGTCGCTGCGCAGCGCACGGACGACTCCGTGGCTGAGGTCGCCGCGGCCCGCCGGCAGGGCGGGTCCGGTCAGTGGGATGCGGGACTCCTGCACGGTCTTCACTCTGCGGCCTCACCACTCGGGTCGGTAATGCGGACAGCGGTCTCGTCGGCGGTGCGTCCGGCGTCCGGACCGGCGCGTCGTGCCGGCTTGTCCTGGCCGGCCGCGGGGCTCCCGGTGCGGGGGCCCCGGCCGGCGGAGTCCCTGGCCCTGCGGCGGTGGCTGGTGTCGCACCACGGGTAGGTCCTGCTGCGCCGGCAGGCGCACAGGGCCACCACGAAACGGTCCGACGTGACCGTGCTCCCGTCGTCGAGGGTCACTTCGACCGGCCCCTCGAGAAGTACCGGCCCGTCCTTCGTCGGCGTCACGCGGTGCGGCCTGTCACCGGATGCGGTCGGCACGGATGATCACCAACTCTTCCTTCTCGTCGTCGGGCGCGATCAGACCGCGGCCCGCCAGCCACTTCCTGCGTGCCGACAGCACCGGGCCGAAGGGCACACGGCGCCGATCGGTCACCTCGGCCCGCAGACCGGACCGCTCCAGGCGCTCCAGGGTGGCGGAGACCCCGCACAGGGCCGAGTGCACCAGCAGCACGGCCCCGCGGGGCCGCAGCAGGTCCGCCGCTCCGTCGCACAGGCGGTCGACGAGGAGGCGGCCGTCGTGACCGGCGTCCCAGGCTCTGGCCGAGCCCCGCCGGGGTGGTGCGGCGTCCGGAGCGGGGACGTACGGCGGATTGCTGAGGATGAGGTCGAAGCGCCGTCCGGCGGCGGGGGTCAGGAGATCCCCCCGGACGACGTCGACCTTCAGTCCGGCGATCGCCGCGTTCACCCGGGTGGTGAGCACGGCGCGGCGGGTGCGGTCGACCGCCGACACGCGTGCTCCCCGCCGTGCCGCGGCGAGCGCGAGCACACCCGATCCCGTTCCGACGTCCAGGACCTCCGTACCGGGGCCGACCGCCTCACGTTCCAGGGCCTCCCGCAGCATCAGCGTGTCCTCCTGAGGCGCGTAGACGCCTCGCGGCGCCATCATCCGACCGCCCAGGTCGTACGTTCCCAGCAGCCCTGGCATCGGCTCACCTCACGCATCCGGTCGAAGCGCACTCTTCACGCTGTTCTCACGAGGACCCAGGACCTAGTGCCCCTGGAGGAAACGTTTAATCAACGCCTCTGTCCCGTTACCGGCGGTGCCCGGGTACAGCCGGGCACCGCGCGGCCGAAGCCGTGGAGGCCCCGGCGGGCCGGCGCGCCGGGTGCGCGACGGCCCGCCGGAGGCGGCCGGCCGGGGGGTCAGTGCCCCGCGACGACGCCGGAGAGTTCGTTGGTGCTCTTCGGCAGGGTCACGGAGGTGACCTTCTCGCCCGCTTCGATGTCCACGGCGTGCAGTTCGCGCGTGCCCGGTTCGGAGACGTACGCGGTGTGGTCGCGGACGAAGAGGGTGGGCCTCGGCTGCTGCCAGTCGAGCGGCTCCTGCCACTTGCCCACGACGGGGATCTTCTTCTCGACCTTGCCCGTCTCCGGGTCGATCACGCGCAGGGCACCGTCCGTACCGAGGACGAGCGCCTCGCCGTGGGGTCCCCGGCCCAGCGAGCGGAAGGAGTAGCTGGTGCCGAGGTCGACCAGGCGCAGTTCCGCCGTCCCGGTGTCGATCAGGGACACGCGCGTCGGCCGCTCCAGCTCGGCGTCCGGGTCGGTCTTGTAGTCGCCCAGCAGGACCGGGGAGGCGTCGCTGCCGGCCTGGTTGCCGATGCGGCCGTAGTCGTCGGGGGCGTCGACCTTGGTGAACTCGCCGTCCTTGTAGATCAGGATGCCGTCCTCGCAGCCGACGGCGACGGCCTCGCCCCGGGCGGCGGCCTCGCCGTGGACGCCGGGGCACTTCTCGTTGCGCGCGATCTCCTTGTCGTTCCGGTCGAGGACGAGGGCGCCGGTGCGCTTCTCCTCGGTGCCCACGGTGGTGAGGAGTTCGCCGTTGCCCAGTTCGATGGCGACGCCGTGGTGCGGTTCGGCGGAGGTGTACCTACGGCCCTCGGGCTTCTCGCCGCCGGCGAGGTCCGCGGGGTCGAGGACGTTGACCTCCCCCGTACCGTCGGTGAACAGGACCGTCTTGCCGGCATGCCGTACGACGTGTCCCGGCTTGGCGCCCTCGTACGTGATGTCGGTGAGGGCCTGCCCGGCGGCGTCGAGGACCCGGAAGCCGGAGTCGGTGGAGACGAAGACATGGGAGTCGTCACCGGCGGGGTTGACGCGGTTGAAGCCGGGCAGCTCGATCGTCGAGGCGAGCTTCAGGGTCTCGCCGTCCAGGATGTACAGGCCGCCGTCGAAGGTGGCGACCAGCGGCTCCTCGACCGGGGCGGCCCCGCCGCCCGGGGTGCCCTTCGAGGCCTTCTCCGTCTTCTGCGCCTTCGCGTCGGACGAGGGGCTCTCGCCGCCTCCGCAGGCGGTCAGGACGGCGGAGACCGCCAGGGCGAGGGCCGTCCCCGTGAGGGCTCTGGCGCGTGTCGACTTGCTCACTGTGCGTGTTCCTTTCCGGCCGCGCGGGCGCGGCTTCGGGGTGGGGTGTTCGAAATCGAGGGCTTGTGCGCGGGTTCAGCCGGCGGTCAGGCCGTCCGTCATGGCGGTGGTGTTGGCGCGCATCATCTGCAGGTAGGTGCCGGCGCCCTTGCCCTTCTCGGTCAGCGACTCGGAGTACAGCGCGACGACCCGGACCCGGCCGCCCAGTTCCGTGCGCAGGACCTCGGCCAGCCGGGTGGGCTGGGAGGAGTCCGCGAAGACGGTCCGCACTCCGGCCTCGCGCATGGCCTCGGTGAGCGAGCGCAGGTCCGAGGAGCTGGGCGAGGCCAGCGTCGTACCACTCGGTACGACCGCGCCGACCGTCCTGAAGCCGAAGCGTTCGGCGAGGTAGCCGAAGACGTGGTGGTTGGTCACCAGCGCGCGCCGCTGCTCGGGTATGCGGTCGAAGGAGCGTTCCATCCAGGCGGTCAGGTCGGCGAGTCGTTTGTCGTAGCGGTCGGTGTGGGCGCGGATCGTCTCCCCGTCCACGCCCTCCACGTGCTCGACGACCCGGTCGGCGATCAGGCCGGCGGCCGTGCGCACCCGGTCGGGGTCGGTCCAGAAGTGCGGGTCGGGCTGCCCGGCGTCCGCCTGGGGGCCGCCGTCGGCCGGTGCCCGGAAGACGAGCGGGTCCACCGCCCTGCCGACCTCGAGCGTGGCGGTCCCCGACTCCCGGGCGGCCTCCACGTGCCGCAGCACGTTCTCCTCCAGGCCCAGTCCGTTGAAGACCACGAGGTCGGCCCGCTCCAGCTCGGCGGCCTGCACGGCCGACAGCCCGAAGGAGTGCGGGTCTGCGTTCGGTTTCATCAGCACCGTGACGTCGGCCTCCCCGCCGACGATCTCCCGGGTGATGTCGCCGAGGATGTTCGTCGTCACCACGACCCGGGGCCGGTCGTCGCCGGTCGCGCACGCGGTGGCCGTGCCGGCGAGGGCGAGGGCGAGCAGGGTGAGGAGCAGGCGGCGCAGCCGCAGGACGGCGCGCCTCGGTGTCGTCGTCATCGGCCGGCCTCCACCATCAGGGCCGGTTCGATGTCGAGGTCGAAGGTGCGCGCGATGCGCAGGTCGTCGTTGTAGTCGATCTCGTACACGCGCTTGCCCTCCGGGTCGTTGAGGTAGGCGCGGCTGCGGTCGACCTCGATGACGGGCCGGGGCGCCGTCGCGTCCGGTCCGGTGCCGGGTACGTCCTTCAGCAGCGGCTTCGTCCGGGACACCTGCTCACCGGTGGCGATGTCGTAGCCGTACAGGACCCCGTCGGTGCGAAGGACGAGCAGGGGTGAGCCCTCGCCCGCGGTGTTGGCGGCGACGGCGGGGCCGGTCTCCACCCGGGTCCAGGTGCGCTCCGTGACGTCCAGGACCCATACGGCCCGGTCTCCGGCCGGCGCCGTGAGCGTGTCGCTGCCGGCCCGGTGACGGAAGTCCGTGGCCCGTTCCCGCTCGGGAACGCCCGCACCGTACGGGATCCTCTCGGCGGTGAACGTGCCGTCGTCCGCGCGGACCAGCAGGGCTCCGTCGGCGCAGCCGAGGACGACTCCCCGCCGGGTGACGGCGTCGCCCCGCGGTTTTTCGCACTCGGCGTCCGGTGCCGCGACGCGCTCGCCCTCGCGGTCGTACACCGCGACCTTCGGGGTGCCCTCCGTGTCGTCGGTGAGGGTCAGCAGGTGCTCCTCGTACGGCACGACGGCGCCGGTGTGCGTCCCGGGCAGCGGGCGGGGTGTGCCGGGGGCCCCCGCCTCCAGGTCGGCCCTGCGGTGGATCTCGGCCCGGCCGTCGCCGTGGGTCACGACGGTCACGGCGGCGTCGCTGCGTACGCGTGTACGGGGGCCGTCGGAGAGGCGGCCCACGTCGCGTATCGCCGTGCGGTAGTAGTGCACGTGGTCGCCGTGGTCCACCGTCCAGGCACCGGTGTCCAGGACGCGCGTGCCGTCCGCGCCGTGGAGGTGGCCGAACCGGCCGTCCGTGGTGAGGGCCGAGGTGCCCGGCGCCCGGGAGACCTCGTGCGACTCTCCGGTGATCAGGTCGAGGACGCGGGTGTCACCGCCGCTCGGGTCGTTGAGGAGCAGTCTGGACTGCTGCTCGGCCTTCTCCTGCGCCCCCTCGACGTATCCGTGCGGGGTGGTGGCCGACGGGCTCGCCGGCGGGGCGGAGGCGGCGCCGTCCCGGCCGTCCGCGCAGCCTGTGGCGAGCAGCGCGAGGGCCAGGAGCGCGGACGCCCCGGCAGTGACGTTTCCTCGGAGGGGCAAGGGGATCGACTCCATCGGGTTTCTGGATCGGGTCTTGGGTCAGGGCCGGGGCTTCGGGTCAGGTCTGCGGCTCGGGGCGGCGGCGTTGCCGCCGGTGGCGGAGGCCCGATGCGAGGTGGGAGAGGAAGAACAGGCCCACCGCGAGGGCCGAGACGGTCGCGCCGGCCGCGGTGCTCAGGTGCCAGGAGAGCAGCAGGCCGAAGAAGGTGGCGGCCGCGCCGAGCAGTGCCGCGATCGCCATCACCGCCCGCACACTGCGCCCCCACGGCAGTGCCGCCGCCGGCGGGGCGATGAGCAGGCCCAGGACCAGCAGCGTCCCCACGATGTGGAAGGAGGCGACGATGGCCAGCGCCAGCAGGCCCAGCAGCACGGCGTGGGCGACGCGCGGACGCAGGCCGAGGGTGCGGGCCTTGCGCGGGTCGAACGCCAGGGCGAGGAAGGCGCGGTGGCCGAGAGCCGAGACCGTCAGCGCCAGCAGCAGCGCCCCTCCCAGCAGGGCCAGGTCCTGTTCCCGGACGGCGAGGACGTCGCCGAAGAGGAACCCGGTCAGGTCCACCGCGAAGGACTGCGAGCGCGAGACGATGATGACGCCGAGCGACAGCATCCCGACGAAGAGCAGGCCGATCCCGGTGTCCTGGGACAGCCGTGGGGTACGCCCGAGGGCGGTGACGCCGACCGTCATCACGGCCGCGCTCAGCAGTGCCCCCACCAGCAGGTTGCCGCCCAGGAGTGCGGCGAGCGCGACTCCGGGCAGCAGTCCGTGCGACATGGCGTCGCCGAGGAAGGCCATGCCTCTGAGCACCACCCAGGTGCCCGCCAGGGCGCAGATCGCCGACACCAGCATCCCGCCCCACAGGGCCCTTTGCACGAAGGTCACCTCGAAAGGGCCTGTCAACCACTCCATGGCGAGCACACTACAATGACAACCATGTTCAATAAAGCCGCCTCCCCCGCCACCGAGGGCCGGACACCGACCCGCGTCCGCTTCGCCGGACTCTCCGCGGGCTACCCCGGCCACCCCGTGCTCGACCAACTCGATGGCTCGATACCGGCGTTGTCTGTCACCGCGCTGATCGGCCCGAACGGCAGCGGGAAGTCCACGCTGCTCGGAGTGCTGGCCGGAGTGATCCGCCCCACAGCGGGAGAGGTCCGGCACGACGGGGCCCGGCCGCCGGCGTTCGTCCCGCAGCGCGGGGCCGTCGGTGACGCGCTTCCGCTGACGGTCCGGCAGACCGTGGAGATGGGCCGCTGGGGCGAGCGGGGGCCGTGGCGCCGGCTCACGCGGCGCGACCGGACGGTGGTGGACGAGGCGATGGAGCGGCTCGGCATCACGGCGCTCGCCGCCCGCCAGCTCGGCGAGCTCTCCGGCGGGCAGCGGCAGCGCACGCTCATGGCGCAGGGCCTGGCCCAGGAGTCGGACCTGCTCCTGCTGGACGAGCCGACCACCGGCCTCGACCCCGAGGCCAGGGAGCGCACGGCGGCCCTGCTGACGGAACTGGTGGCCGACGGGGTGACCCTCGTCCACGCCACCCACGACCTGGACGCGGCGCGCTCGGCGGACACCTGCCTGCTGCTCCGCGAGGGCCGCCTGGCCGGCCAGGGACCGCCGGACCGGCTCCTCACCCCGACGGCACTCGCCCGCATGTGGCAGCCGGCCTGAGGCCGCGACAGCCGCGCGGGCCATGCCCCGTCCCGGCCCGGTGCGGCGCGGGCGGGCGGATTCCGCGCCACACCCGCGCCCCTTCGGACAAACAGCCGGAGAAACGAACTGAACTTCGCAACAACACCGTTGGGACGTAAGTTGTGCTGTGACACACCTGCCGGCTGACCACGCCTGCCTCGGCTGAGAGACGGACCGTACCCATGAGCGACCCCGAGACGACACCCGGAACCGCCGCACACCAGAAGATCGACTCCTCGGTGCCGCATTCGGCCCGGATCTGGAACTACTGGCTGGGCGGCAAGGACAACTATCCCGTCGACGAGGAGGCCGGCGACGCGTACACCGCCGTCTTCCCCGGCATCGTGACCATCGCCCGCAGCAGCCGGGCCTTCCTGCGGCGCACCATCACGTATCTGGTCACCGAGGCCGGCATCCGGCAGTTCCTGGACATCGGGACGGGTCTGCCGACCGCCGACAACACGCACGAGGTCGCCCAGCGCCTCGCCCCGGAGAGCAGGATCGTCTACGTCGACAACGACCCGATGGTCCTGGCGCACGCCCGCGCCCTGCTCTACTCCACCCCCGAGGGGGCGACCGCCTACGTCGACTCCAACGTGCTGACCCCGGAGCGCGTCCTGGAAGCCGCCGCCCGGACGCTGGACTTCTCCCGCCCCACCGCCCTGATCCTCAGCAACATCCTGGGCCACATCGCCGACCACGACGAGGCGCGCTCCGTCGTCACGCGGCTGATGGACGCGCTGCCGCCCGGCAGCCACCTGTCCGTCAACGACGGTTCACGGGGCATCGACCCGGGCTTCGAACAGGCCCAGGACGGCTACAACAAGAGCGGCGCCGTGCCGTACAACCTGCGCACCGTCGACGAGATCACCTCGTTCTTCGACGGCCTGGAGCTCCTGGAGCCCGGCGTCGTCCCGGTCACCCGGTGGCGTCCGGACGCCGACGCGGCCGACGCGCCGGTCATCGCCGAGCACGGCGGCCTCGCCCGCAAGCCGTGACCCTCCGCCGGGCCGCGGGCCCTCGTGGCCCGCGGTCTCCGGCTCCCACCCGACGACCGCGACGACCGGGCGCCGTACAACGCCTGAATCCAGGGGAAGTACGGCAAAGCACCACCCGTGGTGGTGCTCCCCGTCACCCCGCACCTACGGAGCGAGTTCGTGCTTCCGCCCCACAGGGAAGCATGTGAGACTGGCGTCCCGTCCGCAGTGCGGGCCCCCTTCCGCACCGACCCCCACGAGAAGTGCGACGTGCGTTCCATTCCTCTGCCGATAGCCCTGACCGCGCGCCTGTCCCCGGTGGTCGTCCTCGCCGCGGCGGGCTGGGCCCTGTCGTCCGGCCCGTCGTCCGAACCGCAGGCCGCCGGGAAGAAGCCGACCGGGGCGACGGAATCGCAGTCCGCCTCCGCCCCGCCGGCGACGACCGCGCCGAAGACGTACACCGCCGCCCCCGCGCCCTGCGACAGCATCGCCGAGAAGACCGTCAAGGCCCTTGTGCCGAAGGCGAAGGCGGGCGGCAAGGAGATCAGGTCCACCGACTCCGAGCTGCGCCGCACCTGTTCGTGGAACGCGCTCGACGGCTACGAGTACCGCTGGCTCGACGTCTCCTTCGAGGTCCTCCAGTCGGACGACGCGGCCGAGGAGTCGTACCGGGGGCGGCTGAGGGACCGGAGCGGCGGAGGCGAGGTCCCCGGGCTCGGTGACGCCGGGTACTCGGTCGTGGACCTCACCACCGAGGACGAGCAGCAGACCCGTGAGGGCGTGGTGGTGGCCCGCGCCTCCAACGCGCTGGTGGTCGTGACGTACAACGGCAGCGACTTCGAGTCGAAGAAGGCGCCCTCCACGGACGAGATCAACAAGGGCGCCATCAAGGCCGCCAAGGAAGCGATGGCGGCACTGCTCGACGGCAGGGCCTGACCCGGCCCGCGCGGCCCGGGTCAGGGCGGGCCCGGGTCAGGAGTTGACCGCCGGGATCACATGGGCCCCGTACACGTCGATCACGGTTTCCGGGGCGTCGTGCATGTCGTAGACGGCGAACTGGTCGACGCCCAGGGCGCGGAGCGCCTCCAGCTTCTCGACGTGTTGTGCCACCGTGCCGATCAGGCAGAACCGGTCGACGATCCGGTCGGGCACGAACGCGGCGTCGGGGTTGCCGCTGCGGCCGTGGTGGGCGTAGTCGTACTCCTGGCGGGAGGCGATGTAGTCGGTCAGTTCGTGCGGGACGACGCCGCTGTCGGCACCGTACCGGGCGACCAGGTCGGCGACGTGGTTGCCGACCATCCCGCCGAACCAGCGGCACTGTTCGCGTGCGTGGGCGAGGGCCTTCGGGGAGTCGTCCTCGGTGACGTAGGCCGGGGCGGCGACGCAGACGGTCACCTCGGCGGGGTCGCGCCCGGCTGCGACGGCGGCGTCCTTGACGGCCTTGACCATGGTCTCGGTGAGGTAGGGGTCGGCGAGCTGGAGGATGAACCCGTCGGCCTCCTCCCCGGCCGTCCTCAGCGCCTTCGGCCCGTACGCGGCCATCCACACGGGGAGGCGGGAGCCCTCCCCGATCCAGGGGAAGCGGACGACGGTGCCGCCGCCGAGGTCGGCCTCCCCGCCCTCGGCGAGGGTGCGGATGACCTTCATGGCCTCGCTCACGCGGGCCAGGGTGTTGGGTGCGCGGCCGGCGACCCGCATCGCGGAGTCGCCCCGGCCGATGCCGCAGACGGTGCGGTTGCCGAACATGTCGTTGAGGGTGGCGAAGGTGGATGCGGTGACCTCCCAGGCGCGGGTGCCCGGATTGGTGACCATCGGGCCGACGGTGAGCGTCGTCGTGTGGGCGAGGATCTGGCTGTGGATGACGAAGGGCTCCTGCCAGAGCACGGCGGAGTCGAAGGTCCAGCCGTGGGTGAAGCCGGCCTGTTCGGCGCGCTTCATCAGGTCGACGACCCGCGAGGCCGGCGGGTCGGTCTGCAGAACGAGTCCGAAGTCCATTCGCACTGCTCCTAGGTGAGGTACTGACAGGTGGACCGCGGGGTGTAGACGCCGTGGCCCGCGCGGCCGGTGTACTCCCGCTCGGTGATGACGGGTTCGCCCCGCGAGAGGACGGTCTCGACGCGGCCGGTGACGCGCTTGCCCTCGTAGGCCGAGTAGTCGACGTTCATGTGGTGGGTCCCGGCGGAGATGACCTGCTCGGCGTGCGGGTCGTAGATCACGACGTCGGCGTCGGCGCCGGGTGCGATGGTGCCCTTCTTCGGGTACAGGCCGAACATGCGGGCCGGGGTGGCGCAGGCGATCTCGATCCAGCGACGGCGGGTGAGGTGCCCGTCGACAACTGCCTGGTGGAGCAGGTCCATTCGGTTCTCGACGCCCGGCAGACCGTTGGGGATCCTGGAGAAGTCGCCGCGGCCGAGGTCCTTCTGGCCGGTGAAGCAGAACGGGCAGTGGTCGGTGGAGACCACCTGGAGGTCGTTGGTGCGCAGGCCCCGCCACAGCGCGGCCTGGTGCTCCTTCGGCCGCAGGGGCGTGCTGCACACGTACTTGGCGCCCTCGAAGTCCGGCTCGGCGAGGTTGTCGGCGGACAGGAACAGGTACTGCGGGCAGGTCTCGCCGAAGACGTTCAGGCCCTCGTCGCGGGCGCGTGCCAGTTCGGCGACCGCCTCCGTCGCGGAGACGTGGACGACGTACAGCGGGGCGCCGGCGACCTGGGCGAGGCGGATGGCGCGATGGGTGGCCTCGGCCTCCAGCAGGGCCTTGCGGACCTCGCCGTGGTGGCGGGGGTCCGTCTCGCCGCGGGCCAGCGCCTGCTCGACGAGGACGTCGATCGCGATGCCGTTCTCGGCGTGCATCATGATCAGGCCGCCGTTCTCGGCGGAGCGCTGCATGGCGCGCAGGATCTGTCCGTCGTCGCTGTAGAAGACGCCGGGGTAGGCCATGAACTGCTTGAAGGAGGTGACGCCCTCCTCGACCAGCCGGTCCATCTCCTCGAGGGTGCCCGGGTTCACGTCGGAGACGATCATGTGGAAGCCGTAGTCGACGGCGCAGTTGCCCTCGGCCTTGGCGTGCCAGGTGTCCAGTCCCTCGCGCAGGGAGTGGCCGACGCTCTGCACGGCGAAGTCGACGACGGTCGTCGTACCGCCCCAGGCGGCGGCCCGGGTGCCGGTCTCGAAGGTGTCGGAGGCGAAGGTGCCGCCGAACGGCAGCTCCATGTGGGTGTGGACGTCGACGCCGCCCGGCAGGACGTACTTCCCGGTGGCGTCGATGGTCCGGTCCGCGGCGAACGTCGGGGCGGTGAAGCTCTCGGCGGCCGGGGTGCCCGAGGCGGCGAGGGCCGTGATGCGGCCGTCCTCGATCAGGACGTCGGCGTGGAGTTCGTCGGAGGCGGTGATGACGAGGCCACCACGGATGACGGTACGGCTCATGGGTGCGCGCTCCGCTGGGTCGTGGTCGAAAGGTGCGGGTCGTCGGTGGCTGGTCGCGCCCGCGCGGCGGTAGCCGCACGTCGATCCCGGCCCCGCGCCCCTCGAGGGCTTCGCCCCCGCGGGGGACGCGGGCAGCCGGGGCGGGCGTCGGCCGCTACCGCAGGCTCCGCAGAGCCTGTTCGAGGATGGCGGCGCCCTCCTCGGCCTCCGCGACGGTGAGGGACAGGGGCGGGGCGATGCGCAGGACGCTGGTGTTGTGGCCGCCGCCCTTGCCGATGAGCAGTCCGCCCCGGCGGGCGGCCTCCAGCACGGCGGAGGCGGTCCGGGGGTCGGCCTCGTCGGTGCCCGGTCCGGTCAGCTCGATGCCGATCATGAGCCCGCGCCCGCGGACCTCGCGTACGGCGGGCACCTGGGCGGCGACGGCCCGCAGGCGTTCGATGAGCAGTCCTCCGACCCGCCGGGCGTTGCCCTGGAGGTCGTGTTCGAGGAGGTAGGTGAGGTTGGCCAGGCCGGCGGCCATGGTGACCTGGGTGCCGCCGAACGTCGAAATGCTCTGGGATTCCAGGCAGTTCATGATCTCGGCGCGGGCGACGACGCCGCCGATGGACATGCCGTTGCCGATCCCCTTGGCGAAGGTCACGATGTCGGGCGGGCCGCTTCGGGCGTGCGCCTGCCAGCCCCAGAAGTGTTCGCCGGTGCGGCCCCAGCCGGTCTGCACCTCGTCGGAGATCCACAGCACCCCGTGCGCGTGCAGGACCTCGCGGAACGCCGCGTACAGTCCGTCGGGCGGTGAGGTGAAGCCGCCGACGCCCTGGATCGGCTCGGCGATCAGGGCCGCGGGCGGACGCGTGTGGCCGAGCAGGTCCTTGAGGTCGTCGACGCAGGCCGCGACGAACTCGTCGTCGCCGAGCGTGGCGTACGGGCCGCGGGTGCGCACGCCTCCGTGCACGTACAGGGTCTGCAGCGGGGACAGCCCGGTCGGGGACCATCCGCGGTTGCCGGTGACGCCGACGGCGCTGAAGGAGCGGCCGTGGTAGCTGTTGCGCATCGCCAGGACGGTGTTGCTGCGCCGGTGGGCGGTGGCGAGCAGCAGGGCGGTGTCGTTGGCCTCGGTGCCGGAGGTGGTGAAGAAGACGCGGGCGTCCGGGATGCCGCTCAACCGGGCGACGCGTTCCGCGAGTTCCACCATGTGCCGGTTGAGGTAGAGGGTGGAGGAGTGGATGATCCGCCCGGCCTGCTCGGCGACCGCCTTCGTCACCTCGGGCAGGGCGTGGGCGGTCATGGTGGTGAGGATGCCGCCGAAGAAGTCGAGGTACCGGTTGCCCTCGGAGTCCCAGACGTGGCGGCCCTCGCCGTGGGTGATCTCGATCGGCTCCTCGTAGTAGAGGGCGAGCCAGTCGGGGAGCACGGAGCGGTGGCGGCCCAGGAGGTCGTCGGTCACGGCCGCACCAGCCCTTCGTAGGCGTCGGGCCGGCGGTCGCGGTAGAAGGCCCACTGCTGCCGCACCTCCTCGACGAGGCCGAGGTCGAGGTCGCGGACCACGAGTTCCTCCTCGCTGTCGCTGGCGACGTCGCCGACGAACTGTCCACGGGGGTCGACGAAGTACGAGGTGCCGTAGAAGTCGTTGTCCCCGTACTCCTCCCGGCCCACGCGGTTGATCGCGGCGACGAAGTACTCGTTGGCGACGGCCGCGGCCGGCTGTTCCAGCTGCCACAGGTGGGACGAGAGTCCGCGGTGCGTGGCGGACGGGTTGTAAACCAACTGGGCTCCGTTGAGACCGAGTTGGCGCCATCCTTCCGGGAAGTGGCGGTCGTAGCAGATGGAGACGCCGACCTTGCCGACGGCGGTGTCGAAGACGGGCCAGCCGAGGTTGCCGGGCCTGAAGTAGAACTTCTCCCAGAACCCCTCGACCTGCGGGATGTGGTGCTTGCGGTACTTGCCGAGGACGGTGCCGTCGGCGTCGATCACGGCGGCGGTGTTGTAGTAGAACCCCGACTGCTCGACCTCGAACACCGGCGCGACGATCACCATGCCGGTCTCACGGGCCAGTTCCCGCATCCGGGTGACGGTCGGCCCGTCGGGCACGCGCTCGGCCCAGCGGTAGTGCCCGGCGTCCTGGACCTGGCAGAAGTAGGGGGAGTTGAAGACCTCCTGGAACCCGATGATCCTCGCGCCCCGCCGGGCCGCCTCACGGGCGTGCTCCTCGTGTTTCGCCAGCATGGACTCGGTGTCGCCGGTCCAGGTGGCCTGGACCAGGGCGGCACGTACGACGTTGGCCATGAGCTGCTCCTTCGACGCGACGTCAGCGCCTCTACGCCCGTAGAAGCGGTCGTAGAGGGACGAACGTAAGCCCCTCGGAGGGCCTTGCCAAGACCATCGTCGTGAAGCCGCGGAGTCGATCGTGTTTCGCACTCCGGTGGGTGAGTCCCCGCGGCGGCCGGCCGGGGCCTGTCCGGCGGGGCCCGGTCAGGTGGTGAATCCGGCGACGCGCAGGGCGTGCAGCAGGTCCCAGTACCGCTCGTCGGAGGCGCCCCGGACGGCACCGAGGAGCAGCGGGACGAGCCGCTCGGGTCCGGGGGCGGCACTGCGGGCCGCCCCGGCGGGAGCGCGCATCCCGACGTGGGCGTCGAGGAGCGTGCGCACCTCGCGGTGGCGGTGCTCGGCGTCCGGCGCGAGGACCGCCCGGCCGGTTTCCTCGGCGGGCCGTACGACGCCCTGGCGCAGGATCTGCCCGCCGTCGTCCGCGTGCCCCGCCGCGGTCAGCGTGTCGGCCGCGGCGACCAGCCGGTCGGCGGGCAGGGAGGCGCCCGGCAGGCGCTCGCCCGGGGTCTTCGGCTCAGGCGGCCACCGGTGGCGCGACCGGGGCGCACCGGCCCACCGGCTCGCCCGTCGACAGACCGAGGGTGCGGGCGCGGGCGGCCACCGTGAAGAAGGCCGGAGCGGGAGTCCGCCCGGTCTCGATCTTCCGGAGGGTCTCCGGGGAGATGCCGGCGCGCGGCGACCCGCGGCGTGCTGCGGTCGCCGCGCGCGCCGCGTTCGCGTCCGCGTTCTTCGGGGGTGCGAGTCACGCACCACGCCCCCCTCATGCCGGTATATTAATTGGCGCGCTGGAGTTGAAGCCGAGCCCTCCCGCGCAGGCCCTCCGGAGCGTGCCCCGCGCGGTGACGTGGCTCCGAGGTGCTGCCCCCGAGCGATCGTGCGAGGGTGTTCTACGAGCGCGCCGCGCCCACCACACGTCAGGCAGCACGTCGAAGGCGGCACGTCGAAGGCGGCACTCGCACCGCGGGGTCACGCATGCGTGCGACCGGGAGGCGGCCGGGCACCCGCGTCCGGACCGTACGTCGAGCAGTGAGCGCGCCCCGGGCCTCCTTCAGGTCCCCGGTTCCGCCCGGCCCTGGGGGATCCCGCAGGGGCGGGCGGAACGGATGTCCATGAGCAGCGGGTTCACGGGTCCGGAGGGCTACGGCTCGGACCCCTTCGGAGAGTTCCTCGCACGTTTCTTCGGCGGGCCGCGCCCCCGGCAGGTCGACATCGGCCGGCTGCTGAGCCAGCCGGCCAGGGATCTGGTGCGCGGTGCCGCGCAGTACGCCGCCGAGCACGGCAGCCGCGACCTGGACACCCAGCACCTGCTGCGCGCCGCGCTGGCCACCGAGCCGACCCGCGGCCTGCTCAGCCGGGCGGGCGCGGACCCCGACTCGATGGCGTCGCAGATCGACGAACGGTCCGGGCCCGTCCAGTACGGCCCGGACGACGCCCCGCCGCCGACGTCGCTCTCGCTGACCCCCGCCGTCAAGCGGGCCCTGCTGGACGCGCACGAGATGGCCCGGTCGACCGGGGCCGGGTACATCGGCCCCGAGCATGTGCTCAGCGCCCTGGCGGCCAATCCCGACTCGGCCGCCGGGCACATCCTGGACGCGGCCCGGTACGCCGCCGCCGGAGGGCCGCCCGACGCACCGGACCCCGCGCCGCCCCGCCCCGAGCGGCCCCGCACCGCCACGGGCACGCCGACGCTGGACCAGTACGGCCGTGACCTCACCGAGCTGGCCCGCGAGGGCCGCATCGACCCGGTGATCGGGCGGGAGGAGGAGATCGAGCAGACCATCGAGGTGCTCTCCCGGCGCGGCAAGAACAACCCGGTGCTGATCGGTGACGCGGGCGTCGGCAAGACCGCCGTGGTGGAGGGGCTGGCGCAGCGCATCGCCGACGGGGACGTGCCCGACCTGCTGATGACCCGGCGGGTGGTCGCGCTGGACCTGACGGCCGTGGTCGCCGGAACCCGCTACCGGGGCGACTTCGAGGAGCGGATGACCACCATCGTCGACGAGATCCGTACCCACTCCGACCGGCTGATCGTCTTCATCGACGAGCTGCACACCGTCGTGGGCGCCGGAGGCGGCGGCGAGGGCGGTTCGATGGACGCCGGCAACATCCTCAAGCCGGCGCTGGCCCGCGGCGAGCTGCACGTCGTGGGCGCGACCACACTGGAGGAGTACCGCCGGATCGAGAAGGACGCGGCGCTGGCCCGCCGCTTCCAGCCGATCATGGTGCCGGAGCCCACACCGTCCGACGCGATCGCCGTCCTGCGCGGTCTGCGGGACCGGTACGAGGCCCACCACCAGGTCCGCTACACCGACGAGGCGCTGGTGGCGGCCGTGGAGCTGTCCGACCGCTATCTCAGCGACCGCCGCCTGCCGGACAAGGCGATCGACCTGATCGACCAGGCCGGCGCCCGGGTGCGGCTGCGGTCCCGGACCAAGGGCACGGACGTACGCGCCCTGGAGCAGGAGCTGGAACAGCTGACCTGCGACAAGGACCAGGCGGTCGCCGACGAGCGGTACGAGCAGGCGACGCAGCTGCGGGACCGCATCGGTGAGCTGAAGGAACGGATCACCGAGGTCGGTGGCGAGGGCCGGGTCGACGAGGGCCAGAGTCTGGTGGTGGACGCCGAGGCGATCGCGGAGGTGGTGTCCCGGCAGACCGGCATTCCGGTCAGCCGTCTCACCGAGGAGGAGAAGGACCGGCTGCTGGGTCTCGAGGAGCACCTGCACCAGCGGGTCGTCGGCCAGGAGGAGGCGGTGCGGGTGGTCGCGGACGCGGTGCTGCGCTCGCGGGCCGGGCTCGCCAGCCCCGACCGGCCGATCGGCGGTTTCCTGTTCCTCGGGCCGACCGGCGTCGGCAAGACGGAACTGGCGCGGGCGCTGGCCGAGGCCCTGTTCGGCAGCGAGGACCGCATGGTCCGCCTCGACATGAGCGAGTACCAGGAGCGGCACGCCGTCAGCCGGCTGGTGGGCGCCCCGCCCGGGTACGTCGGCCACGAGGAGGCGGGTCAGCTGACCGAGGTGGTGCGCAGGCATCCGTACTCGCTGCTGCTGCTCGACGAGGTGGAGAAGGCTCATCCTGACGTCTTCAACATCCTGCTCCAGGTTCTCGACGACGGCCGGCTGACCGACTCCCAGGGCAGGACGGTGGACTTCGGCAACACCGTGATCGTGATGACGAGCAACCTCGGTTCCGAGGCCATCACGCGGCGCGGCGGGGCGCCGGGCTTCTCCGCCGGCGGCGCGGACGCGGACGAGGAGGCCCGGCGGGAGCAGATCCTGCGGCCGCTGCGGGAGCACTTCCGGCCCGAGTTCCTCAACCGGATCGACGAGGTGGTGGTGTTCCGCGAGCTGACCGCCACGGAGCTGCGGCGGATCACGGATCTGCTGCTGGAGGCGACGCGGCGCGGGCTGCGGGGGCAGGGTGTCGCGGTCGAGTTCACCGAGGAGGCCGTGGACTGGCTGGCGCGGCGCGGCCATCAGCCCGAGTACGGGGCGCGGCCGCTGCGCCGCACCATCCAGCGGGAGGTCGACAACCAGCTCTCCCGGCTGCTGCTGGACGGCACGGTCAGCGGCGGCGACCGGGTGACGGTGGACGCGGCGGACGGAAACCTCACGTTCCGGAGGCAGGCGGGGACCGGCACCGCGGCCGGGGCCGGGGCCGGCGGCGGGTCGACGGCCGGCACCGGCACCGGCCGTGAGGAGCCTCCAGCACCCGCGCCGCCCGAACGGTGAGCGCGCGGGCGCCCCTTCCCGCCGACCGGGCCTGCGGCCTACCGCGCCGGGCGCACCACCATCGCCGAGCCGCCTCCCCGGCGGGTCTTCTCCGCCGCGGCGACCCACCGGCCGTCCGGCAGCCGCTGCACCGCGGTGGTCGCGCCGATCTCCGGGTTGGGCTGGAAGGAGTGTCCGACGGCTTCCAGCTTCTGCCGTACGTCGCTGTCGTACAGGCCGGGTTCGAGGTCGGTGCGGGCCGTGTTGCGCTGGCTGGCGCGCGGCGCGGCGATCGCGTCGACCAGCGGCAGACCGCGGTCGAGGAAACCGGTGAGGGTCTGCAGCACGGTGGTGATGATGGTCGAGCCGCCGGGCGAGCCGAGCGCCACGACCGGCCGGCCGTGGCCGTCGAGCACGATCGTCGGGGCCATCGAGGACCGGGGCCGCTTGCCGGGACCCGGCAGGTTCGGGTCGTGGACGGCCGGGTTCGCCGGGGCGAAGGAGAAGTCGGTCAGCTCGTTGTTGAGCAGGAACCCGCGGCCGGGCACGGTGATGCCGCTGCCGCCGGTCTGCTCGATGGTGAGCGTGTAGGAGACGACGTCGCCCCAGCGGTCGGCGGTGGTGAGGTGCGTGGTGCTCTCGCCCTCGTACGTCGTCGGGGCCGCGGGGCCGCCGGTCGCGCAGGGCGCGGGGTCGCGCGGGTCGCCGGGGGCGAGCGGGCTGGTGAGGACGGCGTCGTCCTGGATGAGGCACGCGCGGGAGTCGGCGTACCGCTGGGAGAGCAGTTCCTTCGTCGGTACGTCCTCGAAGGCGGGGTCGCCGACCCAGCGGCCCCGGTCGGCGAACGCGATGCGGCTGGCTTCGATGAGGCGGTGCAGGTAGCGGGCGTCGTCGGCCCGGGAGAGGTCGGTGCGCTCCAGGATGTTGAGGGCCTCGCCGACGGTGGTGCCGCCGGAGGAGGAGGGCGCCATGGCGTAGACGTCCAGGCCGCGGTACGACGTCCTGGTGGGCGGCTGGGTCGTGGCCCGGTACGCCGCGAGGTCCCGGGCCGAGAGGTCGCCGGGGCGGGCGTTCCAGCCGGAGTCGGGGTCCACGGGCGGCTCGTTGACCGTGTCCACGATGTCCCGGCCGATGCCGCCCCGGTACAGCGCGTCGACGCCCTTCCGGCTCAGCTCCGCGTAGGTGCGGGCGAGGTCGGGGTTCTTGAAGGTGGTGCCGACGACCGGGAGTTCGCCACCGGGAAGGAACAGCTCGGCGGTGTCGGGGAAGTGGCGGAAGCGGGCCTCGTTGGCGGCGGTCTGGGCGCGGAAGGTGCTGTCGACGGTGAACCCGTCGCGGGCCAGCTTCTCGGCGGGTCTCAGGACCGTCCGCAGGGGTTTGCTGCCCCACTTCTCGAGCGCCCGCTGCCAGGTGGCCGGGGTGCCCGGGGTGCCGACGCCGAGGCCGCTGCTGACGGCTTCGGCGAAGGGGACGGGGGCGCCGTTCTCCAGGAAGAGGCCGGAGTCGGCGGTCAGCGGTGCGGTCTCGCGTCCGTCGATCGTCCGCACGGTGCGGGAGCCGGCGTCGTAGTGGACGAGGTAGCCGCCTCCGCCGATACCGGCCGAGTAGGGCTCGGTGACGCCGAGGGCGGCGGCGGTGGCGACGGCCGCGTCGACGGCGTTCCCGCCCTTTCTGAGGATCTCGATGCCGGCGGCGGAGGCGTCGGCATCGACGCTGGAGACCGCTCCGCCGTGGCCGACGGCCACCGGGGTCTTGGCAGGCGGCGGGGCAGGGGTCCGGCCGGGCCCGCCCTGCGTGCCGGTCGTCGGGGGCGCTGCCGCTCCCGCCGAGACCACCACGGCGGTGACCGCCAGAACCGTCAGCTTCCGTCCGACACGATGACGCATCCGCACCTCCGTTGAAGGGCCGTTCCCGCAGCCTAATTCATCGCCATGCCCACATCAGGTACATCGTGGGACACGCCGTGGGGCGTGCCGTCGCGGTTTCCCCGGACGTCCTTTCCCGGACGTCTCGAACACGGGTTTGCCCGAGCCCGCTAGCATGCGCGCCCATGAGTGACGACGTACGCAACATTGTTCTGGGTGTGGTCGCCTCCGGCCTCTTCGCCGCGCTGGGCTGGATCGCCCGTACCTACCTGTGGAAGCGCAGGCTCCGGCGCAAGCAGGCCTTCTTCGGACTGCCGGACCACTCCCAGTCGCTCCTCGTCGTCAACCGTGATCCGGCCACGGCGGAACCGGCCGTGCACCGCTTCGACGTGTTCTCGCTGCTGGAGCTCTCGGCGCTGATCAAGGACTGCGGGGCGCACGTCCAGGTGGTCACGCAGGACATGGTCCATCAGGGTTTCGGCGAGCGCACGGAGTTCTGCGTAGGGGGTCCCGCGTCGAACCGGCGCATGATGGCCCACATGGCGGCGATGCTGCCGGGGGTGCGCGTCAACATAGACCCCGAACCGGGCCCGGACCGGGCCGCCTTCCGGATCGGCACCGAGCTCTACCGGATGGAGCCGGGTGTCAGGGAGTACGTCCTGCTCGCCCGGCTCACCGCCGGGGAACGGCCCGACGCCCGGCCGGTGTTCCTGTTCTGCGGCCAGCGCGCGATCACCAACCAGGCCGCCACCCGCTACCTCGCCCGCCATCACGAGCGGCTGGCACGCAAGCACGGTTCCCATTCCTTCGTCCTGCTGCTGAGGGTCGTCAACTCGCAGGCGTACGGTCCTGATGTCGTCGAGGTGGTCGGGGACGTGACCCGCGCCGCGCAGACCCCGCTGCCGGCCCCCACCGAGTCCTCCCCCGACCCGGCACCCGCTCCCGCGCCCGCCTCGCGGAGGAAGCAGCAGAAGCCCTGACCTCCCGCAGGGCGCGCACGGGCGGGTGACGACCGGGCGCCACCCGTCCGGCGCGCAGCTGACCTTCTGCCCGTCGGCGAACGACCCGTGGCACGGGCCGTCTTCGCCACGCGGGCAGTGATCTCCGGCTGCCGCCGGGCGGGACTGGCCGTTGTGAACCGCCGCCCCTGGATGTGGGACGGTGGGCCCCTCCCGGCGGCGGTGTCCCCGCTTTGACCGCGAAGCCACCTTCCTCACCGGGACGGAGAAAACATCGTAGTCGAGGCCGGGGACGGGCGTCTCCGCGAGCCCCCACCCACTGCTCGAGAATCCTGGAGAGGGCCTGGAGAGGGCCTGGAGAGGAAGTGCCCGGCCCGGCCGCTGTCCGGTGCGCGCCGGAGTGCGGGGGCGGTGGGGCGGTGGGGCGGTGGGGCGGTCGGGGCCGGCCGGGGACGGCCGGGGACGGAGCGCCGGCCGGTGTCTCAGGCCTCCGCGACCTCGGCGTACAGCTGGGACAGTTCGGGTACCCCGCCGGCGGCCCAGGCGTGCCCGGATTCCACGACGTCGAACTCCCGCCCGGAGGCGAGCCGTACGACGGGCTGACCGTCGGGCCGGATCTCCCAGACGGCTCCTGGAACGGTGCGCACGACGACCGTGCCCAGATACAGCCCCACGTCGTTGCCCAGCCAGGTCAGGGTGTCCTCGTCGTCCCGCCAGCTTCCCGGGACCAGCTGGTCCAGCGCCTCCAGCGAGGCCGGGGAGTCGTCCAGCCGGACACCGGCCCGCGCCACCTGGGAACGCAGCAGTTCGCACTCGGCGAGGAGTTCCGCGAGGCCTTCGGGGTCGCGGACTTGGAGATTCCGGCGCCGGTTGCCCAGGAAGGGGATGTTCATCCCTCCAGGGTGACATTCGTACCGCCGTCCGCACCACAGGGCGCGCGGGCAACTGCCGCCGGGGGGCGGGTGATCACACGTCCAGGTCGACCACGACCGGCGCGTGGTCCGAGGCGCCCTTGCCCTTGCGCTCCTCACGGTCGACGTAGGCGTCGGAAACGGCCTTGGCGAACGGCTCGTTGCCGTACACCAGGTCGATGCGCATGCCGCGGTTCTTGGGGAAGCCGAGCTGGCGGTAGTCCCAGTACGTGAAGGGGTGGTCGTACTTCAGCGGGCGCGGGACGACGTCGGTCAGGCCGGTCTCGCGCAGAGCGGCGAGGGCGGCGCGCTCGGCCGGGGTGACATGGGTGGAGCCCTCGAAGGCGGCGCGGTCGTACACGTCGTCGTCGGTCGGCGCCACGTTGTAGTCGCCGAGTACCGCGAAGGGGCGGCTGCCCGCCGCGTCACCGGCCACGGCGGTCTTCAGCGCCTCGAACCACCGGAGCTTGTACGCGTAGTGCGCGTGGTCCACCTCGCGGCCGTTGGGCACGTACACCGACCAGACGCGGACCGGGCCGCAGGTCGCGCGGACGGCACGGGGCTCCGACGAGCCGTCGTAGCCCGGGTCGCCGGGCAGGCCCTTGACGACGTCCTCGAGGCCCACGCGGGAGAGCACCGCCACGCCGTTCCACCGGCCGGTGGCGTGCACCGCCGACTCGTAGCCCAGCTCGCGCAGTTGCTCCACCGGGAACTGCTCCTCGGCGACCTTGGCCTCCTGGAGGCACAGCACGTCCGTGCCGCTGCTCTCCAGCCAGGCCAGGAGCCTCGGCAGGCGGGCGGTGATCGAGTTCACGTTCCAGGTCGCGATGCGCATGTCCCACAACCTACCGGGCACCTCGGACAATGTCCGGCCGGCGGCCGCCGGCCGCGGTCCGGCTCACAGCTCGGCCGTCGCCCCCGGGGCCAGCCGCAGGTGCGGAGCACCGCCGAGGGCGCCGATCTGGCGGTCGTAGATCGGCCGGGCCAGGTCGGTGAGCAGGGCGTCGTGGATGTCGTAGGCGCGCTCCGGCCGGACCTCGCGGACGTAGTCGATGACCTCCGAGATCTTGTTCCAGGGGGCCATGACGGGGAGCATCAGCGTCCGGACCGGGTGGTCGGGGACGGTGAGGGCGTCGCCGGGGTGGAAGAGGGCACCGCCGTCGACGAGGTAACCGACGTTGGTGACCCGCGGGATGTCCGGGTGGATCACGGCGTGCAGTTCGCCGTGCACCTGCACCTCGAAGCCCGCGGCGGTGAACGTGTCGCCGTGGCCGACGGTGTGCACCCGGCCGGGGAACGCGGCCGAGAGCTGGTCCGCGACGGACTTCAGGGTCCAGACCCCGGCGGCCGGGTCGGCCTCCAGGGCGGCCCTGACCCTGCCCTCGTCGAAGTGGTCGGGGTGCTCGTGGGTGACGAGGACGGCGTCCGCGCCGAGCGCGGCGTCCTCCTCGCTGAACCCTCCGGGGTCGACGACGAGGGTGCGGCCGTCCTTCTCCAGGCGGACGCAGGAGTGCGACTTCTTCGTGAGCCTCATACGTCCATCCTGCCTCCGCCGGCCCGCTCCGGCACGAGGCACCCGGGTCTCACTCCTGGGGTGTGGTCTCCTCGCGGACGACCTGCTGGGCCACGCGGAACGCGCTGTTCGCCGCGGGGACACCGCAGTAGACGGCCGTCTGGAGCAGGACCTCCTTGATCTCCGCGGGGGTGAGGCCGTTGCGCAGGGCCGCCCGGGTGTGGACGGCGAGGTCCTCCAGGTGGCCGCGGGCGGCCAGGGCGGTGAGGGTGACGCAGCTGCGGGTGCGCCGGTCCAGGCCGGGCCGGTCCCAGACCTCGCCCCAGACGGAGCGGGTGACGTACTCCTGGAAGTCGCCCGAGAAGTCGTCGCTGTGGGCCAGCACCTGGTCGACGTGCGCGTCGCCCAGCACCTCCCGGCGGACCTTCATCCCCGCTTCGTACGCGTCGGTCCCGCCGCCCTGGGCCTGCTGCGGGACGGCGGCGGCGATCTCCGCGACGGGCCCGGCCTGCTGCGGCACGACCACATGCCCCGCCCTGACCTGGACGGCGGGCAGGGCGATGTGTCCGGTGACGGGCTCGAAGGCGGGCTGCCAGGCCGTGGAGAAGTGCCGGACCAACAGGTCGGTGACGGCGGCGGGCTGCTCCACCGGCACGAGATGGGAGGCGCCGGGCACGACGGCCAGCCGGGCGTCCGGCACCCCGGCGACCAGCGTGCGGGCCTCGGCGGGGCCGGTGACCTGGTCGTCCGAGCCGACCAGCACCAGGGTCGGCACGCCGACGCCGGTGAGTTCGGCCCGTACGTCGAACGAGGCGAGGGCCTCGCAGGCGGCGATGTAGCAGCCCGGGTCCGTGGTGCGCACCATCTGCACGGCCCACTCGGTGATCGCCGGCTGCGCGGCCGCGAAACCGCTGGTGAACCAGCGGTCGGGCGAGGTACGGGCGATCGGGTCGAGCCCGTTCGTCCGGACGATCACCCCGCGCTGGCGGAACTCGTCGGCGGTGCCGAACCGGGGCGAGGCGGCGATCAGGGCGAGGGAGGCGAGGCGTCCGGGGTGCCGCAGGGCCAGTTCGAGGCCGATCGCGCCGCCGAGCGCGCAGCCCGCGTAGCCGAAGCGCTGCACGCCGAGGCCGTCGAGGGTGGCGAGCAGCCGTGCGGTGAGATCGCCGACCGATCCCCCCGGGTGGGCGGGGGCGCCTCCGTGTCCGGGCAGATCGAACCGGAACACACGCCACTGCTTGGTCAGTTCGGGGATCTGCCGGTCCCACATGTGCCAGGTGGTCCCCAGTGAGGGCCCCAGGATCAGGACCGGAGCGTCTTCCGGCCCGTCAAAGCGGTATTGCAGGGTGTTCGGTGGTGTCTCGCTCACGCCCCAGACCCTCTCACGTATCACGGACGCCCCTATAACGGGGGACGCCGGATGCCCGTACCGACCAGGTCGAAGACCTCTGGGGCGGCATACCGCCCGAGGCGTCGGATGATCTCGCGTCGGCCCTTGCCCGCCTGGGTGCGGCGTTCGCAGCACGCCTGGGTGCGCGGGGCGTGGCGCAGGCGAGTGAACACGATGCGGTGCAGGGCGGCGTTGGCCTGGCGGTCGCCGCCGTGGTTGAGCCGACGCGTGCTCCGACGGCCCCACGAACACTCGACGGGGCTGACTCCGCACAGGGCGGCAAAGGACGCCTCGGTGTTCAGCCGCTCGGGGTTGTCCCCCATAGTGATCAGCAAGGTGACTGCGCTGTCCGGGCCGATGCCCACCGGTACGAGTAGCTGTGGGGCGTGGCGTTCGACGAGCCGGGGCAGGCGTTGGTTGAGCTCGTCGATCTGCGCGGTGAGCTGTTGCGCTCGGCGAGCATGCGTAACGTCATGTGGGTGGCCTGGGTCACCGCGTCCTCGTCTCCCCCACCATCGGGTGGGTCGAGGCGAGGACGGAGGTGGCCGCGATCAGGACCAGTCCGTCTCCGGCGAGGTCGTCGACACCGTCTCCAGCCGGGCCCCGAAGAGCCCCCCAGACGGCGGGAGCGAAGAGCAACCAACTGCGACACGGGGCCTGCTGCCGCTCGGGCTTCAACACCCGCGAGCTATCAAAAGGCCCTCCGCTCGGATCGGGTGGAACCCGTAAACCACTTCCCTGGAGGCAACCGCTCAGCTGTACTGGCTATGCTCTGTCAAGTGCAGCAACCATTAGCCACCCCCCTCGCCTACCCGGCGTCCGAGGCTGCCGACGAACGGCTCATGGGCCACCGAGGCGGCGAACTGCCGCCGATCAGCGTAGTCATCCTGGCTGCGGAGAAGGACATGGCCGGGCTGGACGTCTGTATACGGGGTGTACTCGCTCGCTCCCTGAACCCCGTGGAGCTGGTGCAGGTTGTCGCTCAGCGCCTACCGGCGCGGTCCTTCGACGATCTAGATTCGCGCGTCGTCTGGTTCGACGAACGAAGCTGCGCACCCAGCAGCCGGGATGTGCGTGAGTACCTGCGAGGCTTGGGCAGAGATCCGTCCACTGCCTCGTGGTACTTCCAGCAACTGGCGAAGCTGCAGTGTTTCGATGCCCTTCCCGCAGGCACGCCGGAACACGTCCTGGTGGTAGATGCGGACTTCGTGTTCCTGCGAGACATGGCATTCGTCGACGGCCAGGGGCCCTCCGTGTTGCCGTACGGCTATCCCCTCTCCTGGCGCCTGAACACCCGGGTGCACCGGCTGCCGGACCACCACACTGCGCTGGAGGCGGCTGGGCGGCTGATCCCGGGCTGGCTGCCTGTGGACGCCTACAGCGGCATGCAGCACCACATGGTTTTCGATCGCACCATTCTGGGCGAAATTATCCAGCGGGCCCAGAAAGCACACGGCATACCCTTCTGGCAAGCGTTCCTGCGCACCGCCGACCCCTGTAAGTGGACGGGCGCCTCCGAGTACGTCCTCTACCGACACTTCGCCGCGCGCTTCTTCCCCGAACGCGTGCGCCATCGGCACGTCGACGCCGTCGACGTGATCCAGGCACAGGGACACGGCGGCTTCGTCCTACCTGAGGTGGCCGCTGCCGCCGAGGGCTCGTCGCTGCACGCTGTCGGCTGCCACCGTTTCCTCCATTACGCCGAGCGGCTCGCGACCATGGATTACATTCCCGCCGACCTGCGCCGTACCGTGTGCGCCGAGCCGACACCTCTCCAACTACGTCTGGACGGAGGACTGTTGACCATACGGAACGCGGTCCCGCCACTCACGCTCGTTTGAGGCCGCCTGGGCGCGTGGCCACTCGACTTTCGACGTTCTGACAGGTTTGGGTGCTCACGCGGCGGCGTTGGTGCTGGCGGCGGCCCATGCCTGCTGGACGGTGCGGATTTCTTGCTCGGTGGGCCGACCTGGCGGGTGGGCATACATCGGGCGGCGATGATCACCCGGCGGAGCTTGGCGACCATGTCTGACAGCGAGGGGTCGGTCTTGGTGGTGTACCAGGGTGCGCGCTGGCGGTGCTCGGCCACGTCGCCGGGCTGGTGGCCGTGCAGCGCGTACCAGGCCACGGTGATCGTGTAGCAGTACAGCCCGAAGGGCACGGTGTGCTCGACGGCGGCGCGGGTGCGGTTGTGGGCCTGGCCGGTGCCGAGCAGGTGGCGGGCCTCGGCGAAGGTGACCTCGATGGACCAGCGCATCGCGTATCGGGTGATCAGCTCGGCCGGGCTGCTGGTCAGGGCGGTGGTGACCAGGGCGAGGTCGTAGCCGGTGTCGGTGGTGTCGTCCCGAAGCAGGATCACGCGCACAGTGCGGGTATGGAAGGAGCCGTACCACAAGCAGGTGACCTCGGCCAAGTGCACGGTGTCGGTGCGTTGGTAGCGCGTGACCCGCACCGGAGTGAAGTCGGCGGCGGCCGCGAGCTGGGGGCGTGCCCAACCGCGCGCCCTTGAGCTCGGGACGCCCGCGTTTGCCGGTCGGGGGCCGGGCCAGGGCGAAAAGCACCGAGGACGCGGGCAGCCGGGTGTTGAAGGTGCAGGTCGCCGGCAGATCGCGCAATGCCTTGCCGTGGTAGGCGGCGTCCGCGACGACGGGCCTTTACGCCACCCACACCGCGGGGGTCCTGGCCATGGGCCTGATCCTTACAGCGGGCGGCGGATTCGTCGGGGAGCAACTGCTGGGATGGACGGAGGCAGTCAGAAAGCTCCTGAGCCGGTGGGATGAGGCTTCGAACGCCCCTCTCCGCAGCGCGAGAGACTTCGCGACGCAGGCCCCGCACTGCCCCGCCGGTGAGCGGGGCCAGAACGCAGTGTTCCGCGTGCCGGTTCGCCGCGGCGGACGGGCACCGTGGGCAGAGACTTCACCAACGGCGGAGGGCATTTGGGCACCATGGTGGCCGCCGGGCCATATCGATTACCTGGATCTCGACTACTGATCTCGGAGCCCATTTATGGCGAACATCAACTACCCGTGAGCTGAAGCACAATAGCCGCCACAAGGGCAGACCGGTTATCACCAATGCCCCGAGTTATTCACCGCCCGGGCGAAGTGTTGCCTGTGGGCTGGTTTGCACCGGTATCGACGGCGCACTGTACGTGGACATGAGCATCCTATGGGTACTCTGTGCGCCCTCCCGGTTCCCTAGGGTGACGGAAATGATGAGCGCACCGCACATGAGCCAGGTGATCCGCGGTCCCCTGTCCCTCGGCCGGGCGGACTGGCGGCGAAGGAGGTCAGGGTGTTGCTTCTCATCTCCCCGGACGGTGTCGAGGAGGCTCTCGATTGCGCCAAGGCTGCGGAGCATCTCGACATCGTCGACGTCAAGAAGCCTGATGAGGGCTCTCTCGGCGCGAACTTCCCCTGGGTCATCAGGGAGATCCGCGAAGCGGTCCCGGCGGACAAGCCGGTGTCCGCGACCGTGGGGGATGTTCCGTACAAGCCCGGCACAGTGGCCCAGGCTGCGCTCGGCGCGGTCGTCTCGGGGGCCACGTACATCAAGGTCGGCCTATACGGGTGCACGACGCCCGATCAGGGCATCGAGGTCATGCGTGCGGTCGTCCGTGCGGTGAAGGACCACCGCCCCGAAGCGCTCGTCGTCGCCTCCGGATACGCCGACGCTCACCGCATCGGCTGCGTCAACCCACTCGCCCTGCCCGACATCGCCGCCCGATCCGGGGCCGACGCGGCCATGCTCGACACCGCCGTCAAGGACGGGTCGCGGCTGTTCGACCACGTTCCGCCGGACGTCTGTGCCGAGTTCGTCCGGTTGGCCCACGCGTCCGGTCTGCTCGCCGCCCTCGCGGGCAGTGTCAAACAGACCGACCTCGGTCCGCTGACCCGCATCGGCACGGACATCGTGGGCGTGCGCGGAGCGGTCTGCGAGGGTGGCGACCGCAACGCTGGAAGGATTCAGCCGCATCTGGTGGCCGCCTTCCGGGCGGAGATGGACCGGCAGGCCCGGGAGCACGCGGCCGGCGTCCCCGCGGTGAACTGACCACCGGCATGCCGACATCCGAGTCCGAGCGCGTTCCCGGACGTCAACCCGCGCGTTTCGCCGTGGTCGACCCGGCCACCGGGGAGACCTTCGACGAGGCCCCCGACCAGCGGCCGGACGAGTTGGACGCCGTGGTCGACCGGGCCCACCGGGCCTGGCACGGCTGGCGGGCCGACCCCGTCGTACGCACGACTGCGTTGCGCGTGGCAGCCAACGCCGTTGAGGCGGCCGGCGATGACCTCGCTCGGTTGCTCACCCTGGAACAGGGCAAGCCCCTGGCCGAGTCGCACGCGGAGGTCGCCCGTACGGCGGCTCGCCTGCGCTACTTCGCCGACCTGGCCCCCAGAACCCGGCGGATCACCGACGGCCGGCCCGTACACAGCGAGATCCGCTGGCGATCCCTCGGACCTGTCGCCGCGATCGTGCCGTGGAACTTTCCCCTCCAGCTCGCGGCGGCGAAGTTCGCGCCCGCACTCGTGGCGGGCAACACCGTGGTCCTCAAACCATCCCCGTTCACCCCCCTCGCCACCCGGCTGCTCGGCACCGTCCTCGCCACCGCCCTGCCCGAGGACGTCCTGACCGTCGTCACCGGCCGCGAACCACTCGGCGCCCGCCTCGCTTCCCACCCGGGCATCCGCCACGTCACCTTCACCGGCTCGGTACCCACCGGGCGGGCCGTCGCCGAAGCGGCGGCGGCCTCGCTCGCCCGGGTCACACTGGAACTGGGCGGCAACGACGCCGCCGTCCTGCTGGACGACGTCGCGGTGGACCGGATCGCGGACCGGCTGTTCTGGGCCGCGTTCCGCAACTGCGGGCAGGTCTGCATGGCGGTCAAACGCGTCTACGCTCCGGCCCAGCTCCACGCCGAAGTCGTCGAAGCCCTCGCCCAGCGCGCGCAGACCGTCGCCGTCGGCTCCGGCCTGAACCCTGAAACCCGGCTGGGCCCGGTCAACAACGCCCCCCAGCTGGCCCGGGTCGAGCAGGTCACGAAGCAGGCCCTGGCGGACGGGGCCCGGGCGGCGGCCGGCGGCCACCGGCTGGACGGGCCCGGTTACTTCTTCGCTCCCACGATCCTTACCGACGTCCCGCCCGGCAGCCCGGTGGTGACCAAGGAACAGTTCGGACCGGTCCTGCCGGTGCTGCCGTACCGCAGCCTCGACGAAGCCGTCGACGCGGCCAACGGCACCGGCTTCGGCCTGGGCGGCTCCGTATGGGGCACCGATCTCGACCGGGCCGGGGCGGTGGCCGACCGGCTCGAATGCGGCACGGCCTGGATCAACCACCACGCCGAACTGTCCCTCGCCCAGCCCTTCGCAGGCGCCAAGAACAGCGGTGTCGGCGTCGCCGGCGGGCCGTGGGGGCTCTACGGCAACCTCCGGCCGTTCGTCGTCCACCGCCCGCAGGAGGCATGACGGTGAGGTTCCAGGCGGCCGTACTGCGTTCGTACGAGGACCCCTTCGCGGTCGAGGAGGTGACCCTGCACACCGAACCCGCAGACGGTGAGATCCTGGTCGAGATCGCGGGCTGCGGGATGTGCAGGACCGACCTCGCGGTCCGGCGATCGGCCGGCCGCAGCCCGCTGCCGGCGGTGCTCGGCCACGAGGGGGCCGGGGTCGTGGTGCGGACGGGCGGCGGCCCGGACACCGCGATCGGCGTCGGTGACCACGTCGTGCTGAGCTTCGACTCCTGCGGACACTGCCGCAACTGCCGCGGCGCGGCCCCTGCCTACTGCGAATCCTTCGCCTCCCTCAACCTCTTCGGAGGACGCAAGGAGGACACGCCGCGGCTCACCGACGCGACCGGGGGAGCGCTGGCTCCCCGCTGGTTCGGCCAGTCCTCGTTCGCCGAGTACGCGCTCGTCCCGGCCCGCAACGCCGTCCGGGTCGACCCCGCACTGCCCGTCGAACTGCTCGGGCCGCTCGGCTGCGGCTTCCTCACCGGCGCCGGAGCCGTGCTGAACACCTTCAGCGCCGGCCCCGGCGACACCCTCGCGGTCTTCGGCGCGGGAGCGGTGGGCCTGGCCGCGGTGATGGCGGCCACCGCCGCTGGCGCGCTGACCGTGGCCGTCGACCGGCATCCCGGGCGGCTGGCCCTGGCCGAACGGTTCGGTGCGATCCCGCTGCCCGCCGAAACGGCCGGACTGCCCGAGCAGATCCGGCGGCTGACCGACGGCGGCGCGCAGTACGCGCTGGACACCACGGCCTCGTCCCCGCGCATCAACGACGCGCTCCGGGCACTGCGCCCGACCGGCAGCCTCGGCCTGGTGGCACGGCTCCACACCGCGCTGCCGCTCGACCCGGGCACGCTGGACCGAGGCCGCAGCATCCGCCACATCTGCGAAGGGGACGCCGTACCCGGACTGCTGATACCCCGGCTGACCGGGCTGTGGCAGGCCGGACGCTTCCCCTTCGACCAACTGATCCGCACCTACCCACTGGCCGACATCAACGAGGCCGAACGCGACTGCGACGCGGGCCGCGTGGTCAAACCCGTACTCCTTCCGGCGGGAAGAAGCCGATGAGCGAGGCACACCGCACCGCAGCCTCACCGCATCCGACAAGCAGGCACCTCGCGCCCCCCACTCCCACCAACGGAGGAAACATGGTCGGCACGGCACCCCAGCACACGGAGGCGGAAGGCGTGGACGCAGGCGTGGGGCTGACCGCACTCCTGGTCGCCGCGGCACGGGCGATCGAGACCCACCGCCACGACAGCCTGGCCCAGGACACCTACGCGGAACACTTCGTGCGCGCCGCCCCGGCGTGCGCGGACTGGCCAGTGCGCATCCAGCAGGTCCCGGACGGCGACGGCAACCCGCTGTGGGGGCGGTTCGCCCGCTACTTCGGCCTGCGGACCAGGGTCCTCGACGACTTCCTCCTCCGGACGGTCCGTACGAGCGCCCGCCAAGTCGTCCTGCTGGGCGCGGGGTTGGATACCCGCGCCTTCCGCCTGGACTGGCCGTCCGACTGCGTGGTCTTCGAGATCGACAGAGCGGGCGTGCTGGCGTTCAAGCACCAGGTGCTCAAGGACCTGTCGGCCACCCCCAAGGTGAAGCGCGTCCCCGTACCGGTCGACCTGCGCGCCGACTGGGTCACCGCGCTGACCACCGCCGGCCTCGACCCGGTCGCACCGAGCGTCTGGCTGGCCGAGGGACTCCTCTTCTACCTGCCAGGCCCCGCCGAGACGTACCTCATCGACACGGTGGACCGGCTGACCACCGAAGGCAGCGCACTGGCCTTCGAAGCCAAGCTGGAGAAGGACCTGCTGGAATACCGCGACAGCCCGATCTACACGGCGACGCGAGAACAGATCGGCATCGACCTGCTTCACCTCTTCGACAAGGGACCACGACCCGACTCCGCGGGTGACTTGACGGCCAAGGGCTGGTCCACCTCGGTACACACCCCCTTCGACTTCACCCGCCGGCACGGACGTGGCCCCCTGCCCGAGCCGAACGACGCACTGGAGGGGAACCGGTGGGTGTTCGCGCACAAGCCCTCGCCCTGACGCCCGCAACGCTCACGACGTCCGCCCGCAGGCTAGGGGCGGGGCCCGCCGCAAGGCCCCGCTCGGTGGGACGTGTCCCGATGGAAGCGGCAGTTCGGTCACGTCGTAGCGGTGCCGCCCACGGCCGGAAAGCCGCTGACGGACCGTGTCAGACGGCCCGGGCAGCCACCAACTGGTCGCCCGGGATCCCTGCCATGTCCGGCGCGTAGTAGTCCTTGATGCCGGCGGCCCACGTAGCCACGGTGATGCGGTCCTCAGCATCCGGACCGAAGGCGTCGAAGAGGGCGTGGATGTTCGCCTCCTCGAAGCCGATCGCCGTCATCAGCGATACGAAGAGAGGGCGCTCGATCAGGCTGTCCCCGTCGGGGTCGCCGAGTACGGAGAGGGCCTCAGCGAACTCGGCGATCGTGGGACCGAAACGCTCGGGGTCAAGCACGAACGGACGGAACTCGTCCACGGTGATCACACCGTCGCCATTGGCGTCCAGTTCAGTGGCCAGCGTCGTCCAGTAGCGGCGGAACGCGGCCCGGATGGCGGCCTTGGCGCCGTCGTCCGAAGCGTCCGCCGCCTCCAGAACACGGCCCGTCATCAGATCGAAGTCGTCGGAGTCGATGACTCCGTTGCCGTTGGCGTCGAAGAGGGAGAAGACCAGCTCGACCCGCTTGGCGGCCTCGTCTCGCATTTCCATCACCTGTCTTCTGCGACCCGAAGATTCCGGGCCTGGGCCAATGAGGACGTCTGCTCGACCGTGTTGGGACACACGAAAATCTTCTGCCAACTGCACTGATGTAACCCAGCACGTGCAGCGGCCATGCCCCATGGAACCGCCATGACGAGCCACAGGTTCTCGATCTCCGCATTTGACGTCAATAGGACTGCTGAATGAGCGTGTGTGACAAGTCAGATGCCTCGCCTGTGACAACCAGGCTGCTTCGACCGATCTCATTCCCCAGCTCCGGACAGCACCATTCGGCGGCGTCTCCTACTGCGACTCCACGGGCATCACCGTCCGCGGACGCGGCTCGCGCCCTCCTGGAAGGCATGGAGACCCTGGCAGGGCAGCGGGCCGCTCACCTGCAGACGGTCGTGGCCGAGCTGCGCTCCGCCACGACGGACCTGCGCCGGTCTCAGCAGGAGCTGGAGCAGCGGCAGCGGGAGCTGCGCGAGGAGGCGGTGATCGTCGAGCCGCTGCAGGAGGTCGGCAGCGTCCTGGCCGCCGAACTCGACCTCGACGCGCTGGTCCAGCACGCGGTCGACGCCGCCACCCGCCTGGCCGGAGCGAGGCGTTCGGCGCCTTCTTCTACAACGTCCTGGGCGAGACCGGGGAGTCGTACCTGCTTTACGTGATCCCGGTGTCGACCGGTCGGCCTTCGACAAGTTCCCCATGCCGCGCAACACCGAGGTGTTCGATCCCCTACGGCACCATTGCACGCCTGGACCGGCGTCGGCTATCTCACCGCAACCGCCTCCTGGGAAGCTTTCCCGGGACACACCCCCCACGACGTGCAGAGCGGCATCGGCGTCGTGCACAACGCGCTCCTCCTGGACGGACCCGATCGCACCGTGGCCCGGAGCCCGTTCCACCCTGCGCCCCAGGCGCTCCTGCACGGGGTTCAGCTTGATCGGGCGGGCACTCTGGGCACCGATGCAGCACGCCCGTCACTTCCTGACCAAAGCGGCAGCATCCGCCTCACCCCGCAGCCAGGCTCTGCCCTCGACGACCGGCAGGCAGGGCCCGGCTCAGGGCAACCCCATCGCCAACGAGACAGGGCGGGGTCGGCGCATGGCCCCGCCCACGGGGTTCCCAGCTGTCTCTCTGGCCGGGCTCTCACCTCGTCCCGGCCTCGAGTGGTCCAGAAGCTCCTCACGGTGTGAACTTTCCGACCCGGAGGCAGTCATGGACACGTCACTCGTCGCAGAGAGTTGGTGAGGCGCCCTGACTTTAGAAGAAGTGCTTGCGTCCACCGACCGCGCGACCGGTCGCACCCAAGATCCACAGGATGGCGCCAACCAGAATGAGGATGCCACCGATCGTCGTCAGCAGACCCATGCCGACAAGCAGGCCGATGATCAGCAGAATAAGCCCAAGAATGATCATTTTAAACTCCATCGTCAATTCCGGCTCAGGCGCGTGTGCGTATGAGCTTCACAAGGGCCTGAGTTCGTCCCTTGGTGGGTAGATCCCGACCAGCTCCGAATGCCAGGATCTCGGTGCGATAGCCCTTGTGCCCGGCGACACGGTGTTCACGCCCTCCTTCGACACTTCGTTCAGTACGCCATCTCCTCGACCGTCCTCTGCTCCGGAAGGCCTTTTCACCCCGGACCGGTTTGGACGTTGGTGACGGAGACACCGGGCAGCGGCGCCTGCGGGCAGGTCCTCAGGTCCAAGGGCTTCTTCACCCTCGCCAGTCGGCCCTGGGTGACGGGACTGTGGCCGCAGGCCGGTTCGGTGCCTCGCTTCGAGCCTTCCTCTGCTCGTGACACCGCCAGCTCTTATGCGCAGGAACTCGTCTTCATCGGCGCCCAGAGGGACGCGGAGGTGCTGCGGGCCGACCAGAACGGCTGCCTCATGCAGGAAGGCGTAGCTCTGCCCGCTTCCGATCCCTTCCCTGCCTGGGACACCTACGGCTCCTGCGAGAGCTGCGCGCATGAGCACGACCCCCTCACCACGGTGACGGGGCACTGAAACTCCGGGTCGGTCGGTGGTCGCAGCCACGGCGGAGCTTCAATGGTCCCTGGCACGCAACCTTTCTGGCGCCAGCCCCGCCCTGCCTCCCCGCGGGGTTCCGTCGTCTTACGGCTGCAATGTTGACAGCGGATGCGATCGCAAATCCGTCGTCCCCACAAGCAACGCAGGAACCTGACGGAGTGAGGAGCCGAACGCGTCTTGTGCGCCAGCGCGTTCGCCCTCACGGCGAAGCCGCACCGGAGTGCTCCGGTGCGGCTTCGCCGTCTCACGGATCCGCGCAGAGATCCCGCCCGGACGGACCTCGGTGGGGTCTCGCCGTATCACCGACGCCCCTATACCGGGGGACGCCGGATGCCCGTACCGACCAGGTCGAAGACCTCTGGGGCGGCATACCGCCCGAGGCGTCGGATGATCTCGCGTCGGCCCTTGCCCGCCTGGGTGCGGCGTTCGCAGCACGCCTGGGTG
>NZ_JAPJDM010000023.1:0-51869 GCF_026242095.1 Streptomyces sp. NEAU-W12
GTGCGTGAGCCGCGGACGGTCCTGCCGTCCACCGCGATCGGCCGCAGCGTGTCCGGCTCCCGGGTGCGGGCTGTCCGTGCGGACAGGAAGGCGCCTATCGCAGCATCCAGCGCGTCGCCGTCCAGCCCGGCGAGCAGTCGACGCACTGTCGCCGGGTGCGGGACCACCACCTGCCCGGTCAGAGGATCCGGAGCGAAGCCGAGGGTCCCCACGGCCCAGCGTGGTGCGTCCGTGATCCACTCAGGTCCAGGGCCAGTGCCCGGCGATACGAAGGATGCGGCGGCGGCCGGTGGTGACGAGCCGGGCCGCTGCGGAGAACAGGCGGAACCACAGGCGGCGCGGTTCCCAGAGACGGGCCTGGCCGGTCAGGGCGAGCATCGGCATCCAGGCCAGCAGGTCCAGGGCGATCTGGACGATCTCCAGCCACGCCTGGTTCTGCGCGGTGTCGTGCAGGGGCAGGTTGCGCAGACCGGTGGGCCGGGCGGCTCGGATGCGGCCCTCGGCCCGGGCCCGCTGCCGGTGGCGCAGTTCCAGGGCGGCGATCGCCTCGCCGCCCGTGTTGGTGGCGAAGCAGGTCAGCCGATGACCGTCGGCGTCGGTGAAGCGCAACTGGGCTCCGGGGTGCGGCCGTTCCTTACGCACGATCAGCCGCATGCCCTTCGGCCGGCCGGTCACGCAGTCGCTGCCGGCGTCGATCTCCGCGACCCGGGCGCCGTCGCGGATGCCGCCGTCCGGTTCCACGGCCGGCGTCCAGGCCGGGGCCGGCACCTTCAGGACGGCCTGATGGATGGCGTCGGTGATGGTCATGCCGACCGAGTACGACAGCCACCTGCCGCGCTGCGCGAGCCAGGCGACGAAGGCGTGGGTGCCGCCGCCGGAGTCGGTGCGGATCAGTGTCTGCCGTCCCCGCCGGTACTGTTTCGGCAGCTGGGCCAGGGCCAGCCGGGCGGCGGTGAGTTCCCTAGTGCTGTGACCGGATTGGTTCACCGGGTTGGCGGTACTGTATTCCGTCGGCGACGACCGGCTGTGGGGCGTCAACCGCCGCAAGAAGGGTGCGGTGAACACCCTGGCCGCACTGAGGTCGGGCCGCGCGCCCGGACGGCGCCCCGATCTACGTCATCCTGGACAACCTGTCCGCCCACAAGGGCGACAAGATCCGTCGCTGGGCGAAGAAGAACCGTGTCGAGCTGTGCTTCACCCCGACCTACGCCTCGTGGGCCAACCCGATCGAAGCCCATTTCGGGCCACTGCGGCAGTTCACGATCGCCAACTCCAACCACCGCAACCACAGCGTGCACACCCGGGCCCTGCACGCCTACCTGCGCTGGCGAAACACCAACACCCGCCACCCCGACATCCTCGCGGCGCAGCGTCGCGAACGTGCCCGCGTCCGAAGCGAGAAGGGCATCCGCTGGGGCGGACGTCCCTTGCCGTCGCAACCTGAACGATCTGACGAATCCATGCGGTCGCGGCCCGAACGTGCAGCAGAGCACCGGACAGACGAATCACTCGCGCATACGGCCTGACGCGGGCGAGGCGAGCATCGCTTTGAGGATGCGTTGCAGCTCGACGCGGTCCTGGGGGGTGACCCTCGCCAACCTGCGGTCGTACTCCGCCGCGAGAGCTGCAAGTGCTCGATCGCGTGCTTGCGAGCCCTCGCCGGTCAGCACGAGCCGATGACGCCGCAGGTCCGCCTCGTCGATCTCGCGGCGGATGAAGCCCTTGGCGACGAGGTTGCGAACGTAGACCGTCACGCTCGCCTTGGGCAGCAGCAGCGCAGTCGCGATCTCGGCCGGGTACGGCGATGCCTCCACCTCGGCCAGGACGAAGAACTCCTTCGTCTCCAACCCGAGCTCGGCCAGCTCCTCCGTGCAGGCATCCATCACGACTGCCAGCAGCCGCTGGTTCAGCGTCCACAGCTGCGCCCCATCGACTGACATCGACCCTCCATCCAGGTGATACAGTTTCGTATTAGTTTCAGATCGTACAAGATATTGTTTTGTACTGGACTCCTATGGAACAACAATCTCACGAAGGAAGCCAGGCATGATCCAGCACCTCACGATCCCGCGCGGCCCCATCAACCTCGCCGCGAACCTCCACCTGCCCGACAACGCCGACAGCAGCGCACCGCTGCCCGCCGTGGTGCTCTCCACCCCCGGCAGCAGCGTCAAGGAGCAGATCGGCGCCAACTACGCCTCCCGTCTCGCCGCCCGCGGCATCGCCGCCCTTGTCCTCGACCCCGCCCACCAGGGCCAGAGCGAGGGCGAGCCCCGCGACCTCGAAGACCCCTACCGCCGAGGCGAGGACATCTCCTACGCCATCGACGCGCTCACCACGACCCCCGGCATCGACCCGCAGCGCATCGGCGTCCTCGGCATCTGCGCCGGTGGCGGCTACGCCGTGCACACCGCCCGCACGGACCACCGCATCAAGGCGGTCGGTACGGTCGTCCCCGTCAACATCGGCAACGCGTTCCGCAGCTTCTCCCCCGACGGTCCGGCCGCAGCACTCGACGCCCTCGCGGACGCACGCACCGAAGAGGCCCGCTCCGGCGAGACGACCCGCGTGAACTGGCTGCCCGACACCCTCGAGGACGCCGCGGCAGCGGGCCTGACCGACATCGACACCACTCAGGCCATCACCTACTACCGCACCGAGCGCGGCGGCAACGAACACTCCACGAACCGGCGCCTCCTGCGCAGCGACTCCCACCTGCTGGGCTACGACGCGTTCCACCTGGCCGATCAGCTCATGACCCAGCCCCTGCAGGTCATTCTCGCCGGACGCATCGGCAACACCGGCTCCTACGACATGGGCATGCAGCTGTGGAAGCTGGCCCCCAACCCCGTCGACCTCATAGTGATCGACGGCGCCGGCCACTACGAGATGTACGACGAACCCGCATACGTCGACGCTGCCGTCGAACGACTCGTCAGCTTCTATGCGAACAACCTGTAAGGCATACGAACCGGCGAACCTATGCGGTCACAGCAGTAGAAGCCGACTTCCGAAGAACTGGCCCCTCCTTCGACGCCGTGTCCTGCGCAGGGACAAGGGCTTGTGTCGGATGTCTTTCTCTGACGGACGCCTGTATGGGGCAGAGGCTACGGGCGTGGACCACATAGTGCCCGGTGATGACCACAGCATGGCCAACCTACAGGCCCTGTGTACGTGGTGCCACAGGTGTAAGAGCGCCCAGGAGGGCGGTACAGCAGCCGCCCTTGCACGCGTGCGATAGACCGGCCCAAGCCCACACATCCGGCCCTGGAGGACTAGGGCCTGTCCGGCGGATCATGCTGGACAGGCACCGGTCCGGGGGGCCGGGCGGCGCGAGCGGTGAACCGGGGCCGCCCGCCCGGATCAGTGGTGCCACGCGTCACCCTTCACGTTGTGGATCATGCGCTGGAGGACCTTGAGGGTGCGGGCGTACTCTTCGTCCGGAATGCCCTCGTGTACCTGGCGGCGCAGCTCCGACTGCCGCGCCGCCGCACGGGAGTACAGCTCCGCGCCCGACTCGGTCCGCAGCAGGTGCCCGTCCTCGTTCTGAAAGACCAGGCCCCGGGCGACGAGGCTGTCGATGTCGCCGGGCAGGTCATCGTCGGGGCCCGGGTAGTAGCTGAGGAATTCGGTCAGTTCCGCGCGGCCCCAGCCCTGCGGGCGCTCGCTGAGGTGGTGCAGGACCCACCAGGCGGGCTGGGTCAGGCCGAGGACGCCGAGCGCGGTCCGGATGTTCTGGACGACGGCCTGGCCGGCCGCGTTGGCCCAGTATCCGATGGGCTGGGCGATGAGGCCGGCGTCGTCGTGGGAGGGGGCGAAGGGGGCTGAGGTGCTGCTCGAAGTGGTCATGGGAAGAACGTAGAAACTCAACTTGACTTGAGGTCAAGTGCCTTGGGGTAACGAGTCGGGCCGGACGGCCGACGGGCGGACTTGTCCGGTCGCTCATGTTCGGAGCCAGATAGTGAGGGCTGCGGCTGTTGCGGTGCCGAGGAAGACGTAACCGCGCTTGTCGTATCTGGTCACGACGGCTCGGTGTTGTTTGAGCCGGTTGATCGCTCGTTCGACGGTGTTGCGTTTCTTGTAGCGCTCTTCGTCGAAGCCGGGTGGTCGTCCGCCGCGTGAACCTTTGCGTAGGCGGGCGGCCTGGCTGTCGGTCTTCTCCGGGATGGTGTGCCGGATGCCGCGTCGCCGTGACCTGGTACTGGATCGGCCTGATCCTCTTCTCCCTCACCCTGCTCCCGGCCGGGCTGGCCATGGTCACCGGCCACGTGCCGGAGCGTCCGCGCCTCCGGCTCGCCCCGACGCCACCGCGCGGCCGGGCCTTCCTCGCGCTGTACGCCGCCGCGCCTCTCAACGTGGTCCCCCGTCTGGCCGACGCCTCACCGGCGATCATCCTGGCCGCTACCGCCACCGCGGGCGTAGTGGCCGCAGGCGGGTGCGCGGTTGCGGCCATCGCCCTGCACCGCGCGGCAGGCCCCGCCTCCTGACGAGGGCACGGTGCCGGCGGCGCGGGATCGGATCGGTCGGCCTCTGGTGGGCCACGCCCACCTTCGTACTCCGGTTGCCGAGTTGTCCCGCGGGCCGGCCCACGGACCTCCTGAGCTGCGCCGCCCCCCGCAGCGCTGCTGGTCACGGTGAGGGAGAGCGGGGACCGGCTACGCCGACGCCGGGACGGACACCTCGCGGACAAGGCTCCCTGGCCTCCGGTCACCCGGCCTTCGGGGAGGACGCGTGGGAGTCCCGCTGCGACGCATGACGCGGGTCCGGCCCCGGTGGTGAGGGCCGCCCACCCCTCGGGCCCCTCCCGGGCGCCCCGGACGAACCGGCGCCGCACGCCACCGTTCCTCTCTTCCTCGCATCCTCATCGCGGCCCGCAGCCCGTCCCGGGACGCGGCTTCCGGCGTCGCATCGCCCCTCTCCGGTCAGGCGTCGACAGAACCGGGATGCGGAAGAGACGTTTGTTCAGGCGAGATTGGTGCACACGATGAGCTAACACAGCCTTTACACGACGAAGCGGAGACACACCATGGGCATCATTGCGTGGATCATCATCGGCCTGCTCGCCGGCGCCATCGCCAAGGCCCTGATGCCGGGCAAGGACCCGGGCGGCATCATCATCACCATGCTCATCGGCATCGCCGGCGGTCTGCTCGGCGGCTGGCTCGGCAAGGTCATCTTCGGTGTCGACTCCGTCGACGGGTTCTTCGAACTCTCCACCTGGATCGCCGCGATCGTCGGCTCCCTCATCCTGCTCGCCCTCTACCGCGTCATCGTCGGCAACCGGAGCTCGCGCCGTCACGCATGACCCTTCGGAGGCGTACGCCTCCGGACCCATCTGGACGGCTCCCTCTCCTGTTCGCAGGAGCGGGAGCCGTCAGGGCGTTCAGGGTGTGGGGAGCGGCGGCCCGCTCTCCCCGGTCGGCCGCCGCCGCGAAGGGCGGCGGCACGGCTGCGGCCGTGGCCCTCACCGGTTGCACGCTCCGGTGAATCCCTCCGGTCCGCTGCCCACCGGTTCGTACGGCGGCGCTCCCTTCGCCGCGCAACGCGGATTCGGGGCAACGGAGTTCACACCGGCGCTCGCTCGGGACGACGACGCCGGCGAACACGCGGCGGCTGCCGCCGGAGAGGTCGGATCTGGTTCTCACCGCCGTCGACGTACAGGTTGGCCCCGAGGACGAAGCTGCTCTGCCCGGAGACGAGGAGGACCACCGCACCGGCGACCTCGGCCGCTCGCCCGATCCGGCCGAGCCGGACACCTCGGGTACCCCGGCCTCGTCCCCTTCGTCCGGGGATCGCGGGTCCATTCGGGCCCGTTCGCGACGGTGGCCCGCACCTTGGGCGAGGAGTCGTCCGCGAGCCGGGCCCGCTGCTCGGGCTCCGCCTGGCCGCTCGTCGCGAACTGGACCCGCGTGCTCAGGACCGGGTGGGTGAGGATCACCGCCACCGCCGGCTCGGGCAGCCCCGGTCGGTGGAGGGGCCTGGAAGGGCGGGCCGTGCCCCCGCCGTCGAGGGCGATCAGCCGCAGCAGCAGCGGTGTGGGGAGGGCCGGGACGGCGGCGACTCCGTCCAGCGCGGAGGAGTGGAAGGCGACCATGTCTCAGCTCCCCGATCCGTCGCTCTGCGTGCAGCCTCTCCTGTGGACGCCTACGCGGCCTCGGCCTTTCGGGTCGACATGCCGTGATCCTGCCACGGTCCGGGATGCCTCCGTGCATGATCACCGAGGGCCCTCGCCACGTCAGAAGAAGTGGAACCGGTGCAGCTGTGCGGACACTTGTTGGTGTGGACTTCCTCTTGCATGAACGGGTCCGGTCCGGCGATCGGGCGGCGTTCGCCGAGATCTTCGACGAGCACGCGCGCGTCGTGTATGCCCATGCGATCCGGACGACGGGTGACTGGGCCCTCGCCGAGGACGTCATGTCACTCACCTTTCTGGAGGCCTGGCGGCTGCGCGACAAGCTGCGTGAGGAAGTCAGGAGCGTCCGGGCGTGGCTGTTGGGCATCGCGACCAACGTGATGCGCAACACCGCCCGGACGGCACGTCGGCATCGGGAGGCGATGTCCCGTTTACCGCCGCCGGAAGCGGTGCCTGACTTTTCGGACGAGGTGGTCGGGCAGATGGCCGACGTTCAACGGCTGGCCGCCGCGGCCCGAGCGCTGCACCGCCTGAAGCGGACCGAGCGCGAGGTCTTCACTCTGGTCGTCTGGCCAGGTCTGGGGTACGCGGCGGCCGCTGAGGCGTTGGGGATTCCAGTGGGCACCGCACGTTCCCGACTCTCACGGGCGAGAGGAACTGCGCGGGCTCGTCGAGGAGGAGCTTGGAACAGACCCGCATGATGCGGAACCGCGGACCGGCAGCGGACACCTGTCGCAGAGCGGGGTGGCCGCAGCCCGCGCTTTCCACAGGAGGAGTACACGATGAGTTTCGCCGGACAGCTCGTCGAGGGCGGCCGCGGGTCGCGCACCCGTCCACACCGGCCGGGTTTCTACGCGACCCTGACCACGTACTTGCCCCGAACGCCACCTGCCTCCAGCGCCCGGTGTGCCGCTGCTGTCTCCTCCAGAGGGAAGACCGTGTCCACCGCCGGGCTCAGCTTCCCCTCGACCACGTGGCGGGCGAGGTCGTCGAAGTGCTCCTGCGTGGGGTTGCCGCTGAAGAAGCGCACCCGGCCGTGTCCGTGGACCGTGCTGGCCGCGAGGTAGCCGAGCGACGCAGCGGGCCGTTTCAGGTCGAAGGCGATGGTGACCATCCGCCCGTCGGGATTCAGCAGGCGCCGGAAGGCCCGCAGGTCGGTCCCCGCGGTGTCCAGAACCACGTCGAAGCGGCCCAGGTCCGCCGGCCGGACGGTCCGGTGGTCGAGAGCCCGGTGCGCGCCGAGCCCGCGGACGAAGTCGACGTTGGCGGCGCGGGCGAGGGCCGTGACCTCGGCGCCGTACGCCCGTCCGAGCTGGACGGCGGCGTTGCCGACGCCGCCCGCCGCGCCCCGTACGAGCAGTCGTTCGCCGGGGCGCAGCCCGGCTTTGTCCCGCAGCGCGGTGACGGCCGTGGTGGCCACCGGCAGTGCGGCGGCGTCCACCAGGTCCAGTCCGTCGGGGACCCGGCCGACCCGCTCGGCGGGCACGGTCACGTACTCGGCGGCACTGCCGAACCCGGAGGTGCGGCCCAGGACCCCCCATATGCGGTCGCCGACCGCGAACCGCGTTGCTCCGGCACCCAGTGCGGTGACCTCGCCGGTGAAGTCCAAGCCGACGCGCTGGGGGAACTTCCGGCCGGTGAAGAGACGGAGACGGCCGGCCCGGGCTGCCAGTTCGCCGCTGTTGACGCTGAACGCGCGCACCTTCACGAGGACCTCGCCGGGGGCCGGCTCGGGGCGTGGCACCCGGTCCACGTAGAGCACATCGGGGCCGCCGTAGCGGTCGTAGAGCACTGCCTTCATCATGCGGTCGTTCATCGTTCCGCCTTTGCCGCCGGTGGCCGTACAGGGATCTGGCATCGACCGTAAGCTCTCAAGTGGACGCAATCGTCCGCTTGGACCGGAAGCGAGAGACAGTGATGGCGGAATCCTCTCGGATCACAGCCCGGGACGGGGTACGGGCGGACGCCCGGCGCAACCGGGAGCGCGTCCTCGTCGCCGCCCGCGCGGTCTTCGCCGAGCACGGGATCGACGCCCCGATGGCGACCGTGGCCCGCCGGGCCGGGGTCGGCGTAGCGACGCTGTACCGGCATTTCCCGACCCGGGACGCCTTGGTGCGGGGCGCGTTCGCGCAGCAGATGGAGACCTGTGCGCGGGCTCTCACCGAGGCTCTGGCCGCCCCTGACCCATGGCAGGGCTTCCAGCAGCTGGTCGAGACGGTCTGCGAACTCCAACGGGAGGAACGAGGGTTCCCGGCCGCGTTCGTCGCAGCCTTCCCGGAAAGCACGTCAGAACACGCGCGGGCCCGGGAACAAGCCGAGCGGGACTTCACGACCCTGGTACGCAGGGCTCAGGCGTCGGGCGCGCTGCGGGCCGATTTCCACCCTTCCGACCTCGCCGTGGTCCTGTTGGCACACTGCGGTCTGGTGACCGCCCTGCCGGGTGACGGTGCAGCGTCCCGGCGCCTGGTGGCCTACCTGCTCCAGTCGTTCCGCGCCGACGCGGCCGGCCAACCACTGCCTCCGCCGGCTGCGCTGACCCTGCGCGGTCTCCCGATCGCAGCCGACAGTCCCCAGGGGCGGCGGTCCTTGGGAGCCTGACATGAAGCGGTACCTGCGCGGGGCACGTCCAGTCCGACAACTCCGCTTTCGCAGCAGGCCCGGTGCGGGCAAAGGGCCCCGGGCCGCTTTCGCTCGCCTTCCGGGGTGAAGACGCAGGTCTCACGGAAAGGACCCTCACCGCATCGCACCGCGAGGAGCAGCGGCTGCTCGTGCTCGGGCGGCCAGGAGTTGGTTCCTGGAGCGCTGCCGTTCCACGGGCGGAGGACCACCCGCCGCCGGCCCGACCGGGCCACCGCCCGGGCCGGGATCCTCGCCTTCATCGAGATCTTCTACCACCGGAGGCGCCTGCGGAAGCATCCCGCCGGGGGATACCTCACCCCGCAGGAGATCCGACAGCGACACGGACAAGGACACGCCCTCGCGGCGTAAGCATCGAGTGCCCGGCATCGCGGGGGAACTTCACTCGCGGCCATCGCCCCGGAGGCCGCGCGCATCCTCGCGGCGGTGCCGGCCGCCACCGCCCGACTGCGCTCCGGCCCCGCTCCGGCCTCCGCCGAGGGTGCCCGGGCCGCGTTCTGGACGGCCGCGCCTGCGCCGGGAAGCGCTCACACCCGCCGGCACGATCTTCACTCAACCGGACCACCCCGTGGTGCCCCGCCGGTCGGCGGAACGCAGTGTCGTCATGCAGTCACTCCACCGGACGTTCTCCCGGACGTTCCCCTTGGACATTCCCCTCGGAGAAAGAGTGGTCATGAAGCACATACGGCACGCCGCCCGGCGGGCACTCCCCCTGGCCGTCCTCCTTCCCACCGCCGCCCTGATGGCCGCCGGCCCGTCCGCGGCCTCCGAAAGCGCCGGCGGCGGTGAACCCCGTGAGGGCGCCAAGCCGACCATCGTGCTGGTGCACGGTGCCTGGGCGGACGCCTCGTGCTGGAACGAGGTCATGCGGAGCCTCCAGGCCCAGGACTATCCGGTGGTCGCCGCCTCGAACCCGCTGCGCAGCCTCTCCGGCGACGCCGACTACCTCGCCGACCGACTGAAGTCGATCAAGGGCCCCGTCGTCCTCGTCGGCCACTCCTACGGCGGTGCCGTGATCACCAACGCGGCGGCCGGGAACCCGAACGTCAGGTCCCTCGTCTACGTCGCGGGGTTCGCCCCGGACCAGGGCGAGACGGTGCTGGAACTGATCGCCCGGCACCCCGGCAGCCACCTGACGGACGACCCCGGGGCCCCCGTCCCCACCGCGCTGGACGCGGTGCCGCTCGGCGGCGGCACCGAGGAGACCGACCTGTACATCAAGCCGGACGCCTTCAGCGACGTCTTCCTGAGCGACCGGCTCGACGCCGCCCGGGCGAACGCCCTGGCCGCCTCGCAGCGGCCCGCGAACGCGGCCACGAGCGGCCAGCCGAGCAAGGGGGCCGCGTGGAAGACGATCCCCTCCTGGTCCCTCGTGGCCACCGACGACCGCACGATCGGTACCGAGAACCTGCGCTTCATGGCCGAGCGGGCGGGCTCGACCACCGTCGAGGTCGACGCCCCGCACGCCGTACTGGAGACCAACCCGGGTGACGTCACCGACCTGGTCCTGCAGGCCGCGCACGGGTCGCGCCCCGGCCTCGCCGAGACGGGTGCGGGCCAGCAGGCCGCGGTGCTCGGCGGTGCGGCGGTCCTCGCGGTGGCCGGGGGCACGGCCCTGGTCGTCCGGTCCCGGCGCGTCTGAGGCGGGAGCCGAGAACATGCTGATGGCCTGCCCGCGGTCCGCGGGCAGGCCATCAGGGAGGCCGTCATCCCGTGTCCCACGCTTCCGGGGCGGGCGGCGGCACGTCGAGGGGCCGACGAACTCGCCCACCGTGGTGCCGAAGGTCTGGGCGACCCTGACTCCCCGAGGGGGTGATGTCGAAGACCGCGGGGTCCGTGCAGACGCGGTCGACGCAGCGCGGCTTGGCCGCCCCGTCGGACGACTGGAGCAGCGCGGCCAGCTCCCTTTCCAGGAGTACGGAACGACGGCCCGCGCGGCCGTGCCGAGCCGTGCTCCCCCGGGGTCCGATGCTACTGAAGGCCGCGTCCTACGGGGAGGGTGCCGACGGTCGATACGTCGTTCTTCGCGTGCCGGGTCCCAGGGACTCGTGCCCGACGACGGAGTCCGGGCGCGGGGAGCGGTCGCCGGGGCCGATGCGCCGGAGTCCTCAAAGCGTCCTCGTCATGAACGTGCTGCTCGGGTCGGGCCGGTAGTCCGCGAACGGCTCGCAGGGGGCGAACCCGAACTTCTCGTACAGGTTCCTGGCGGGCAGGAAGAAGTCGGCCGAACCGGTCTCCAGGCTCAGCCGCGTGAACCCGGCGCGCTCGGCCTCGGTGAGGATGTGCCTCAGCAGCAGGGACGCGATTCCGCTCCGCTTGCGCGTCGGGGTGGTGCGCATCGACTTCAGCTCCGCGTGGCCCGCGTCCAGCCTCTTGATCGCACCACAGCCCACCAGGGTGTCGACGTCGATGACCGACCAGAACGTGATCCCGGGCTTGCGGAGCGCGTCGAGATCGAGGGCGTGCTTGCTTTCCGGTGGTGTGATGGACCGCATCTGCCGGACGTGCTCTTCGAGGAATGCGGCGATCTCCGGGCCGGAGAGGTCGTCCACTACGATCTTCACTTCGTTCGCCCTTCTTCGGGACTTCCGGGACCGGTCACGTTTCCGGGCCGCTCGAGGTCGTGACCGGCCCTCGTGCTCGACGAGTTGCCCCCGAACGCGGGCAAGAACCGGTGCGGGTGGGCCGTTCGGAGGCAATCGTGCCAGGTGGGGAGCGGGCCGCGGGAACCGGGCGCGGGCGGTGGGCCCTCGTGCCCGGTCCTCGCCCGTGCCTACGCCTTCGGGGCGAGCAGCGGCACGTCCAGGCGGCCGGCGAGCTCGTCCACCGTGGTGCCGAAGGTCTGGCTGACCCTGAGCCCTTCAGGGGTGATGTCGAGGACCGCGAGGTCCGTGTAGACGCGGTCGACGCAGCGCAGCCCGGTGAGCGGGTAGGTGCAGTCGGGCACCAGCTTGGGGACGCCGCTCTTCGTGAAGAGCGTCATCATCACGAACACCTTCTTGGCACCGATCGCCAGGTCCATGGCCCCGCCGACGGCGGGGACGGCGTCGGGTGCTCCCGTGTGCCAGTTGGCGAGGTCGCCGGTGGCCGAGACCTGGAACGCGCCCATGACGCAGATGTCCAGGTGACCGCCGCGCATCATCGCGAACGAGTCGGCGTGGTGGAAGTAGGCGGCTCCGGGCAGTTCGGTCACCGGGACCTTGCCCGCGTTCGTCAGGTCGGGGTCGGCCTCGCCCTCCTTCGCCGCGGGCCCCATGTTGAGCATGCCGTTCTCGGTGTGCAGGACCACGCCGGAGTCGGCGGGCAGGTGGTCGGCGACGAGGGTCGGCTGCCCGATGCCCAGGTTGACGAAGGCCCCCCGGGGGATGTCGCGCGCCACGAGGGCGGCCATGTCCTGCTTGCCCAGCGGGCCCTGACGGCTCGTCCCGCCCTGGTCTCTCGCCCCGCCCTGATCGCGCGTCCCGCCCTGATCGCGCGTCCCGCCCTGGCCGCTCGTCCCACCCTGGCCGCTCGTCCCACCCTGATCGCTCGCCCCACCCTGGCCGCTCGTCCTCGTCACCCGGGTCGTGGTCATGCGGGGTCGGCCTCCTTCACCACACGGTCGACGTAGATTCCGGGGGTCACGACGGTTTCGGGATCGATGGCGCCGGTCTCGACGATCTCGCGGACCTGCGCGATCACCGTGGTCGCGGCGGTGGCCATGACCGGGCCGAAGTTGCGGGCGGTCCTGCGGTAGACGAGGTTGCCCATGCGGTCGGCGCGGTGGGCGCCGATCAGCGCGACGTCTCCCTTGATCGGGTACTCCAGCACGTGGGTGCGGCCGTCGATCTCGCGGGTCTCCTTGCCCTCCGTGAGGAGGGTGCCGACGCCGGTGGGGCAGAAGAAGGCTCCGATGCCGGCCCCGGCCGCCCTCATCCGCTCCGCGAGGTTGCCCTGGGGGACCACCTCGAGTTCGATCCGGCCCGCGCGGTAGAGGTCGTCGAACACCCACGAGTCCGCCTGGCGCGGGAAGGAGCAGATCACCTTGCGGACCCGCCCCTTGGCGAGCAGCGCGGCGAGTCCGGTGTCGCCGTTGCCGGCGTTGTTGGAGACGACGGTGAGGTCCTTGGCGCCCTGGCGTATGAGGGCGTCGATCAGGTCGACCGGCATGCCGGCCATGCCGAATCCTCCGACGAGCACGGTCGAGCCGTCCCCGGTCCCGGCCACCGCCTCGTCGGCGTGGTCGCACAGCAGGGTGGTCATCGGTCGTCTCCCGAGACGTTCTCCAGGACCACGGCGAGCGCCTGGCCGACTCCGATGCAGAGGGCGGCGACGCCCCACCGCTGTCCCGACTCCCGGAGCCGGTGGGCGAGGGTGCCCAGGATCCTGCCCCCGGAGGCGCCCAGAGGGTGGCCGAGCGCGATCGCGCCGCCCTTGGCGTTGACGGTCCCCGGGTCGACGCCCCAGGCGTCGACGCAGGCCAGCGACTGGACGGCGAAGGCCTCGTTGAGCTCGACGGCGGCGACGTCGGACCAGGTGATCCCGGCCCTCTTCAGCGCCCGGTTCGCCGCCTCCACGGGGGCGTATCCGAACATCTGCGGGTCCAGCGCGGACACGCCCCGGCCGGCGATGCGGGCGACGGGGTCGGTGCCGATGCGGGCGGCGGCCTCGCCCGAGCCGAGCAGGACCGCCGAGGCGCCGTCGCTCAGCGGGGAGGCGTTGCCGGCCGTGATGACGCCGTCGGGGCGGAAGACGGGCTTGAGTCCGGCCAGCTTCCCGGCGGTCGAACCGGGGCGGATCCCCTCGTCCCGCGTGACGGTCGTGCCCTTGGCGTCCGTGACGACGGGCACCACCAGGTCGTCGTAGAAGCCCTCGTTCCAGGCGTCGTCGGCGAGGTTGTGGGAGCGGGCGGCGAACTCGTCCTGCCGGTCCCGGGCGATGGAGAAGCGGTCGGCGAGCTGCTCGTTCGCCTCGCCCAGGGAGACGGTCCACTCCTTCGGCATGCGCTGGTTGACCAGCCGCCACCCGAGCGTGGTGGACACGGCGGTCGCGTCCCCGGCGGGGAACGCGCGCGAGGGTTTGGGCAGGACCCAGGGCGCCCTGGTCATCGACTCGACCCCGCCGGTGAGCACGATGTCCGCGTCGCCGGTCTCGATGGCGCGGGAGGCGATGAGGGCGGCGTCCAGGGAGGAGCCGCACAGCCGGTTGACGGTCGTGGCGGGGACCGAGGTGGGCAGTCCCGCGAGGAGTACGGCCATCCTGCCGACGTTGCGGTTGTCCTCGCCCGCGCCGTTGGCGTTCCCCCAGACGACGTCGTCGATCTCCGCCGGGTCGAGCGCGGGGGTCTTGGCCAGGGCCCCGGTGACAGCCACCGCGGCGAGGTCGTCGGGCCGGACGTCGGCGAGGGCCCCCGAGAACTTGCCGAAGGGCGTTCTGGCTGCTGCGTAGAGGTAACTGTCGCTCACGTTCTCACGGTACGAGCGCCCGCTTCATCATGTCCAAGACCTGATCCGCATCGATTCATAAGGGCGCCTTATAAAATGGGGCGCATGGAACTCCGTCAGCTCCGCTCCTTCCTCGCGCTGGCCGAGGAGTGCCACTTCGGGCGCGCGGCCGACCGGCTGCACGTGGCGCAGCCGGCCCTCTCCCAGCAGATCAAGCAGTTGGAGCGGGAGCTGGGCGTCTCGCTGTTCCACCGGTCCACCCGACGCGTCGAGCTGACCGAGGCCGGCCGTCACCTCACCGACTACGCACGCGCCCTGGTCACGGAGGAGGAGCGCGCGCGGATCCATCTGCGGGAGCTCGCCACCGGTCACGCGGGCCGGGTCTCGGTCGGCTTCATCGGCACGGCCACCTACGACGTCCTGCCGAAGGTCGCCCGCACCGTGCGGGCGAAGCTGCCGGGCATCACCCTGGACCTGCGGGGTGAGCTGCTGTCCCCGCTGCTCGTCGAGGGCCTGCTCTCCGGCACGTTCGACCTCGCCGTCCTGCGGGGCACGGTGTCGGAGGAGAACATCCGCACCACGCCGCTGCGGTCCGAGCCGCTGGTGGCCGTGCTGCCGTCCCGTCACCGGCTGGCGGGCCGTCGGAGCATCCCGCTGGAGGCCCTGGCCGACGAGCCGTTCGTCATCCACCCCTCCCAGTCCCGGTCCTCGATGTACGACCTGGTCCTGTCCGCCTGCCGGCGGGCCGGTTTCCGGCCCGCCCCGCTCATCGAGGTCGGCGAGACCGCCACTCTGGTCGTCCTCGTCGCGGCAGGGCACGGCGTGGCCCTCGTGCCGCAGTCGGTGCAGAGCCTGAGCCTCGACGGCGCGACCTACGTACCGCTCACCGACCCCGAGTCCGTCGAACTGGTACTGGCCCAGCGCACGCACCGCGTCCCGACCGCGGCCGAGCAGGTCGCCTCGGTGATCGAGGACTGCGTCCGCGGTCATCCGTGACGCCCGTCCGACCGACCCGGCCCGGCCCGACCCGGCCCGACTCGACGAAGGCTGGCCGCCGCACTTGCGGCAGTGCGGCAGTGCGGCAGTGCGGCAGTGCGGCAGTGCGGCAGTGGGGCAGCCCGGCGGTGCGGTGGTGCGGCGGTGCGGTGACCCGCCTCTCGTCCGTGGAGGTGTGCTGCGCGTCCACGTCACTGCCGGGCGGCACCCCGGCGGCGGACGAGGAAGGCCACGGCGGCGGCCGCGACGAGGACCACCGCGACGATCCCGGCCCAGGCCGCGGCGGACAGGCCGTCGTCCTCCGCCTCGCTGTCGGCGGCCACGGCCCGGGCGGACGGCGATGCCGTCGTCTCCTCGACGGTCGGGGCGGGAGACGAGGCCGGGGCGCTTTCGGGTACGGCGGGCGACGGGTCGACCGGTGCGGCTCCGGGGGCGGCGGCCTCGAGTTCGAGGACCGGGGCCTCGTTGCCGTGGCCGTGGCCGTGGCCGTCACCGCCGGGCTCCGGCAGTTCGATCCACCGGTCGACGCGACCGTCGCTGTAGCTCTGGAGCGTCTTGAACACCAGCTCCTCGGCGTCGGGGAGCTGGCGGACGACCACCGAGTACTCCACGTCCTCACCGGCCTCCGCGGCCGGGCCCGTGACGGTGTAGCCGTCGTCGGTGGCGGTGAGCTTCCAGCCCTCGGGACCCTCGCCGTAGGTCACGTCCGTGGGCTCGATGCCCTCGGGCAGGACCACCCGCAGTCGGGTGATGCCCGCATCGGCGGACTCCGAGGCGGCGGCGAAGGTCAGCGTGACGTCCTGGGCGAGCGCCCGGGCGTTGTCGGACTCGACGTGGACGTGGGCGGCGGCCGGCCCGGCCGCCAGAAGAAGGGCGGCCGCGGTTGCCGCGGTGACCAGGGCCGGACGGCGTACGGCACGCAGGCGGACGAGGGAGGGGAACACTGGTACTCCAGACGTGGGTGAGTGCGGGGGCGCGCTCATCATGGGGCATCGGGCGTCCACCTGACAGGCCGTCCGGCGCCAGGCAGTCACTTCGGCTCGAACCGTGCCTCCGGTGCGCCGTCCGTTCGCCGTGGCCGACCGGCTCCCCGGGGCCGTGACCGAGGAAATCGCCGCACGCCCTCCCACCCGCCCTTGCGCCTGTTTCCACCCAGCGGAAGGATACCGCCCATGGCAGGCAACGCCGCGTCCCCCGGACGCTCGGTGACCAGCCGCGCGCTGGCGGTCCTGGGCGCCTTCGACGGACGGCACCGGAAGCTCACCCTCACCGACCTCGCGACCCGGGCCGGTCTCCCGGTCGCGACCGCGCACCGGCTGGTCGGCGAGCTCGTCGCATGGGGCGCGCTGAGCCGCACCGACTCGGGCGAGTACGTCGTCGGGCGCCGGCTGTGGGACATCGGCCTGCTCGCGCCCGTGCACACCGGGCTGCGGCAGATCGCCTCCCCGTACCTCCACGACCTCTACGGCGCGACCCTCGCCACCGTGCACCTGGCGGTGCGCGACGGCCGCCAGGCGCTGTACGTGGACCGGCTCTCCGGGCACGCCTCGGTGCCGGTGGTCAGCTCGATCGGCGCACGGCTGCCCCTGCACGCGACGGGCGTCGGCAAGGTGCTGCTCGCGCACGCCCCGGACGACGTACGGGCCGAGGTGCTCGCCGACCTCCCGCGGATCACCCCGTACACGGTGAGCCGGCCGGCCCAGCTGCGGCGCCAGCTCGACAAGGTGCGCGAGGACGACTACGCCACGACGGTGGACGAGATGAGCCTGGGCGCGAGTTCCGTGGCCGTGCCGATCCGGTCCGGCGGGGACGTGGTCGCGGCGCTCGGCGTCGTCGCACCCAGTCTCAAACGCGACCGGCCACGGCTGGTCAGCGCCCTCCAGGTGGCGGCCCGGGGTATCGGACGCAGCCTGCCGGGACCGGTCGGCGGCTGAGCCGGGAGCCCGCCGACGGGCGGACGGGCCGACGGGCCGACGGGCCGACAAGCCGACAAGCCGACAAGCCGACAAGCGAACAGGCCGAACGACGGGCCACAGCGCGTACGCCCGACTCCGTCGGGACGCGCGGCAACGGATCCCCTCCGGCGGTGGCGCCGCACGGCCCCACCCGACCGGGCCGGAGAGGACCGGACCGGACCGAAGAGGCTCCGAGCGAGTACCGTTGACCCGTTCGCGAGTAATGGGAAGAACGTCCAGGTCCCGGCTCACTGATTCCCGGGTTCTCGGCACCCCGGCGTTCCGGTGTCCGCGGGAGGTGGCACAACGAAAACCCCGCCCCGCCGGTCGCCCCCCGCCGGGGCAGGCCGGGCGGACGGTCAGAGGCCCGGCGGAGGTCCGTCGGAGATCCGGCGGATGGTGACCGTCCCGGAACGGCCCGGACATCGCCGCGGAGGAGGTGAACGAAGCAGTGGCCGCACGTCCCCGTCGTCCTCCCCCCACGTCACCCCGCCCCTTCGGAGGCCTCGCCGCACGCGTACGGTCCGTCCGGCGCCGGGCCCGGAAGCGGGACCGGCGGCAGGGTCGGCGGGAGGGCCGGCAGCAGGACCGGCGCGGCGGCGGTTCCTGGTCCGCGCGTCCCCCGGGGCGGGCGCGGAACCTGCTCCGGGTACGCAGTGTGGCCGGCCAGGTCTTCGTGCTGCAGATCCTCCTCGTGGCCCTGATCATCACCGCCGCGCTGGTCGCCCTCGTGCTCCAGACCCGGCGTGACAGCACCCGCGACGCGGAGTCCCGGTCCCTGGCCGTCGCCACGACCTTCGCCCAGTCCCCGCGGACGGTGACGGCGATGACCGGCCCCGACCCCTCCGCGGTACTGCAACCGGTCGCGGAGAGGATCAGACGGGCGACCGGCGTCGACCTCGTCATCGTGTACTCACCGGACGGGGTCCGCCTGACGCACCCGGACCCCTCCAGGATCGGGAAGGCCGTCGAAGGCCCGTTCGTGACGCCGTCCTCCCCCCGGACACAGCAGGTCGACACGTCCAGGGGCCGCTCGGTGGTCGCGTATGCCCCCGTCACCGGGCCCGACGGGACGCCGGTCGGCTCGGTGGGGGTCGGGATCACGGTCGACAAGGTGGCCGGCGTGGCGGCCGAGCAGCTGCCGATGCTCCTGGGAGCCGCGGGCGTGGCGCTGGCCCTGTCCGCGGGCGGCACCGCCCTGGTGAGCCGGCGGCTGCTGCGCCAGACCCATGGCCTCGGTCCGGTGGAGATGACCCGGGTGTACGACCACCACGACGCGGTGCTGCACGCGGTGCGGGAAGGAGTACTGATCATCGGCGGGGACGGACAGCTGGTGCTGGCCAACGACGAGGCGCGGCGGCTGCTGGAGCTGCCGCCGGACGTGGAGCGGCGGCCCGTCCCCGACCTCGGCCTGGACCCGGCCATCACCGACCTGTTGACGTCGGGCCGGGCGGCCACCGACGAGGTGCACCTCACGGCGGACCGGCTGCTGGCGGTGAACAAGCGGCCCACCGGCCCTCACGGCGGGCACACCGGGAACGTGGTGACCCTCAGGGACACCACGGAACTGCGGACCCTCTCGGGGCGGGCGGAGGTGGCACGCGAGCGGCTGACGCTCCTCTACGACGCGGGGGCACGGATCGGCTCCGCCCTCGATGTGGAGCGCACCGCGCGGGCGCTGGCACAGGTGGCGGTGCCGCGCTTCGCCGACATCGCCACCGTCGATCTGGCCGAGGGGGTACTGCGCGGCCAGGAACCGGACGCGACGGTCGCCGGTCTGCGCCGCGCCGCCGCGGTCGGCGTCGACGCCGACCGGCTGATGCCGGTGGACCGCTCGATCCCTCTCCTGTCCGGCACGCCCCAGGCGCTCTGCGTGGAGACCGGGCAGGCGGTGCTGGAGGCGGATCTGGGCACGGCCCAGGGGTGGCGGGCGGTGGACCCGGAACACGCCGGCCGCGTCGTGGAGCACGGTGTCCATTCCCTGCTCGCGGTGCCGCTCCTGGCGCGCGGTGCGGTACTGGGCGTGGTGACCTTCTGGCGCTCACGGGGCACGGAGCCGTTCGGCCCGGAGGAGCAGCCCTTCGCCGAGGAGCTGGCCGCCCGTGCCGCGGTGGCCCTCGACAACGCCCGCCGCTACACCCGCGAGCACGCCCTGGCCGTCACCCTGCAGCGCAGTCTGCTGCCCCGCAGCCTGCCGGACCTGAGCGCGCTGGAGGTGGCCCACCGCTATCTGCCGGCCCATTCCGGGGTGGGCGGGGACTGGTTCGACGTCATCGAGCTGTCCGGGGCCCGGGTCGCGCTGGTGGTCGGGGACGTGGTGGGGCACGGTCTGCACGCGGCGGCCACCATGGGGCGGCTGCGCACCGCGGTGCACAACTTCGCCGCCCTGGACCTCACCCCCGACGAACTGCTGGCCCGCCTGGACGACCTGGTGGCCCGGCTCGCCCGGGAGCGGACCGCCCAGGGCGACGACGAGGGGCCCATCGGGGCCACCTGCCTGTACGTGGTCTACGATCCGGCCTCCGGCAGGTGCAGCGCGGCCCGGGCCGGCCACATGCCGCCCGCCCTGGTCCGGCCGGACGGAAGCGTGGACTTCCCCGAACTGCCCGCCGGCCCGCCGCTGGGCCTGGGCGCTCTGCCCTTCGAAAGCGTCGAGTTCCGGGTGCTCGCGGGAAGCCGGCTCGTGCTCTACACGGACGGGCTCGTCGAGGACCGCACCCGGGACATCGACGTCGGGCTCGAGATCCTGCGGGACACGCTCTCCCACCCCGGCCGGTCCCCCGAGCAGACCTGCGAGGCCGTACTCGAAGCCCTCCTGCCCGACCACCCGACCGACGACATCGCCCTGCTGGTCGCCCGCACCCGTGTGCTCGACCCCGGGCAGATCGCCGGCTGGGACGTGCCCCGCAACGCGGCGGCCGTCTCCCGGGTCCGTGCGGACGTCACCCGGCAGCTGGCGGACTGGGACCTGACGCACGCGGGCTTCACCACCGAGCTCATCCTCAGCGAACTGGTCACCAACGCCATCCGGCACGGCACCGTCCCCATCCACGTCCGCCTGCTGCGGGACCGCCGCCTGATCTGCGAGGTCTCCGACGGCAGCAGCACCTCACCCCATCTGCGCCAGGCGGCGGCCACGGACGAGGGCGGCCGCGGCCTGTTCCTCGTCGCCCGCTACGCCGAACGCTGGGGCACCCGGTACACACCGAACGGCAAGGTCATCTGGGCCGAACAGTCACTGAACGGGACCCGGGGCGGGCCCGGCGGCGCCCTGAACGGCGACGAGGTACTCGACCTGTGGCCCGACGCGACGCTCTGATCCGACGCGACTCCGACGCGACACTCTGACCTGCTCGCGCCCCACCCGAACGGTGCCCGCGGTCCCGCCGCCGTGCGGATCACGGCCGATGACGCCGAGGCCGGTGCGATGTGCGATGTGCGATGTGCGATCACCGACCGGTACAACCGCATTCCACAGGCGCCTTCCCCCGTGAAGGCCCCCTCACCGTGTTCGACGCGGCGGCTGCGCCGAACTGCCGTCCGCGACTCCAGAACATCGTCCGCACAAGGGCGCTCCCCCGCGGTCCGGTCGGTGGAACAGAAGGGGCCGGGCACGGAAGAGGGCCGTACCGACGTGCGTCGGTCGACACATCAGTTGGCAGCGAGGCGCATTGACCGGGAAGGCGGTTTCACCGATCCACAGCCCCCCGCCCGTCTTCACTCACTCTCCACATGTGGCCGCACAGCCCCCCAAGGAGGTGTCGAAGGTCACACGGGATCTCCAACTGGCTTCTCTTTTGGCCTAGTTCGCCCCGTGGACAGGACCTCGAAGGTGGAGGTGACATGGACAAGATCAAACGGGGGTCCGGATCGCGAAGAGCTGTCCTCTCCTCTTTCCGCCGGAGGTCGGGGGGTCTTGCCGAATTGCGGATCCCTCATGCCTGCCACGAGGTGCGGACGGCGGACATCCGGCCGCCGAAAAACGGATGAGGACTGCGATGAAGGCACGCACCACCCCTGCGGTGAAGCAGCCACGCTCCGCCGGACACAGGCGCCGTACTCCTCCCACCAAGGAAACCGAAGGCCACATGCGACATCCCAGACGTCACCGCCTCACCACACTGACCACGTCGCTCGCCGCCGCGCTCCTCGCGGCTCCGCTGGCACTGACCTCCACACCCGCGACCGCCGTCTCCGGCCCGGCCTCGAGCGACGACTCCCTCCTCTTCACCGCGCGCCTGGACATCGGCGACGGCCAGAGGGCCTGTTCGGGCGCACTGATAGACCGGGACTGGCTGCTCACTGCCGCCAGTTGCTTCGCCGACGACCCGGCGGAGAGTCTCGCCCTCCCCGCGGGCGCCCCCAGGCTCAAGACCACCGCGACCATCGGCCGTACCGATCTCACGACCACGGCCGGTGAGACACGCACCATCGTGGACCTGGTTCCGTACTCGTCGCGGGACGTGGTACTGGCGCGGCTCAGCCGACCGGTCACCACCGTCACACCCGTCGGCATCAGCGCCGCCGCGGCCGCGGCCGGCGAGGAACTGACGGTGGCCGGCTACGGACGGACCCGGACCGAATGGTCCCCGCTGAATCTGCACAGCGGCACCTTCACCGTCGACTCGGTCGCCGCGGACACCGTCGGCATCACCGGTAAGGACGGCGCGAGCGTCTGCATGGGCGACACCGGCGGCCCGGCCGTGCGCATGGTGGGCGGCAAGCCCGAGCTGGTCGCGCTCAGCAGCAGGTCCTGGCAGGGCGGCTGCTTCGGCATCGACCCCGCCGTGACGCAGACCGGGGCCGTCAGCGCCCGCGTCGACGATCTGCACGAATGGGTGACCACCACCGTCGCCGTCCCCCGTGTCACCGACTACACCGGCGACGGCAAGTCCGACGTCGCGTACCTGTACGACTACGGGACCAACACCGACGGCACCTCCCGCACGGGCCTGTGGCTGCAGACGTCGACCGGCAGCGGCTTCGACGCCCCGGTGAAGCCGTGGGACTCCGGCACCGGCTCCTGGACCTGGAACCGCAGCAAGCTGGTGTCGGGCGACTTCAACGGCGACGGCCTGGCCGATGTGGGCGTCCTCTACAAGTACGCCAACACCTCCGACGGACGCGGCCACTCCGCCCTGTGGACCTTCACCTCCACCGGCACCGGCTTCAACGCCCCGGTGAAGGTGTGGGACTCCGGCACCGGCTCCTGGACCTGGGACAACTCCAAACTCGTCTCCGGCGACTTCAACGGCGACGGCCTGGCCGATGTGGGCGTCCTCTACAAGTACGCCAACACCTCCGACGGACGCGGCCACTCCGCCCTGTGGACCTTCACCTCCACCGGCACCGACTTCAACACCCCGGCCAAGAAATGGGACTCCGGCACCGGCTCCTGGACCTGGGACAACTCCAAACTCGTCTCCGGCGACTTCAACGGCGACGGCAAATCCGACGTCGGCGTCCTCTACAAGTACCCCAACACCTCCGACGGACGCGGCCACTCCGCCCTGTGGACCTTCACCTCCACCGGCACCGACTTCAACACCCCGGCCAAGAAATGGGACTCCGGCACCGGCTCCTGGACCTGGGACCGAACGGAAATCGCCTGACGTCTGCACGTCTGACGCGTGATGGTCGCCGACGGGCGCGAGCCCAAGGAGAACTCCGGCCACCGGCCGGGTGGGCCATGAGTGGTCCACCCGGCCGGGCAAAGGCTCCGCACCCGCCCCCGGCCGGGGACATCGACCATCCACAGCGTCACGTCCCTGCGGGCAGCAGCCCATCCGGCCGGTGTGGGTGACCGTTCCGGCGTCGGCGGCGAGCGCCCCGACCAGGATCTTCATCAGCGTGCTCTTGCCGGAGCCGTTCTCGCCGACGATGCCGACCACCTCGCCCGGTGCCAGGGTGAGGTCCACGCCCCGCAGCACCGGCGTCGTGCGGCGTACCGGCCACGGACCACGTCGGTACGCCTTCTCCATACCGTCCGCCGTCAGCACCGGGCGGGCGGTTCGCGGTTCGTCACCGGAACGGGGCTGGGGTTCGTTCACGCTGTCACCTCCCCGGCTCGGGTGGGCCGGTTGCGCCGTGTCACAAGCCGGGGGCGCCCCAGAGCGGGAACCAGCGGCTCAAGTCCTGCTCGATGCGCAGGTCCTCCTTGAGTACGGCCTTGACCTGGAGTTCCAGCGGGTTGTCGCGTCTGGTGCCGGGCAGTGGGGCGAACGGGTAGAAGGTGCCGCGCTTGTAGAGGTAGACGAGCGCGAGCCGGCGCAGTTCGGCGTCGTGGAAGGCGACCAGCGAGCAGAGGAGGTGCGGGCCGAAGCCGCTGTCCTGCAGGGAGGTGTTGACCGCGTGGAGGTCGCCTACGAGGGCGGGCAGGTCGTCTGGTGGACGGCGGGAGAGCAGCCAGGAGTATCCGTAGGTGTCGCGGCTGGACTCCACCGGGGCGCCGCCACGTTCGGAGTCGGCGGCCAGGAGAGTTCGTACCTCTTGCTGGACCTGGGCGAAGGCGCCGCCTTCGATCGCTGCGAAGCAGACCGAGCCCGCACCTGTCGAGGTGAAGCCAGCCGCGGCCTGGAGGGTGATCGCAGCCGAGGGCAGGGCGAAGAGCTGGTCCAGGTCGGGCCGGATTGGCTTGCTCCGGCCGAAGAGCGCATCCCAGAAACCCATGGGCCACCGTCTCCTTCGCTCAGTCCCTACCGGGTTCGCCGCCCGCCTCGCCGAGCTCTGCGGAGAGCTCCGCGAGCGCCTCCAGCCGGCGCTCCAGGGTGGGATGGGTGGAGAACAGGTTCGCCACCGCGGTGCCGGGCCCCAGGGCGGGGGTGAAGAAGAACGCGTTGAACGCCTGTGCCGTCCGCAGGTCCTGGGTGGGGATGCGGGCGATGTCGCCGCTGACCTTGGTCAGCGCCGAGGCCAGGACGGAGGGCTTGGCGGTCAGCATGACCGCGGCCCGGTCCGCGGCCAGCTCGCGGTAGCGGGACAGGGTCCGGATGAGCAGGAAGCTGACGGCGTAGACGAGTGCCGAGACGGCCATCACGGCCAGGAAGACGGCGGCGGTGTTCTGGTCCCGCTGACCGCGCCCGCCGAACAACTGGGAGTAGAAGGCGAAACGGACGATCAGCCCGGCGATCACCCCCAGGAACGAGGCGATGGTGATCACCGCCACGTCACGGTGGGCGACGTGGGAAAGCTCGTGGGCGAGGACGCCTTCGAGTTCCTCGGTCTCCAGGCGGCGCATGAGGCCGGTGGTCACGCACACCACGGCGTGGTCGGCGTTGCGGCCGGTGGCGAACGCGTTGGGCAGGTCCATGTCGGAGACCGCGACCCGGGGTTTGGGCATGTCCGCGCTCGCGCACAGCCGGTCCACGACCCCGTGCAGCTGCGGCTGCTCCTCGGCCGTCACGAGCCGGCCGCGCATGGCGTAAAGCGCGATCCGGTCGGAGTACCAGTACTGGGCTCCCAGCAGGGCAGCGGCGATGACGACCACCAGGACGACGGACTTGAGCAGCACGATCAGCGCGGCGACAAACGCCACGTACAGCAGACCGAGCAGGAACATCGTGACCACCATGCGGGCGGTCAGCTGCCGGTCGGGCTCGAATCGGTTGCGCATCGCCATCACACCTTCAGTCCGTCACCCTGGGATCAGGCCCTCGTCGGACAGCAGCTCGCGCACCTGCGGCAGGCTGGTCGTCTCATCGGGCAGCACGAGGTCCGACGGAGTGACCCGCTCATCGGGAAGCGGTGTGCCGAGGCTGCGTACGGCGTCCAGCAGCGCCGACAGGGCGGTGGCGAATGCCGTCTCGTCACCTGCGTCGGCGGCTTTCTGCAGGGCGGAGTCCAGGTGGTTGAGCCGGTCGAGGTGCTCGTCGGCAATGTCGTACTGGCCCTCGCCGAGAATCCGCATGATCATGACTTCTCCTCCTGCCCCGGCCGTCCTTCCCCTGCTTCCACCGCCTGCGGAGCGGACCCGCTCGGCAGCTGTGCCTTCATCTTGGCCAGTTCGAGCTCCACGTCCTGGTCCGCGGTGACGCGCTCCAGTTCGGCCTGGATGTGGTCCCGCCCGGCCGGCAAGGTGGCGTCGTCCAGTGCACCGGAGGCGATGAGTTCGTCCAGCGCGCCGGCGCGTGCCTGGAGCTGCTCGGTCTTGTCCTGGGCGCGCTGCATGGCCAGGCCCACGTCACCCATCTCCTCGCCGATGCCGGTGACGGCCTCGGTGATACGGGTCTGGGCCTCGGCCGCGGTGTAGCCGGCCTTGATGGTCTCCTTGCGGGTCCGGAAAGCGTCCACCTTCCCCTCCAGTCGCTGGGCGGCGAGCGTGAGCTTGTCCTCCTGTTCCTTCAGCGACGTGTGCTCGGCTTGAAGGTCGGTGATCTGCCCGGCCACCGCGGTACGGCGGGTGAGCGCCTCGCGGGCCAGGTCCTCGCGCCCGGCGGCCAGCGCCTGCTCGGCCTGGCCCTGGAGCTTGTCGGTGGACTGCTGGAGCCGGCTGAGCTGGAGTTCGACCCGTTTGCGGCTGGTCGCCACGTCGGCCACCCCGCGCCGCACGCGTTGCAGCATCTGCAGCTGCTGCTCGTAGGAGTAGTCCAGGACCTCGCGCGGGTCCTCGGCCTTGTCCAGCGCCCTGTTCGCCTTGCTCCGGAACAGGGTGGTGATGCGCTGGGTGATGCTGGTCATGGTGACCTCCTTGCTCGCCAGGCATCCGTCGGGTTCGCCGGTCCAGCCCCCGGTGGTCACCGGCAGCCGAGCGCCACTTCCATTGTCCGGGTGTGGGTCCCGCGTGGCAGTCTGAGCGTGTGCCGTGCGGGCTTGTGCTGGTCACGGTCTGCTCCCGGAATGACGTGCCGCTCGGTTCGCGGGGATGTCCTGGAGGGTGTCGGCCGTGGCGTGCACCAGGGCGGCGGCGATGGTGGCGGTGCCCCACAATTCCCACCGGTCAGTTCGGCGCCGACTGGGTGCCTGGCCGGCTGCTCGACCACTGGCTGCAGCTCGCGCTGATCACGCCGGTGATGTTCTACACCGGCTGGCCGATCCACTCCACCGGCTGGCTGACCCTGAAGCACCGCGGCGCCGACATGAACTCCCTGATCACCCCGGGGACCACGGCCGCCTACGGCTACAGCCTGCTGGTCACCCTCGCCCCCGGCCTCCTGCCCGAGGACGTACGGGAGGTGTACTTCGAGGCGGTCGGGGTGATCCTCACCCTCATCCTGCTCGGCCGCCTGCTGGAGGCTCGCGCCAAGGCCGGCACCGGCGAGGCCATCCGTTCCCTGCTGGGCCTCCAGGCCCGCACCGCCCGTGTGATCCGCGACGGCACCGAGGCCGAGATTCCGGTCGGGGACGTCGCGGTCGGCGACGAGGTGGTGATCCGGCCCGGGGAGAAGGTCCCGGTCGACTCGGTCGTGCTGTCCGGGACCTCGGCGGTGGACGAGTCGATGGTCACCGGCGAGCCGATGCCGGTCACCAAGCACGCCGGGGACACGGTCATCGGCGCCACCGTCAACACCACCGGCTCCCTGCGGGTACGGGCGAGCAAGGTCGGCGCCGACACGATGCTGGCCCAGATCATCCGCCTCGTGCAGCAGGCCCAGGCGTCCAAGGCCCCCATCCAACGGCTCGCCGACGCCGTCTCCGCCTACTTCGTCCCGGCCGTCATCGCCATCGCCGTCGCCACCTTCGCCCTCTGGTACACCATCGGCCCGGCCCCAGCACTCACCCTGGCTCTGGTCTCGGCGGTGGCGGTGCTGATCATCGCCTGCCCGTGCGCGCTCGGGTTGGCCACTCCGCTGTCGGTGATGGTCGGCACGGGCAAGGGGGCCCAGGCCGGCATCCTCATCCGCTCCGCCGAGGCCCTGGAGACCGCCCACAAGCTGGACACGATCGTGCTGGACAAGACTGGCACCGTGACCGCGGGCAAGCCCGCCCTCACCGACGTGCACACCGCCGACGGCTTCCAGGACGAGGAGCTGCTCGCCCTGGTCGCAACGGCCGAGGCGGACAGCGAGCACCCGCTCGCGGGCGCGATCGTCGCCGGCGCCCGGGAGCGCGGCCTCACCCCGCTTGCGGCGAGCGGCTTCGACTCGGTCACCGGCAAGGGCGTGAAGGCCACCGTCGACGGCCACACGGTCCTCGTCGGCACCGCCCGGCTGCTCGCCGATGGCGACATCGACACCGGCGCCCTCACGGAGGTCGCCGCCGGCTTCTCCGCCGAGGGCAGGACTCCGGTCCTGGCCGCCGTCGACGGCCGGCCCGCGGGCGTTCTCGCCGTCGCCGACACCATCAAGGACGACTCCGTCCAGGCCATCGCCGCCCTGCACCGGCTCGGCCTGCAGACGGTCGTCATCACCGGCGACAACGCCCGCACCGCAGCCGCCATCGCCGCCCAGGTCGGCGTACGCCGTGTCCTGGCCGAGGTCCTGCCCGAGCACAAGGCCGACGAGATCCGCCGACTGCAGGCCGAGGGCCGCACCGTGGGCATGGTCGGCGACGGCATCAACGACGCCCCCGCCCTGGCCGCCGCCGACGTCGGCCTGGCCATCGGCACCGGCACCGACGTCGCCATAGAGGCCGCCGACATCACCCTGGTCTCCGGCTCCCTTACCGGCGTCGTCACCGCAATCCGGCTCTCCCACGCCACGATGCGCAACATCCGGCAGAACCTGTTCTTCGCCCTGATCTACAACACCGTCGGCGTGCCGCTCGCCGCCGGCGCCCTCTACCCGCTGTGGGGCATCCGCCTCAGCCCGATCATCGCCGCCGCCGCGATGGCCCTGTCCTCCCTGTCCGTGGTCACCAACGCATCCCGCCTGCGCCGCTGGCACACCAGCCCGCTGCCGGCCGCCACGGCACAGCCGGTCGAGCCCCGGGTGGAATCCGCAGCCGACCGAACCCCGGCCCTCACCGCGACCGCAGCACACGAGCATCACCACCAGCCCGAGCCCGCCGTCGGCGAAGAGCCACAGCCCGGCATCGAGGACAGAGCGGTCGACCCGGTCTGCGGCATGCACCTGAACCCGTCAACCGCCACCGAACGCCGCGACACCGACAACGGCAGCTACTTCTTCTGCTCCGCGCAGTGCGCAGCCGCCTTCGACGCCCACCCGGACCACTACCTCGCACCGGCGGGGAACAGGGCACCGGAAGAAAACGAGAGCCGATGACCACGGCAGGCACTCACCTCCCGCCGTCCCCGCCAGGCGCCGCGCCACCGGGCTGCACCGACCACAAGAACGATCACCTGACCCGGCTGAACAAGGTCGAAGGCCAGGTACGCGGCATCACCCGCATGGTCGGGGAGGACCGCTACTGCCTCGACCTCCTCACCCCGATCAGCGCCGTCACACGAGCCCTGCAGGAGGTCGCCGTCGGCCTGCTCGACGACCACATCCGGCACTGTGCCCACGATGCCGTCCGGACCGACGACGCCGCAGGCGAAGCCGAGCTCGACGAACTCGTCCTCTCCCTGCGCCGCACCCTGCGGCTGTGACCGCCTTCGTGACCCGACGAGTGCCTGGGCGACCGCCCCGATCAGGGCAACGCCGTGACGAGTCCCAGCGGGCTGACCAGACCGCCGTGCCGTCGCCGTGCTCACAAGTGGGCCGACAGCCGCCACACGGACGTCATGATCAGTCTGCTGAGACCGCGGTGCCTGGTCGGCATCGGTGCACAGCACCGCCGGTGTCCGTCCGAGGACCAAGCTGTCGGTGGCTCTCAAAGCGCCGCCGGCTCTGCAACCCGGTACACCGGCCTCTTCGGCACATGCCACCGTGAGCCGGTCGTGCCAGCGTGGAAGGAGAAGCGGCAGCAACCCCAGGCCATCAAGGAGGCCGCAAATGAACAGGCTCACGGGGCGGGTAGCCCTGGTCACCGGAGGGGCTCGTGGGATCGGTGAAGCCGTCGTGCGTGCCTTCGCAGACGAAGGCGCCTCCGTAATGATCACCGACGTGCTGGACGAAGCCGGCCGCGCTCTGCAGGAGGAGACAGGCACGGCAACCCGATTCTGCGTGGCGGACGTGACCAGCGAGTCCGCCTGGGCCTCGGCCGTCGCTGAGACCGAACGGACATTCGGACCCGTCTCCCTTCTCGTCAACAACGCCGGAATCGTCGAGTTCGGCTCGATCGAGGAAACCGACCCCGCTGTCTTCCGTCGCGTCCTGGACATCAACCTCTTCGGCCCCTGGCTCGGCATGCGCGCGGTCGCGCCGTCGATGCGCCGCGCCGGCGACGGCGTCATCCTCAACGTGTCATCGACAGCCGGCCTCATGGGGTATGCGTCCCTGGGAGCCTATGTGGCCAGCAAATGGGGTCTGCGTGGCCTGACGAAGGCCGCCGCACTCGATCTGGCCAGCGATAACATCCGCGTCTGTTCCATCCACCCCGGCCCCATAAGTACCCCCATGACTGCCGGGATGGATGACTCCATCACCGTTTCTCAGCCCATCCCACGCTTCGGCACACCACAGGAAGTGGCACGGATGGCCGTCTTTCTGGCCGCGGACGCCACCTACTCCACCGGCTCTGAATTCGTGATCGACGGCGGCGCCACCACGGGCAGCATGATCCTCAACTCCGAACAGGACTGAACTCGCGTACCTGGAACCATCACCGACCACCTGTCGCCCCAACTGAGGCGGCCCACAAGGAACCGTTTCTCGAGGAAACGATCAAGGGCGTGACCACCCTTGCAGTGAGTTGGGCCGAGACGAGGCACGAACGGCCGCGTGCCCCCAGTCACCGTCACCAGGTCAACTTCGCCTGCACAACGGCAGCCTGCTGATGGGCTGCAGTGCAGATCCCACGCTCGCCATGATCGTTCCAAACGCGGAGTCCTTCCCCCTCGCCCCTCTGCGTGAATCACACGGCCGCCAGGGCCGGGAACAGACTCTCTCATTCCACTGTAGGCAAACGCACTCGCCAGCTTTCTTGAGGATTCGAAACAATCCGAGTTTCCGGAGGGTGCACTGTCTCATGAGACACATGGATCACGGAGAACTCCATATGCCAACTGGTGTGTATCGGGGACCATCCCCGCGGGTGCGGGGAGCAGACGAATCCGGAGCGCACCGCGTGAGCGCCCCGGGGACCATCCCCGCACCCGCGGGGACGGTCCCCGCTGATTTGGTCATGTCAGCCTTTATCGCCTGGAGTTCGGGCGTGTGTCGTACTGTTGGTGGCTGCCAGGCGGATGCTGACCGGGAAGGCACGGGTCGTGATGGCTTCCCGGTTGTTCGATGTGCTGGGAACCGAGTGGTTCTGCGTGACCGCGGTCCGAGGCCTGGGGGAGGCGGGCGTATTGGCCCGGCTGGGTGCCGTCGGCTCGGATCCGTTGCCCCGGTGTCCCATCGACGGTGTGGTTGAGCACTTCGGCCCGGACAGTTGGGCGGTGCGGGTTTACTGTCCGACGGGGTCGGGTTGGGCGTATGTGTTCGATGCGTTCCCCCAGGTGGGTGTCACATTCAGGGAGCCGGTGCTCAAGGAGTTGTCCAGGGGCACGGAAGCGGTGTCCGTGTGGAAGTTCCTCGACGGCACCACTCGCGTGGCGCACGCCCGTGACGGGGAGATCCTCGCCCTGTTCGACTCGTGGAGGTTCGACCCAGCGTCCGGGAAGGAGCCGGGCCGGCTCAACCGGGCCCTGGAACGGGTTGGTTTCCTCCTGGACGAGCCGGGTGACGACCTCTCCGACCCGGCTGCTGCTCTGGAGGCAGTGGAGAGCGAGTTCGGTCTGACGGTGGACCCGCAGGAAGTGGCGGGGCCGCTGCCGACGGTCGTCGTTCCCGTACGGGTCGACTGACCAGCCGGCAGCGGGCGCCGGTTAGCCTCGGGCTTTCACGAGGTGGGCTGTCCGAAGCGTGATCGAAAACGCGAGAAGTACTCCTGACCTGCAACGATAGGGCTTGTCGAGGGTCCAGATCGTGCCGTGGGAAGAAGCACTTCTCAGGTGAAGAAGCGTATCGGGGCGTACCCGCGTGTCCGCATCGAGGGCGGTGGTCCCTCAGGCCGGAAGCGTGCTGGTCGAGACCGTCCGCAAGGTCGGCTTGGACACCGCGACATCAGCGGTGCTGGCGCCGTGGCGGAAGGCTCGGGCGGTGCACGATCCGGGCAGGACCGTGCTGGATGTGGTCCTCGCAGTCGCACTGGGCGGGGGCTGCCTGGCCGATGTCGGGATGCTGCGGGCCGAGCCGGCCGTGTTCGGCCCGGTGGCCTCCGACCCGACCGTCTCCCGCCTCATCGACACTCTGGCCGCGGCAGGCCCGAAGGCCCTGACCGCGATCCGGTCAGCACGAACCGAAACGCGCGAGCGCGTCCGGAGTCTGGCCAGAGCCTCGTCGCCGGACACCACCGGGCAGGTGATCGTGGACCTGGACGGGCCGGAGCCGTGGAACCCGGTGCCCACCCGGCGCGACAGCCGGGCCGTCGACCCACCCACCATCGACTCGGGAACGCGAAAGGGCCCACCGACTCCGTCGGCGGACCCTCACGAAAGATCGAGGTTAGGGTTGCCCCGTAAGGGCTTGAGCTGCGGGAACGGCGGGACAGACAGCCGTTGCGGGCGAGGTGGTGGACCTTCGAGACACGGTCGCGAAGGTAGATGAAAGGGTTCTGGTGCCGGAGAAGTCCTCTCCGCTGTGGTGGCTGTTCGCCACGATCAGTGTGGTTTTGTATCTCGCCGTGATGTTCCCCGGCATGGTGAACCGGCAGCAGAAGATCTGGGTGTCATGCGGTCCGGTGGCAGCGTTCCTGGCGACCGCGGCTTACAGCGCCCACTACGACCGGTCTCTGAACGAGCTGCTTCCCGTCTACTGCGGGGGGATGCTGGGCATCGCCCTGGGGGCCGTGGGCCATTGGAGGGCCATGCGCGACTTCATGACGTGGCGTGCGGAGAATCCAGGCAAGCCTGATGACGAAGGGCCAGGTATTCCCTGGATGCTGCAGATGGCGTTCACTCTTCCGATTTTTCTCGGTGGCGCGTTCTGGTACATGAACGCTTACTGACCTGAGCGGTTGACTTCGAGGTTCGTCAGAGCGAGCAGGGCGCGCAGGAGGCGGGTGGCGCGGGCGGGACCGGTAAGGAGTTGACAGAGGTTCCGTCAACTCTTGAGGAGGGACGAAGCCATGCTCGACCGGCGCCCGCCCCACAGCGAGGACGCGGTTGGCTTCCTTCTGACCGGGGTGAGTCTGTGGGTGCGGCCGGCGGTGTAGCCGGTGACGACCACAGGGTCACGGATGCCGTTGTCCAGGCCGCGGAAGCCGAGGGCGGCCAGCGCTCCAAGGCCGGCCGCGCGCAGGTGGGTCAAGATGTGGTCACGGCGGGCTGCGGTGTTGTCGTGAGTGCGGCTGGGCCTGGCGGCGGACATCCAATCCAGATCAGGCGCCCCTTTTCCTCGGTCAGGGCGAGGAAGCGCAGGCCGTGGCTGCGGTGCTTGCCATGACCGGTCCGGCGGCGAGGATGCGCTGGTAGTCCGGCGGGAGCGTGTTCTCCTCCGTGTCCGGTGCGTGGTGCGGGAGCAGCATCGCAGCCCGTCCACCCACCTGCCCAGGCGCCGGCGCGGCCGAGGCGCGCTCGTCGGCGAGTTGCTCGCTCACCCGCTCGAGGACACGTTCGGCAACGGCGGGTTCGTCCCCCTCCGCCCGTGCTTCCGCCAACTGTTGGGCCAGATGTTCTTCGAGTTCGTCCAGTTCTGCGCGCCGCGCGCTGATCCGTTCCAACAGCTCGGGATCCATGCACAGGATCACAGAAGGCCACCCGACCGCACGGGGCAGGAACAGGTGAGCCGACCAGGCCCTTCCGCCTCCTCCGGCACGTCGATCACCCTGGGCCGGCCTCCCGGCGCTCTCGCTCACCCGTCGGCGTCAACATGGCAATCGCGCATAACCCGCAGGTGGTACCTCTGTTCAGGTCGCCCCTTAAAGGACCACCGACCGCACAAGTCCAGCTTGAAGTACGTGGCCCATCCGGTAAACGCGGCTTTACGGACAAGAGAAGGATCATGCCGCGAGCGCGCTCGAATGCCGAATCGTTCCGTCGCGGGAGCGTCTGTATGCACCATTGCCGACGACAAGGAGCACGGGGAATGGCCAACTGGAAGCAGATCAGCGGCGCGCTCGTCCGGATCTCGGCCGGGTCGAGGACCAACGTGTGGGGCGTCAACGCGGCCGGGAACATCTACCGCCACACCAACAACGACGCCAGCCCCTGGGTGCAGATCCCCGGCGCGCTCACCGACATCGGAGCAGGAGCGGACGGCACCGTCTGGGGCGTGAACTCCGCCGGCAACATCTACCGCTACACCGGCGACCAGGAAAGCGGCCACTGGAAGCAGATCAGCGGCGCGCTCGTCCGGATCTCGGCCGGGTCGAGGACCAACGTGTGGGGCGTCAACGCGGCCGGGAACATCTACCGCTACACCAACAACGACGCCAATCCCTGGGTGCAGATCCCCGGCGCGCTCACCGACATCGGAGCAGGAGCGGACGGCACCGTCTGGGGCGTGAACTCCGCCGGCAACATCTACCGCTACACCGGCGACCAGGAAAGCGGCCACTGGAAGCAGATCAGCGGCGCGCTCAAGGCGATCTCGGCAGGCGCCCGCACCTCGGTCTGGGGGGCGAACGCCGGCGGGAACATCTACCGCCACACCAACAACGACGCCGGCCCCTGGGTGCAGATCCCCGGCGCGCTCACCGACATCGGAGCAGGAGCGGACGGCACCGTCTGGGGCGTGAACTCCGCCGGCAACATCTACCGCTACACCGGTGATCTGCCGGGCTGACCCACAACCACTCGGCATCCCGCCGGGGGGAAGTGAGGCCGGTCACGTCCCGCAGGGTGTGACCGGCCCAGCACACACAGCAATCGGCGAGCCGGCCTCCCGGACAGACGATCTACGCCGGAGACTGCCGCCCACAGCCAGCCTGAGTGCTACGGAGGGCCGTCACACCAGCCCCCTGACCAGCGTCTTCAAGTTGGCGAAGGCTCAGTGCGCGACAACTGCTCCCCGCACCCGCAGGGATGGCCCCCTCGATCACGGCCGCCTCGACTGGGCCGGCCTCTGCTCCCCGCACCCGCGGGGATGCTGCCGGGATGTGCAGCTCGGCGCCGGTCGGTATCGCGGTGCCGCGGAACTGCTCCCCGCGTTGCAGGTCCCAAGGAGGCCTCGTCCTCCCCTACCGCGTGCCCGCCGTCGCCTTCTCCGGGGAGACCACCGTGTTCCAGTGGACCGTGCGGTCGCACCAGTGGTCGAGGAGGACGTGGTCGTGGCCCACGGCCAGGAGGCCGGCGCCGGTTTCGGTGCGGTAGGCCTCGACCACCGCCACCAGGGCCGCCGTCGTCGACGCGTCGAGCATCGCGGTCATCTCGTCGCAGATCAGCCAGCGGGGGCGGAGCACCAGTGCGCGGGCCAGGCAGGCGCGTTGGAGTTGGCCGTCGCTGACCTCGTGCGGGCGGCGGGTGAGGAGGTCGGGGGTGAGGCCGACGGTGGCGGCCAGGTCCGGGACGCGTTCGGGGACGGTGGCGCGGCGGCCGGTGGCGCGCAGGGGTTCGGCGATCAGGTCGGCGAGGCTCAGGCGGGGGTCGGCGGAGAGGCGGGGTTGCTGGAAGACCACGCCGAAGGTGGTGCGCAGGTCGCGCGGGGCGCGGTGGCGCCAGTGGCGTACCGGGGTGCCGTCCAGGAGGAGGGTGCCCGCGTCGGGGCGGTGCAGGAGGGCGGCGACCCGGGCCAGGGTCGACTTGCCGCAGCCGCTGGGGCCGAGGAGGCCGACGGCCTCGCCGGGGGCGACGGTCAGTGAGGCGTTGCGTACGACGGGGGCCGAGCGTCGGTCGTAGCCGGCGGTGATGGCGCGCAGTTCAAGCACGGGCGTTCTCCGGAGCGGGGCTGGCCTCGACGACGGGGTGGTGGCAGGCGGCCGTGGTGGTCAGGGGTGGGAGGGTCGTGCAGGTGGGGGTGGCCCGGTCGCAGCGGGGGGCGAAGGCGCAGCCTTCGGGGAGGGCGCCGAGTTCGGGGGGCATGCCGGGGATGGGGGTGAAGGCGCGGTCGGGGAGGGCGTTCAGGAGGCCTCGGCTGTAGGGGTGGTGGGGGCCGGGGGTGCCGAAGAAGGTTTTCGCGTCGGTGAGTTCGACGATGCGGCCGGCGTACATGACGGCGACGCGGTCGGCGATGCGTTCGGCGGCGGCGAGGTCGTGGGTGATGACCAGGAGGGCTCGGTCGCCGGTGGCGTCGACGTGGCCGCGGAGTTCGTCGACGGTGTGGTCGACGAGGTCGCGGTCGAGGCCGGTGGTGGGTTCGTCGGCGAGGAGGAGGGGTGCGTCGCCGACGAGGGCGAGGGCGGTGGCGGCGCGCTGGGCGAGGCCGCCGGAGAGTTCGTGCGGGTGGCGGTCGAGGTGGTCGGCGGGGAAGGCCGCGCGGGCGGCGGCCTTTTCCCCGGCTGCGCGCAGGGCCGCGCGGCCGCGTACGCCGGTGAGTGCGGCGACCGTCTCCTCCATCTGGGCGCGGATGGTGCGGACGGGGGTGAGGTGGGCGGCCGGGCTCTGCGGGATGAGGCCGATGCGCCGGCCGCGCACGGTGCGGGCGAGGGTGCGTTCGTCGGCGGCGAGCAGGTCGAGGTCGCCGAGCAGGGCGCTGCCCGCGGTCTGCGCGTTGGCGGGGAGCAGGCCGAGGAGGGCGGAGGCGAGGACGGACTTGCCGCAGCCGCTCTCGCCGATCAGGGCGAGGCATTCGCCGGGGACGACGTCGAAGTGGGCGTCGGTGACGGCGGCGACGGGGCCCGGGCCGGGCACCAGGAAGCGCACCGACAGTCCGCGGACCGACAGCACGGGGGGGCGCTCGGTCACAGCATGAGCTCCGATCGGCGGCGGGGGTTGATCCGTTCCCGCCACACGCCGGCGAGTCCGGCGATGGCGAGGGTGGGGATGATCAGGAAGAGGCCGGGGAAGAGGGTGGGCCACCACTGTCCGGCGAGCAGGGTGCCGCGGGCGCCCTGGATGAGGGTGCCGAGGCTGGCGGTGTGGGTGGGCAGGCCGAGGCCGAGGAAGGACAGTGCCGATTCGTGCCACATGGCGTGCGGGATCATCAGGACGGCGGCGAGTCCCGCCTGCGGCAGTACCCCGGGCAGCAGGTGGCGCAGGACGACCCGGCGGCGGGAGGCGCCGCCGGAGACGGCCGCGTCGATGTACGGGCGGGAGCGCAGGGAGAGGACCTCGGCGCGGACGATGCGGGCGGTGGACAGCCAGTGGGTGGCGGCCACCGACACCACCACCGGCCAGACGCCGGGCCGGAACATGGCGACGATGAAGATGCCGAGCAGCAGGTGCGGGACGGAGGAGATGGTGTCGACCAGGCGCATGACGAGGCGGTCGACCCGGCCGCCGAGTGCTCCGGCGGTGGCTCCGACGGCGGTGCCGATCACGGTGGCGGTGAGTGCGGCGACGACTCCGACGAGCAGGGAGACCCGCAGGCCGTAGACGCAGCGCAGCAGCAGGTCGCGGCCCACGTCGTCGGTGCCGAAGGGGTGGGCCCAGCTCGGCGGGAGGAGCTTCGAGGCGAGGTCGACGGCCTGCTGGTCGAGCTGGACCAGCGGGGGGACGAGCAGGACCGCGAGGGCCGTGAGGCCGACCAGAGTGGCGGAGACGCGCAGCCGCAGGGTGTGGGTGGAGCGGCGCGCGGTGCCGCGTGAGCGCCACACCGGTTGCCTTGCCGGGCCGGGTGTCGTGCCGGCCTCGGTGCGGGCCGTCGTGCCGGCTGTGGATTCAGTCATCGCCATCACATCTCACCGAGCTTCACCCTCGGGTCGGTCAGTCCGTACAGGAGGTCCGCCAGGAGGTTCCCGGCGAGGACGGCGGCGGTGGCGAGGGTCGTCAGCGCGGCCAGGAGCGGGAAGTCGACGGCGGTGGCCGCCTCGACGGTGGCGGCGGCGATGCCGGGCCAGCTGAAGACGGTCTCCACCAGCAGGGCGCCGGTGATGAGTTCGGGTACGCGGGAGCCGATCAGGGTGAGGACGGGCAGGAGTCCCGAGCGCAGGGCGTGGCCGAGCAGGACGGTGCGTTCGCCGAGGCCGCGGGCGCGGGCGCCGCGTACGGGGTCCTCCGCGAGGGCGTCGCCGACGCCCTGGCGTACGTACAGCGTGAACCAGGGGAGCTGGGAGACGGCGAGGACGCCGGCGGGGAGGATCAGGTGGTGTGCGACCTGGCCGGCGGTGACGTGTTCGCTGCCGGTGTCGGTGAGGCCGCCGGCCGGGAGGACGTCGAGGTGGAGGGCGAACAGCCAGACGGCGAGCAGGGCGATCCAGAAGACCGGCGCGGCCTCCAGGGAGTACGCGAGGGAGGTGACCGTGCGGTCGAGGGGTGAGCCGGGGCGGCGGGCGGCGAGGACGCCGAGCAGGGTGCCGAGCAGGACGGCGACGGCGAACGCGGCGGTGCACAGCAGTGTGGACCACACGATCCGCTCGCCGATGGCCTCGGCGACGGGCTGGCGCAGCACGCTGGACTGGCCGAGGTCGCCGGTGACGGCGGAGGTCAGCCACTGCCACCACTGGGCGGCGAAGGGGCGGTCCACGCCGAGGTTCTCGCGGAGCCGGTCCAGGGTCTCCTGGTCGGCTCCGAGGGCGGCGGTGCCGGCGTAGGCCTTGACGGGGTCGAAGGGGGAGGCGGCGGCGATGGCGAAGACGCCGAAGGTGACGACGAGCAGGACGGGCACGGCGAGCAGGGCCCGCCGTGCCACGAGGCGGGCCATGGGGCCCCAGGGCAGTGCGGTCACTTCTTGGGCTGCCAGTTCTCGGCGTTCCACCAGGGGCCGCTGGCGAAGCCGTGCTCGTGCGGTTCGACCTGGGTGGTGAGTCCGTCCCAGCGGTCGGCGAGGACGTAGAGGTGGTCGATGTGGGTGAGGAAGGTGTAGCCGGGGTTCTCGACGAGTTCGCGCTGGAGGTCGTCGTAGGCGGCCTTGCGGTCCTCGGGGTCCTGGCTGCGGCGGCCGGCGCCGAGGGCCTCGTCGACGGCGGGGTTGTCGTAGTGGGCCATGTTGTTGAAGCCGTCGCCGGCGAGGGAGGAGTGGAGCAGGGTGTAGAGGCCGAAGTCGGGGTCGCCGGTGCTGCCGAAGCCGGCGAGGACGGCGTCCTCGCCCATCCGGGGTTCGATGACCTCCCAGGTGGCGCCCTCGACCCTGACGTCGATGCCGGCCTTCCTGGCGTCGGAGGCGTAGGCGAGGGCGTGGTCCTGGCGGACCTTGTCGCCGGAGGGGTAGAAGAGGGTGAAGGCGGCCCGGACACCGTCCTTGGCGCGGATGCCCTCCGCGCCGTCCCGGCCGGTCTTCCAGCCCGCCTCGTCGAGGATGCTGCGGGCCTTGTCGAGGTCCTGGGGGCGTTCGATGTCCTTGGTGTACCAGGGGTCGTCCAGGGGCAGCGGGCCGTAGGCGGGGCGGCCGGCTCCGTCGAGGATCTTGTCGACCATGGCCTCGCGGTCCACGGCGAGGTCGAGGGCGCGGCGGACCGCGGTGTCGCCGGTGACCTTGTTCGCGGTGGGGAGGGTGACGGCGCGGAAGTCGTAGGAGGTGGCCTGGTAGGTCCTGAGGCCGTCGTCGTTCCTGAAGGTGGCGGCGAGGTTGGGCGGGAGGGTCGCGCCGTCGAGGTCGCCGGAGCGCAGGCGGGTGGCGCGGACGTCGTCGTCGGCGATGATCGCCATGGTGAGCTTCTTCACCTTCGGGGCGCCGCCCCAGTAGTCCGGGTTGGCCTTGAAGGTGAGCTTCTCGCCCTTGCTCCAGCCGGTGAGGACGTACGGTCCGGTGCCGACCGGCTCGGTGTTGAAGGCGCCGGTGTTGGGGTCCTGGCCGGCGGTGATGTGCTCGGGGACGATGGGCAGCACGGTGCGGGCGGCGAAGGCCGCGTACGGGTACTTGAGGGTGAAGACGACCGTGTCGTCACCGTCCGCGCGGACCTTCTCGACGGCGTCCAGTTCGCTCTTGGCGGTGTTGTTGGTCCTGTCGTCGAGGACCGTTTCGTACGTGTGGACCACGTCCCGGGCGGTGAGGGGTTCGCCGTCGCTGAACGTCACGCCGGAGCGCAGGGTGTAGGTGTAGGTGCGGCCGTCGTCGCCGATCTCGGGCAGGGCCTTGGCCAGGGCCGGCTTGAGTTCCAGGTCGGCGTCCCGGGCGAGCAGCCCGTCGAAGATCTTGGAGTTGCCGTCCTTGCCGTAGCCGAGCAGGGGGCTGAGGGTGTCGGGTTCGGAGGGGACGCCGATCACCACGGACTCGGCGGACCCGCCGCCCGCGCCGGCGTCCGGGCCGCCGGTGGGGGCCGAGCAGGCGGCGGCCAGCGTGAGCGCGGCGGCTGTGGCCGCCGTGCCGGTGGTACGCCGTATTCGTCGGGTCGTCATCGAACCTCACACCTCTGCTGACTGAAATACGTTGTTGCATATTAATTGCAGCAAGGTTCTGCCCAGGGCCCCGGCCCCTCATGCCGACGCTTCGGGGAGCAGCGGCCGCAGGGGACCGTCCCCCGCCGCCGTCGCACGTGGACGTCACACGTGGACGTCACACGTGGACGTTCGTCCGGCCCTTGGGCCGGGCGGCGCCGGGCGCGGTGGCGATGCGGCCCCGTGTCCTGATCCCGGACGAGCCGGCCGCGGGCCTCGGCCCCGACGGCCGGGAACGGCTGCTCGCCACCCTCGACGGGCAGCGTGAGCGGGGCACCACGGTGTCGTCGTGGCCACCCACGACATGGACCCCGCCCTGCGCCGGGCCGGCGACGCGGCGCCGCTCCCCCCGTCCGGGGTGCCGTACCGGCCCGATGGCCGGGAAACCGGCCCGCACGGACCTCCTCGCGGCGGCCGGGCCGGGGCCCCGTGGGGAGGGGCGGCCGCGCACCTGCTGCGCGCGTGGGGGCTGCCGGCCTCCGGGGCACCGCCCCTCGCGCCCCGGAGGAGCCGGCGGCGGTGGCCGCGACCTGCCGGCGGAGCGCTCCGCCCCCTGACCACATCATCCGGAACGTCCCCCTTACGGGCGATCCCGAGGACCCCGCGTCGTGAACCCGTGCAATCGCAACAGCAGCTCAGTGCCGTACAGTTGGCCGAAAATCGGCCACCGGGCGGCAGCGCGAGTACGCCGAACCGACCGGGAAGCGGAGGGCGTTGCGGATGCGAGGGACAAGCGGTACCCCTGCGTCCAAGCCTCCCGGGCGCGCCGGTGGCCGCTCGGCAGCCGTACCACGCGGCCATGTCCCACCAGCATATTCACGACGAAATCGGCTCCGACGGCGGACCACGTGCGCAGACAAGGTTCCCCACACATCCGGATGACTAGCATGGGGCCAGTTTTCGTCCGGACGACGGTCGTCCTTTTGGCGGATCCGTCCCGGCCTGCGGTCGGCGCGCGTGCCGTCGGCTCTTTTTCCTCCCGCACTCGAGTACCGAGGGACCGCTGAATGTCAGTGCCTGCACCGCCCAGTCAGCACCGGCCGGAGAAGGCGCCACAGGCCTCGCCGGCCGTTCCCGCGATCGTCCTGGTGGTGAGCGCGGCTGCCGCGGGGACGGCGGTGGCGATGGCGCCCGCCGCTGCCACCACGTGGACGCTCGTGTCGGCCGCGGTCGCCTGGTGCTGCGTGGCCGTCGCGGTCCTCGTCGGCGCCCTGCTCGTCGGCCGGGCCCGGCGGGCGGCCTGGGAACGGGGTCGCGAGACGGACCAGCTGAGAGACCGGCTGGAGCAGCTCAACGCCGAGTCGGCGTACCTGGTGAACGTCACGATGCCGGCCGTCGTCAAGCGGTTGCGCGACGGAACCGACGTGGGCGACGCCCTCACGAGCGCGGCCCCGCCGTCCGACCCGCAGCTGCGGCGGATCATGCACGCCTTCGCCACCGCCTGCGCGGAGTCCGTCCAGCACGCCGGGACCCTGAGCACCGAACTTCTCCAGGCCCGGCAGGAACTGGACGAGATCGCCGCCGAAGTGGAGCGGCTGACGCACAAGGAGCTGCCCGCCGCCGTGGCGAAGCTGCACGAGGGCAGCTCGGCGGACACGGTGCTCGCCGAGTTCGAGTGGTCGCACGCCCCGATGCTCCGGGCCCCCGCCGAGTCGTTCGTCCGGGAGCTGGCCCGCAGCGAGCGCCGGGCCGCCGCCGCGCAGGCCACCTCGGCGAAGTCCCTGAGCCGCGTCCAGGCCAAGGCGGTCAGCATGCTCGCCGACCTCAGGGAGATGCAGGAGCGGCACGGCGAGGAGGTCTTCGGTGATCTGCTGAAACTGGATCACAGCACGTCGCAGCTGGGCCTCATGACGGACCGCCTCGCCTTGCTGATGGGCGGCCGGTCCAGCCGGGCGTGGAACAAGCCGATCGTGATGGAGAGCATCCTGCGCGGCGCGGTCGGCCGGATCGCCGCCTACCGGCGGGTGCGGCTGCACTCGTCGAGCACCGCGGCGGTCTCCGGGTTCGCGGCGGAGGGCGTGATGCATCTGCTCGCCGAGCTGATGGACAACGCCGCCAACTTCTCGCCGCCGATCGACGAGGTCCACGTGTACGTGGAGGAGCGCAGCGCCGGCATCGTCGTCACGATCGAGGACAGCGGCCTGAAGATGGCGGACGCGGCGATGCGCCACGCCGAGGAGGCGGTGGCCGGCCTCCTGCCCGACCTCGCCTCGCTGCAGGGCACGCGGCTCGGTCTCGCCGTCGTGGGGCGGCTGGCGACGAAGTACGGCATCGACGTCAACTTCCGGCCGTCCTCGCGCGGCGGCACCGGCGTCGTCGTCCTGCTGCCCCCGCAGCTGCTCGCCCAGCAGCGGGACCCGGGCCCCGGGCAGGCCGCGGCCCGCCCGCTCGCCGCCCCGCCCGTGGCCGAGGCCACGCCCGCGGCCCCCGCCGCACCTGCGCCCGCGCCCGCCGCACCGCCCGCCGTGGAGATGCCCCGCACCGCACCGCCGCGGCCCACCGCCGAGCGGCCCGCCGCACGGCCGAAGATCCCCGGACAGGGCAGGTCCCAAAGCGCCACGCCGAACGGGCTGCCCGTCCGCAGGCCCGGACGCACCATGGCCGAGGCGGAGCGCGAGCGCGAGCAGCGCCGGCCCTCCCCCGGCCCTGCGAACGGCACCCCGGCGGACGGTCCGGCACGCGACGCGGGCTCCCGCTTCGGTGCCTTCCACCGGGGACGCCAGTCCGGGAACAAGGCCGGCGAGCCGGAATCCGGGCCGTCCGCTTCCTCGTAGGCCCACGCCCCCGTCCCCCCGTACGGCGCCCGGGCATCGGCGTCCCATCCCCCCCTCCCCGCTCGAGTTCGTGAGATTGGAGAAACGGGCGGTGACCGGTCAGCCCGGCACCACCGTCCCGACACCCACCATGCAGACCACCGACAACAGCCTCACCTGGCTTCTGCAGAGTCTCCTGGAGCGCACGCCCGGCACCCGGCACGCGCTGGTGCTGTCCCGGGACGGCCTCAAGCTGTGCTGGTCCGAGCATCTGTCGCTCGACCAGGCCGACCAACTGGCGGCGATCTGTTCCGGAATCCAGGCGCTCGCCCAGGGCGCCTCCGTCGAGTTCGGCGACGGGACCGGCGGGGTGCGTCACTCCATGACCGAGTTCCACGGCGGCCTGCTGTTCATCGTGGAGGCCGGTGAGGGGGCGCACCTGGCGGCCCTCGCGGACGAGAGCGCCGACCCGAGCGTGGTGGGCCACCAGATGACGGAGCTGGTCGAGCAGATCGGGGAGCACCTGCGGGCCGAGCCCCGGACGTCCGCCCGGGGAAGTGCCACGTCGTGATGCGCAGGCCCGTGGACACCGGTGACCCCGACCGGCTCTACCTGGTCACCAACGGACGCAGCCGCAGCGATGACGCGTTCGACCTGGTCACCCTCGTGGTCAGTGAATGCGAGCCCACCCCCGGAATGCAGTCGGAGCACGCCCGGATCCTCGAGCTGTGCCGTCATCCGACGGCCCTGGTCGAGATCGCCGCGGAGCTGAGCCTGCCGATCACCGTGGTGCGGATCCTGCTCGGCGACCTGCTCGCCACGAGCCGCATCACGGCCCGCCATCCGCACGCGGCGAAGGCCGTCGCCTCGCTCCCCGATTCCGCCCTTCTCCAGGAGGTTCTCCATGGGCTCCGCAACATCTGAGCTCCCCTCCCGCCGCACGCCCCTGGCCGACGCCGCCGAAACCGGTCTGAAGATCGTCATCGTGGGCGGCTTCGGCGTCGGCAAGACCACCCTGGTCCACTCGGTCAGCGAGATCCGGCCGCTGACCACCGAGGAGGTCATGACGCAGGCGGGGATCGGCGTCGACGAGCCGGGCGAGGGGACGACGAAGACCACCACGACCGTGGCGTTCGACTTCGGGCGGATCAGCCTCAACGAGCGCATGGTGCTCTACCTGTTCGGTGCTCCGGGGCAGGAGCGCTTCTGGTTCCTGTGGGACCGGCTGTTCTCCGGCACGCTGGGCGCGGTCGTCCTCGTCGACACCCGGCGGATGGACGACTCCTGGTACGCGATCGACCGGCTCGAGCACCACCGGACGCCGTTCGTCGTCGCCGTGAACCGGTTCGAGGACGACGAGAACCGGTATTCCCTGGACGAGATACGGCAGGCGCTCGCCCTGCCCGAGCACGTGCCGCTGATCGACTGCGACGCGCGGAGCCGGCATTCCGGCAAGGACGTACTGATCACCCTCGTGGACCACCTCTACGCACTGGCCATGGCCCGGGAGAAGACACCGTGACCGACACCGGATCCCCCGCTCGGCAGGCCCCGCCGGGCTGCCCCGCCCACCCGGGCGCGGTGCGCCTGGCCGGGCTGGAGTACCAGCAGAGCCCGTCACAGCTGTACCGGGCACTGCGCCGTGAGCACGGCGCGGTCGCTCCCGTACTGCTCGACGGGGACATCCCGGCCTGGCTGGTGATGGGCTACGCCGAGGTCACCTATGTGACCCGGCACGACGACCTGTTCGCGCGGGACTCGCGGCGCTGGAACCAGTGGCCGAACATCCCGCCGGACTGGCCGCTGCTGCCGTTCGTCGGATACCAGCCGTCGGTGCTGTTCACCGAGGGCGACGAGCACCGGCGACGGGCCGGGGTGATCACCGAGGCGCTGGGCGGCGTCGACCAGTTCGAGCTGGCCCGCAACTGCCGGCAGATCGCCGACCGGCTCATCCCCGAGTTCGCGGGGAGCGGGCGCGCGGAGCTGATGAGTCAGTACGCGCACGCCGTGCCGGCCCGTGCCGTCGTGCAGATGTGCGGGATGCCGCTCGGCGCCACCGACACCCAGCAGCTGGTGGACGACCTGCGCATTTCGCTGGACGCGGCCGAGGGCGACGACCCGGTCGCCGCGTACGGGCGGGTGGCCGAACGCCTCACGCGGCTGGTGAAGGAGAAGCGGGAGCGGCCGGGCCCGGACGTCACCTCGCGGATGCTGCTGCACCCGGCGGGGCTGACCGACGAGGAGGTCGTCCAGGACCTGATCTCGGTGATCGCCGCCGCTCAGCAGCCCACCGCGAACTGGATCTGCAACACGCTGCGGCTGCTGCTCACCGACGAACGGTTCGCGCTGAACGTCTCGGGCGGCCGGCTCAGCGTGGCCGACGCGCTCAACGAGGTGCTGTGGCTGGCCACGCCGACGCAGAACTTCATCGGCCGGTGGGCGGTGCGGGACACACAGCTCGGCGGGCGGCAGATCCGGGCGGGCGACTGCCTGGTGCTCGGGCTGGCGGCGGCCAACACGGATCCGCAGATCTGGCCCGACGGGCACGTCGGTGCGGAGAACTCCGCGCATCTGTCGTTCAGCAACGGTGAGCACCGCTGCCCCTACCCGGCCCCGTTGCTGGCCGACGTCATGGCGCGCACGGCCGTCGAGACGTTGCTGGACCGGCTGCCGGACCTGATGCTCGCGGTGGAGGCGAAGGCCCTGTCCTGGCGTTCGTCGATCTGGATGCGAGGGCTGTCGGCGCTGCCGGTGCAGTTCACGCCGGTGGTGCATTAGGGCCTGGGGCGGAAGGCGCGTCGTCGCCCGAGGGGCGGTCGCACGGCGTCACGGGGCCCCTGCTCGGGCGAAGCCGAGAGCTTCGGGGAGGCGTGCTCCCGGCGTGCCGCCCGGAAGCCCCCGTACCGGGCGTGCCCGGGCTTTCGGGCGGTGCGGCGGGGGCTCGTGCCGGGCGTCGCACGGCAGGTGCCCCTTCCGCCGCAGGCCCCGGCGGGCGGTGCGGACGGACGGGCTCCCCGGGGGCGGAGCCCGTGTCCGTCCTCGGGGGTCAGTCCGTGAGCGGAGTGAAGCGCACCGGCAGGGACTGCGGTCCCCGGGTGAACACCCCCTTCTCGACGGGGTCGAAGCCGTCGGCGAGCCGTACGTCGGGCATGGCGTCGAGGAGCTGGTTCACGCCGATCTCGACCTCGGCCTTGGCGAGCAGGGCGCCCACGCAGAAGTGCCGGCCGAGGGCGAAGGCGAGGTGGTCGGCGGCGGCCGAGAAGGCGGTCGTGGTGGTGAGGTCCTCGCGGAAGACGTCGAAGCGGTCGGGGTCGCGGTACCGGCTCTCGTCCCGGTTGGCGGCGCCGATCAGGCAGGTGACGGTGGCGCCGGCCGGTATGGTGCCGCCGCTGAGGGAGACCTCGGTGGCCGACTGACGCATGATCATGTGGACGGGCGGGGTGTAGCGCAGCGTCTCGGCGAACGCGCTGGGGATGAGGCTGCGGTCCTCGCGCACGGCGGCGAGCTGCTCGGGGTTCAGCAGCAGGTTCGCGAAGATGCCGGCGATGGCCTTGTCGGTGGTCTCGCCGCCGGCGGCGAGCAGCAGGCTGCAGAACGCCTTGATGTCCTCGTCGCTCATCGACACGCCGTCGACCTCGGCGGCACACAGCGTGGACAGCAGGTCGTCGCCGGGGTCGGCGCGGCGCTGCCGGATGATCGGGAGCATGTACTCGGCGAACTCGCTCCGGGTCCGCTCCCCCGCCGCGGCCACCTCCGGGTCGCCGGAGAGGTTGCCGAGGAAGGCGATGACGGAGGTGTACCAGCGGTGGAAGCGTGCGTGGTCGGCCTTGTCGAGGCCGAGCATGTCCGCGATCACGTTGACCGGGAACCGGGTCGCGTAGTCGGTGACCAGGTCGGCGGAGCCGGTGTGCCGGAAGGCGTCGATGAGCTCGCGCGAGTTGCGCTCGATGAAGGGGAGGAACTTCTCCTGGAGGTCGCTGCCGCGGAAGGCGGGGGCGACCAGGGCGCGGCGCACGGCGTGTTCCCGCCCACTGAGCTGAAGGATCGTTTTGCCGTGCACCGGCTCGATCTGCCAGTCGTAGTTGTCGGTGGTGAACTGGTTGTTCTTGTCCTTGAAGACGCGCTCGACGTCCTCGTAGCGCGAGACGATGTAGCTCTGGGTGGCCTCGTGCCAGATGAGGGGTGCGCTCTCGCGCATCACGCGGTAGGCGGGGTAGGGGTCCGCGGCGAACTCGGGTGAGAGGATGTCGGGCACCTGCTGCGCGGTGGACATGAAGCTCCCTGGGATCCAATAACTGATGTAGCGCACAAGGTTATTGATCATTCATCGACCGGGACAGTCCTGCCCTGGGTCCTCTTGGGCGTTTGGCGATCGTTGGCCGAAAGTCGCCCTGCGGGAAACGTGCCCCGTGTCCTGTGTCCCGGGCACCCGGGCGCCCCGGTCCGATCCGGTCCCGGTCCGGTCCGGTCCGGTCACAGGTCTCCCTCCTCCGGTGACGGCCCCGGTGCGGGAGGCGGCGTGTGCCGGGCCGGCGGCCCGGTCATGAGCCGGCGCGGGTCGGCGGCCCGGGTGATGGCCGATTCGACGGCGGCGATGCGGTCGCCGAGGAGGGCGAGGGCGGCGACGGCGCGGGTGAGGGCGGCGGCGTCGGGTCCGCCCGGGGCGTGGGTGCGGACGTGGGAGGCCTTGACCTCGGTCCAGCGGGCGGCCTGCGCGGCGGTGAGCGTGCCGCGCAGTTCGGCGAGCTTGAGCAGGTTCGCCTCGGCGCCGGTGGTGAGGGTCTGCGCCTCGGCCGCGTAGTGGTCGTCGACGACCGCGGCGAGTTCGGCGTCGTTCATGACCGGCTGGATCCGCTGGGCGATCTTGTTCATGTTGCGGTAGGAGCCCTGGAGCCGGAACGGCGGTTCGCTGCGGGCGTCGTCGGACTGGGCGGCGGAGGCGATGTAGGCCTCGTTGACCGCGAGGACCGTGCGGCGGGCGGTGAGCAGGTGGCGCAGGACGGCCAGGACGCGGTCCAGTTCGGTGGGCGCGTACGGGTGGGTGAGCCGGTCGGCGTGGGCGGTGGGGTCGCCCTCGGCGAGGCGGATCAGCAGGTCGAGGTCGCCGCGGTCGCGGCCGGCGAGCGGGGCCAGGACGGTGTTGGCGGTGAGGGCGTTCTCGACGAAGCTGGCGGCGAAGGCGTCGTCCTTGCCGGTGAGGACGTCACCGAGGTTCCACACGTCGGCGCGGTTGGCCAGCATGTCGGGCACCCGGAAGAGGTCGCCGGACTCGGTGTAGGGGTTGCCGGCCATGCAGACGGCGAAGCGCTTGCCCCGCAGGTCGTAGGTGCGCGGCGCGCCCTCCCACACGCCCTCCACGCGGCGGGTGGCGTCGCAGAGCGGGATGAACTTCTGGAGGAGTTCGGGCGAGGTGTGCTGGATGTCGTCGAGGTACAGGAGCGTGTTGTTGCCGGCGGCCAGCGCGAAGTTGATCTTCTCGACCTCCTGGCGCGCGGTGGCGTTCGGCGCCTCGGCCGGGTCGAGCGAGGTCACCGAGTGGCCGAGTGCCGGACCGCTGACCTTCACCAGGACGAGGCCGAGCCGGTCGGCGACGTACTCCATGAGGGTGGTCTTGCCGTAGCCGGGCGGGGAGACGAGCAGGAGCAGGCCGCCGGTGCCGGTGCGTCCCGACCCGCCGGTGGTGCCGAGCTGTTTGGCGAGGCTGTCCCCGACGAGGGGGAGGTAGACCTCGTCGACGAGGCGGCCCCGGACGAACGACGACATCACGCGCGGGCGGTGGTCGTCCAGGCGCAGCCGGGTGCGCTCGGCGGCGACCAGGGCGGTGCGGCGGCGCTGGAAGGCACGGAACGCCGGGGCGTCCCGGTCCCTGAACTCCTCGGTGCGGGCGAGGAACTCGTCCAGGCGGAGGGTGAGCCGGCGGTCGGTGATGCGGGGGTGGGTGCCGAGCAGGCCGTCCACGGTGGCGGTGAGCGGCGCGTCGGACTCGTGGCGGGGCACATCCGGGCAGAGTTCGGCGGCGACGGCTTCGGCGAGGTCGCCGGGGGTGAGGTGGCTGCCGGTGGCGGCGGTGTACGCGGTCAGCCAGGCCTCGACGAGCTGACGGCGGGAGGAGAGCCCGGAGAGGGCCGGCAGGTCCGCGTCGTAGGCCTCGGTGGCGACGGTGCGGCGGAACTTGTCGAGCAGGGTGCGGGTCTGCGCGCTGATGACGAACCCGTCGGGGCCGGTGGTGAGTTCGTCGAAGAGGTAGGCGGCGGCGGCTTCCGGGCGGGCCGGCGCACCACCCGTGCCGGCGTTGCCGTCGTCCCGGTCGGCGATGCGGCGGGCGAGTTCGGCGCGCAGGTCGGCGAGGGCCGGGGGCGGGCCGAAGGCGTCGCGGACACGGGCGAGGGAGCGGGCCCGGCGGGTGAGGTCGGCGCGTTCGGGGGCGGTGGTGCCGTGCGTCCAGTGGAGCAGGGCGAGGGCGCGGGCGGCGGACTCGTGGCGCAGGAGCCCGGCCCCGTCGTGCAGGGGCAGGAGGGCGGTGATCAGGGCGGTCGCGTCGTGGTCGTGGACGCCGCGCTCGTATCCCTCGTCGTAGGCCTCCTCGGCGGCCCGGCGCACGAGGCCGGCGAGGTCGTCGGTGGCCTGCAGGGTGTCGGGGCCGTGCTCGTGCAGCAGGCGGGCGGCGAGGTGTTCGGCACGGTAGACCTCGGGCGACTCGAACGGCAGGTGCCGGTTCCAGTGGCGGCGGCCGTCGGCGAGGGCGGGGTCGGTGACGGGTGCGCGGTAGTCGGTGCCGGTGAGGGCGAAGGCGAGGCCGTCGCCGTGCGGGACGAGGGTGAGGTCGAGGGGCTGGGTGGTGACGGCGAAGCGGTGGCTGCCCAGGCGGATGGCGCGGCCGCCGTCGGCGTAGAGGTCGGTGCGGTCGCGCAGGGCGCGGGCGGCTTCCTGCCGGGCGGAGCGGAGCCGCCCGTCGAGTTCCTCGGCGCGGACCCGGTCGCCGAGGTCGCGGAGTTCGCCGGCGGTGCGGCGGACCTTGGCGACCAGGGGGTCGGAGGCGAAGTAGGTGCTGATCTCGTCGGCGCCGGCGAGGGTGGCGCAGCGGCGGGCGATGGCCTCCAGGACGCGTCCGGCGGCGGAGGCGAGTTGTTCGGCGCGGCGGGCGCGGGCGTCGGTGAGGCTCTGTTTGCGGGCGGAGAACGCCTCGTAGATCTCGGTGCGTTGGTCGGCGAGCTCGCCGAGGACGTCGTCGAACTCCGCGAAGCGGGACTCCAGGGTCTCCAGCTGGGCGAGGACGCGCGTCAGTTGTTCGTCGCAGGACTCGGGGTCGGCGGCGGCCGCGAGGGCGCCGGTGACGGTCTGGCCGAGCAGGGCGAGTTCGGCGGCGAACCCGGCGCGGGCCTCGCGGTCGCGCAGGCCGCGGCGGCGGGCGTCGAGGGTGGCGCGGGCCCGGTTGACGCCGCCGAGTGCTTCGGCGACGCGTTCCAGGACGGCGGTGCGGACGGTCGCGTCGCCGATCTCGAGTCCGGCGACGACCTCGGTCACCGTCCGCAGCCCGTCGGCGAGTTCGTCCAGGCGGGCGGCGACGGGGACGGCCTCGGCGGCGGTGCCGATCTGCTCGGCGTCGGCGACGAGGCGTTCGACGTCGGCGTGGTGGGCGGCGAAGGCGTCCTCATGGGCGAGGTGGGTGACCGCGCGCCGGCCGAAGGAGTCGAGGTCGCGGCCGGCGTCGGCGGCGAGTTCGTCGATGCGGGCGTGGTCGGCGTACCGCATCTCCTTCAGGGTCAGCAGATGCCCCTGGGCGTGGCGGAGTTCGGTGAGGCCGGCGACCCAGGCGGCGGCCTCGCGGGGCTGCTCGCCGCGCAGCCGGCGGACCACGGAGCCGATGCGGCCGGCCGCCTCGTCGAGCGCGGCGGCGGCGCGGCGGCCGAGGTCGCGTACGGTCTCGAACTCGGCCAGGACCTGTTCGGCGGTGGTGCGCACGTCCTCCAGCGGGCCGCGCAGGTCGCCCAGTTCGGGGTCGCCGAGCCAGTGGTGGGCGTCGGCCGTGCGGACGCAGGCGGCGACCAGGGCCTCGTACACCTCGGTCGTCGGGGTGGTCCCGGTGACCGAGCGGACCAGGGACAGGCAGGCGGAGACGCCGCGGACGAGGTCGGCGTTGCCGACCCGGTCGAGGGGGCCGTCGCCGACGGGCCGGCCCGCGGCGTGGGTGTCGGAGACGTAGGGCGAGTGCCACAACTGGAGCGGGTGGACGCGGGCGGGTTCGTCGCCGTCGGGCCGCAGCAGGGTGAGCGCGCCGTCGTCGAAGAGCGCCCAGCCGTGGCAGCTCAGCGGTGCGGCGACCTCCTTGCGGATCACGTTGTAGGACAGGAGCAGGGCGCGGCCCCGGCCGGGGGCGTGGAAGGCGTACAGCACGTCCTCGCCGTTGGGCGAGCGCACCTCCCGTTCGAACGCCATGCCGGTGGTGTCGAGTTCGTACGTCTTGTGGGTGCCGGCGGCGAGGCAGTAGCCGCCGGGGAAGACGATGCCCTGGTCCTCGGGCAGGCGCCGGCACCCCTGGCCGATGCCGTCGAGGCGGACGACGGTCCGGGTGAGGGTGTTGAAGACGAGGTGGCGGTACGCGGTCTCCTTGTAGGGCAGGACGCGCAGCAGGATCAGCGCGCCGACACGGGCGTGGGCGATCTCCGCGTCGGCGAGGGACTGGAGCGGCTCGTCGACCGGTTCGGTGTGGATGCCGTCGGCGGTGTCGGTGTCGTTCTCCGTCTTGACGGTGAGGGTGCCGCCGAGGGTGTCGACGAAGAGCTCGCCCTGGACGCCGACGTGCGGGTGCCGGCCGACGACGTGGTCCTCGCGGGTGGTGCGGGTCCACGCGATGTCCGGGTCCGGGGTGCGGGCGTGGTCGCGGTCGCCGCGCGCGTCGAGGAAGGCCGCCCGGCCGTCCTCGGACACCGACCAGCGCAGGACGCGGATGTCGCCGGCCTTCTCACCGGTCTGGAACACGGCGAGGAGTCTGCCGTCGACGCGGCGCAGCCGCAGCAGGCGGGCCTGGCGGTAGTAGCGGTGCAGGGCCTTGAACTCCCGCAGGAAATCCGGGTCGTCGAGGAGTCCGGGCACGGCGTCGGCGGGCAGCCGGCTCAGGTCGCGGTCGTGCGCGGCGAGGACGTCGCCGACGGCGGTGTCCGTCTCCGGGCGGGGCCGGGCGCCGTAGCCGAAGAGGAGCACGTCGCCCACGGCGACGACGTCGCGGGGCACGCTGGTGCGGTCGGTGCGCAGCCGTTCGGTGCCGGTGAGGCGCAGTTCGGCGGTGCCGAAGGTCTCGATCCGGAGCCGGTTCAGCTCCTCGGCGCGACGGGCGAGTTCGGCGGCCCGCGCGGTGAGGCGGTCGCGCAGCACCTGATAGGTGCCGCCGTCGACGGCCTCGTGGGCGGCGGTGGCGGTGCCCGCCCCTGCCGGGTGGTGCGCGCCCTCGGCGGACTGCCGGGCGGCGCCCGTGCCGGATGTCTCGTGGGTGCCGGTGGTCATGGCTGCCTCTTGCCTTTCGGACGGGAGCGGTCGGGGAGCCGCCGTCCCCTGTGCGGCGGCTCCCCGACCCGGGGG
>NZ_JAPJDM010000023.1:51879-153160 GCF_026242095.1 Streptomyces sp. NEAU-W12
GGCGGGGGGGCGGGGGGGTGGTGGGGGGGGGGGGGGGGGGGCCCCCCCCGGGGGGGGGCCCCCCCCCCCCCGACCCGGGGGTGGTCAGGCCCTGGCGTGGCCGTTCAGTGCGGCCAGCGGGGTGTCCGCGAGGCCCAGCTCCCCGGCTTTCTCGATCAGTTGCTTGATCTGTCCGGTGTGGTCGCCACCCGTCTGCATCAGCTTCACGAGCAGCGCGGACACCGTCAGGTTCTGTACGTCGGCGCTCGACACGGAGCCCAGGATCCGGCTCACGTCGTCGGTGAAGCTCGCCGAGCCGTCCAGCCACGGGCCGGCGAGGGCCTGGGCGGTCTCGGAGTGCTGGACGAACCCGTCGATGCCCTTGCCGAGCGCGATGGACGACACCAGCCGGTCGAGGAAGACGGACTCCCCGCCGACGATGTTGATGTCGGCGTTCTCCAGACCGGTCGCGAGCACCGTGGCCTGGGCCTCGGCGACCTGCCGCTGCACCTCGAGCCCGGCGAGCCGTACGTCCTTCTCCGCCTCGAGGCGCAGCCGGTACTCCTCGTGGCCGCGGGACGCCTCGTCCAGCGCGGCCATCGCCGCCGCCTTCTCGGTGAGGCCGGCGGCCTCCGCCTTGAGCCTGCCGCTGATGCCCTCCGCGTCGGCGAGCGCCCTGGCCCGCGCGCCCTCGGCCTCGGCACGCATCCGGGCCTCGGCCGCCTCGGCCTCGGCACGGCCGGCCTTCTCGATGACGTCGGCCTCCTTGTCGCGGACCTGTACGAGGGCGAGTCCCTCGGCCGCGGCCTCGGCCTGGATGCCCTCGGCCAGCCGCACCTTGGCCTGGGCGTCGAGGTCGGCGCTCTTCAGCCGGGCCTCGGCCAGGGTCAGTTCCTCGGCGGCGCGGTGCGTGGCGGACACCTCGGCGGCCTCCGCGGCCTTGATGTCCTTGACCAGCTTCTGCTGCGCCTCGGCCTCGGCGGCGATGACGACGGCCTGGCGCCGGCGCTCCGCCTCCTCCACGGCCCGCAGCTTCTTGATCGACTCCTCCTGCTCGGCGACCGTACGGTCCACCGCGACGCGCTCCCGGACGACCTCGGCGATGTCGCGCTTCTGGCCCTCGACCTCCTTGTCGGCGGCGATCCGGGTCAGCTCGGTCTCCCGCTCGCGGGCGATGACCTCGAGCATCCGGTCCTTCTCGATGCGCTCGCTCTCCACGGCGATGACCCGCTCGCGGTTCTTGGCGGCGACGGCGACCTCACGGGCCTGGTTCTCGCGCTGCACGCCGAGCTGCTCCTCGGTGCGCAGGAAGGCGCTCTGCGCGCGCAGCCGCTCCTCCTCCACCACCCGTGCCGTCTCGGCCTCCTCGCGGGCCCGTACGGTCTCTATCTCCCGGCGCTGCTTGATCTCGGCGTCGGTCTGCCGGCGCTCCAGCTCGAGGATCGCCTCGCGCGCGTCGACGTTCTGCCGGGTGATCTCCTTCTCCTCGCCGCGCTGGGCCTCGTTGGTGCGGACGTGTTCCACGGCCGTCAGCTCGGTGATCTTGCGGATGCCCTGCGCGTCGAGCACGTTGCCCGGGTCCAGCTGGGCCAGCGGCGTCTGCTCGAGGAAGTCGATCGCCGCGTCCTCGAGGTGGTAGCCGTTGAGGTCGACGCCGATGACCTCGATGATCCGGTACCGCAGTTCCTCGCGCTTGGTGTAGAGGTCGGTGAAGTCCATCTGCTTGCCGACGGTCTTCAGCGCCTCGGAGAACTTCGCGTGGAACAGTTCCTGCAGCGTGTTCCGGTCGCTGGCCCGCGTGGTGCCGACGGCCTGCGCGACCTTGATGACGTCGTCGACGGTCTTGTTGACCTTGACGAAGAAGGTGATGCGGATGTCCGCGCGGATGTTGTCCTGGCAGATCAGGCCTTCCTTGCCGGCCCGGGTGATCTCGATGGTCTTCACCGAGATGTCCATGACCTCGGCCTTGTGCAGCACGGGCAGCACGATCTGCCCGGTGAAGGTCACGTCGACCTTGCGGACCTTGGAGACGATGAGCGCCTTGCCCTGCTCCACCTTGCGGAACAGCCTGGACATGAGGAACAGCACGACGAGTGCGGCGAGCAGGCAGACGCCGACGAGCACGGCGATGCCGACGGTGGCAGCATCCATGGGATACGTCCTTCGGAGCTGGGTGACGGACAGGAGTGACAGGTCGGCGCCGGGCGCCGAGGAGGGTGGCGGCGGGGCCGCCCCGGTGCCTCTCGGCCCGGACTGTGCGCGGTGGTGACGTGGCGGCCGTGCGGCGGTGGCGTGACGGCGTGCGGCACGGGTGGCTCGCACGGGAGCCGCACGCCGGCTCCGCCCCGGGACACGCCGGGCCCGCCGCCCCGGTTCCCGCCGGGTCCGCGGAACTACCGGGACGGCCCGGGTTCGTCGGGCACCGGACGGTGCAGCGGGCGTACGAAGAAGCGGGTCAGCCGCCAGGCCGCGAGGACGGCTCCGGCCAGGGCCGGAAGGCGCAGCAGTCCCGCGCCGGGCCCGTCGGGTACGTGCGCGTCGAGCAGCACGGTCACGCCGGTGGCGAGCAGCCAGGCGAACAGGGTCAGCAGGGACAGCGCGAGGGCGACCGGCACGCCGCCCATCCCCCAGGCGTCGAGGTCCGCGTCCGCGTCGAAGGCGTGCGGAGTGGTGACGCCGACGGCCACCAGCAGCCAGAAGCAGGCCGCCACGACGAGGGCCGCGGTGAGCAGAAGCGTGGGCAGGCCCGTGGCGGCCTCCGCGATCATGTGCATCCCCGGCCACCTCCCTTTCCTGGTTCCCGCGTCCCGCGTTCCGCGTGCCGCGCCCTGTGACGGCTCGCGCCGACGGCAGCACCGGCCCCCGGTGGTTCCGGTGCCGGACACCTGCCGGTGTCCGGCACCGGAACCGTCCGCGGTGCTCCCCGCGGACCATGATGGCCGGTCAGGCCCCGCTCACGCATTGCCGGTTTCCGGCAATGTTCACTAGGGTCTGCATGCCGGGTGCGCGATCGGGGGCCCGCCGGAGCGGCGTCAAGGACGCGTCAGGATGTGTGGGGGGAGAGCTGTGGCGGAGCGGGAGATTCCCGGGGAGTATCTGCAAGGTTATGCCCGGATCCTGGAGGAGGTCGCGGCCACCGGCCGGCGCCTCTCCCGGGACGAGCTGAGCTCCCGCCGGGCCCTGGGGGAACGGGCCGCGGAGGCGGGCTTCGGTCTGCGCGCCCTGGTGCGCACGCACCTGACCGCCACGCGTGAGGTGTGGCCGCGCGGCCAGGACGACTCGGCCGAGGAGGCGCTCGCCGCCGTGCAGCAGGCGGTGGACGCGTTCGCCGAGGGCTACGAGCGGGCGCAGCGCCTCGCCGTCCGCCAGGAGGAGGCGGCACGGCGGGAGTTCATCGACGACCTCCTCTACGGCCGCAGTGACCTGGGCCGGCTCGCCGAACGGGCCGAACGATTCGGCCTGCGGCTCTCCCACGAGCACGCGGTCGCCGTCGCCCGGGGCCCCGTCGCCTACGACGAGGGCGACGCCGTCCCGCGGCGGGTGGAGCAGGCCCTCAACTCCCGGTTCGGCAACCGCAGCATCCTGCTCACCACCAAGGACGGCCGGCTGCTGTGCATCGCCCCGGGGCACCAGGGCGAGGTGCTCACGCACTTCGCCAAGCAGGCGCACGCCGCCACCGACGGCGGCCAGGTCGCCGTCGGCCGCCCGCAGCCCGGGGCCGGCGGGGTCGTCCAGTCGTACGAAGAGGCCCTGAGCACGCTGGAGATCGCCGAACGGCTGGGACTGGACGATCCGGTGCTGCACGCCGCCGAACTGCTGGTCTACCCCGTCCTCGCCCGCGACCGCCAGGCCATGTCCGACCTGGTGCACAGCACCCTCGGCCCGCTCACCTCGGCCCGGGGCGGCGCCGAGCCGCTCCTCGGGACGCTCACCGTGTACTTCGACTCGGGCTGCGTGGCGGCGGAGGCGGCCCGGCGGCTCGCACTGAGCGTGCGGGCGCTGACCTACCGGCTGGAGCGTATCCACAAACTCACCGGCGCCAACCCGGCCGACCCCGCCCACCGTTACATGCTGCAGACCGCGGTCATCGGCGCCCGCCTGCTGGACTGGCCGGCCGAGCAGCTCTGATCCGGGCGGCTGCGCCCCGGGGAGCTCCGGTGCGGGGAGCTCCGGTGCGGCGGGGCGGGCGCCGGTGGCTCAGCCGCGGTCCAGGGTGATGTCCTGCCGCAGGGACGCGTGGAACAGGGGCAGCGGGAGGCCTCCGACGGGGCTCAGCTCGACGAGGGTGACCTCGACGTCGGCGGCACCGGCCTCCAGGGCGTCGGAGGGGACGCTTCCGGTGTTCTCCCAGCGGTGGGTCCGGCCGTCGCACTGCGCCTGGGTGCCGCCGATGCCGTAGCGCGTGACGGCCGGCTCCTGGCGGACGGAGGAGCCGACCAGGACCGGCCCGGAAGCATCCGTACAGCGGTACGTGCCGGAGAGCGTGACGCGGCGGCCGTCGGGGGCGATCAGGCCCACGGGGTCCACCGTCACGGAGGCGGGGGACGCGGCGGGAGCGGCAGGGGGCTCGGGTGCGGCGGACGCGACCGAGGGCGCGGCCACGACGGCCCCGAGCAGCAGCGCCCCGCAGGCCGCCGCACCGGCGAGGACGGAACGCACGGGACGCACGGGCCCGGATGCGGTGGCGGTGGCGGTGGCGGACGTGGATGTGGGTACGGACATGGGGAACCTCCCGGAACGCGGGGAACGAGGGCTTGAGTCCCTCAGCAGTACCGGAGGAGCGGCCCGGGACGGGTGACCCTCACCCTTCCGGTGGCGAGTTGGCACCGGCCGTGGGGGGGACCGTCCCGGAACCCTCCGGGAGCCGTCACGCTTCCCGGCAGGACGTTCCGACGGGCTCCCGGCGGGGGCACGGCCGGGGTGGACGGCCCCTTCGGATCGATCCACCCACGCGGAGGTACGCCCTGTGTGCCCGCCGGACGTCACGCCCCCGGCCCCGGCACCGGCACCGGACCCGGGTACAGGCCCCCCATCCGGTCGCCGCCCACCCGGAGCAGGGCGGGAGCCCGAGGTGCGACGGCACGGTCCTCTTCGACGGCACGGGCGAGCTGCTGCCCGACGGCCGCGCGATCGCCCCGCACCGGGTCCCTGCGGACCACCTCACCGTCGCCGCCCGACCGGACGCGGCACGGCGCACACCCGGCACGGTGCGACGCGTCGCCCGGCGCGGGAAACACCCCCTTACCGGAACCTCCTTGTCCGGTAAGGGAGATGACCAGGCGTGATGCCGACGCCCCGGGGACGGGCACCGATCGGCACGACCTAAGATGATCAACGTGTCCGACCAGCCTGCCCCACGGTCTCTCATCGTCACGCTCTACGGTGCGTACGGCCGCTTCGCGCCGGGCCCCGTGCCCGTCGCCGAGCTGATCCGGCTGCTGGCCGCGGTCGGCGTCGACGCTCCCGCCGTGCGTTCCTCGGTGTCCCGGCTCAAGCGGCGCGGGCTGCTCCTGCCGGCCCGCACCGCACAGGGGGCGGCGGGATACGGGCTGTCGCCGGAAGCGCGCCGGTTGCTGGACGACAGCGACCGCCGTGTGCACGCCGCCGCGAGTCCCGCGGACGAGGGCTGGGTGCTCGCCGTGTTCTCCGTGCCGGAGTCCGAGCGGCAGAAGCGTCACATCCTGCGCTCCCGGTTGTCCGGCCTCGGTTTCGGCACCACCGCTCCGGGCGTGTGGATAGCGCCGGCCCGGCTGCACGAGGAGACCAGGCACACCCTGGAGCGGCTGCGGCTGGACGGTTACGTCGACCTCTTCCGCGGTGAGCACCTCGGGTTCACGCCCACCGCCGAGGCGGTCGCCCGCTGGTGGGACCTGGCCGGGATGGCCAAGGAGCACGAGGCGTTCCTGGACCGGCACGCGCGCGTACTGGACGCCTGGCGGCAACGCGAGGACACCCCGCCCGAGGAGGCGTACCACGACTACCTCCTCGCCCTCGACTCCTGGCGCCATCTCCCCTACACGGACCCCGGGCTCCCTCTCGGGCTGCTCCCCGAGGACTGGCCGGGTACGCGCTCGGCGCACGTCTTCCACGGCCTGCACACCCGCCTGCGGGACGCCGGGGCGGTCTTCGCGGGCTTGTGACACGTGCCACACGGCACCCGACGTGCGACCCACGGCCCACGGGGCTTCCCTTTGGCCCCTCGTGTCACCGATCCGTGACCGCCGTCATGATTGCGCGACAGGCGGGCCGGGCATGATCGACGCGACGGGCCCGAGGGCCCGTCCGGCGGGGGCGGGGAGCCGTGCCGTCCGCGCACTCCGGAGGCATGACGGCCGTCACGGGCCGACGACACCGCCTGAGGGCCACGCCGTACCATTGAGTGATTGAAAGCAGGACCACCTGCCTGCTCTCCATGATCGGATCCAGCGTGTACGAACCCTCGACCTCCGCATCCTGGCGCGTCGCGCTGCCGCACACCACCGCGGCCGTGCCCGTCGCCCGTGCGCTGGTCCGTACCGCGCTGGCCGAGCGGGAGCACGCCGCGGACCGGGACACGGCGGAGCTGCTCACCGCCGAGCTGGTGGCCAACGCCGTGGAGCACACCGCCGGGGGCGCGCCGATCGAGCTGGTGGTGGAGCTGCTGCCCACCGGCTGCCGGGTCGAGGTGCACGACACCGATCCGCGGGCGCCCGCCGACCTGGCCCGCCCGCCGCTCCGCGAGCCGGACCCCTGGCAGGAGCACGGGCGCGGGTTGCTGCTGATCCGCACCCTGAGCTCGTCGTGCGGCCACCGCCCGACCGCCTCGGGCAAGGCCGTGTGGTTCCGGCTGCAGGCGGTGCCGCGCCAGCGCCGGCCCGACTGAACCGGCCCGATTGAACCGGACCGGCCGAACCGGGCCGCCCGAAGCGGTCCGGCCGCCGCCCCGGCTCAGGCCAGGGTCGCCACCAGGACCGCCTTGATCGTGTGCATCCGGTTCTCCGCCTCGTCGAAGACGACCGAGTGGGCCGACTCGAACACCTCGTCGGTCACCTCCAGCGACTCCAGGCCGTGCTTCTCGTACACCTCACGGCCGACCCGCGTCCCCAGGTCGTGGAAGGCCGGCAGGCAGTGCAGGAAACGGACGTCCGGGTTGCCGGTGGCCCGCAGCACGTCCATGGTCACCGCGTACGGCGCGAGGGCGGCGATCCGCTCGTCCCAGACCTCCGGGGGCTCCCCCATCGAGACCCAGACGTCGGTGACGACGAAGTCCGCGCCCGCGACGCCCTCGGCGATCTCCTCGGTGAGCGTGATGCGGGCCCCGCTGGACTCGGCGAGCGCGCGCGCCCGGTCGACGACGTCCTGGGCGGGCCAGTAGGCCTTCGGGGCGACGATGCGGACGTCCATGCCCAGCAGGGCCGCGGTGACGAGGTAGGAGTTGCCCATGTTGAAGCGGGCGTCGCCGAGGTAGGCGAAGGAGATCTCCGTGACCGCCCTCCCGCCGCCGTGCTCGGTCATGGTGAGCACGTCGGCGAGCATCTGGGTGGGGTGCCAGTCGTCGGTCAGACCGTTGTAGACGGGCACACCCGCGTAGTCGGCGAGGGTCTCGACGGTGGACTGGGAGTCGCCCCGGAACTCGATCGCGTCGAACATCCGGCCGAGCACCCGCGCGGTGTCCTTCGCGGACTCCTTCTTCCCGATGTGCGAGCCGCTCGGGTCGATGTACGTCGTGGAGGCGCCCTGGTCGGCGGCGGCCACCTCGAAGGAGCAGCGGGTGCGCGTCGAGGGCTTCTCGAAGATCAGCGCGATGTTCCTGCCCTGGAGGTACCGGGTCTCGGCGCCGGCCTTCCTGGCGGCCTTCAGCTCCGCGGCCAGGTCGAGCAGGCCGAGGAACTCCTGCGCGGTGAAGTCCACCTCCTTGAGGAAGTGGCGCCCTGCGAGGGCGGTCGGGACTGTCACCATGGGACGCTCCAGAGGTACGGGGGCAGGATCGGGCCAGGTCGGACACAGACGCATGGAAGTCTATACGAACATCAGCATTTATATGCGCGACCTGCTCCCGGAGCTTCCCTGGACTGCCTCCCGCTCGACCGGGCAGCTCATGCAGCGCGGTCCGCCCCTGCCCCGGCCCAGTTCGCTGCCGGGGATCTCGATCACCTCGATGCCCTGCTTGCGCAGATGCGTATTGGTGGTGGCGTTCCGCTCGTAGGCGACGACGACGCCCGGCTCGACGGCCAGGACGTTGCAGCCGTCGTCCCACTGCTCGCGCTCGGCGGCGTGGACGTCCTGGGTGGCGGTCAGCACCCGGATCTCGCTGAGCCCGAGCGCGGCGGCGATCGCGCGGTGCATGTGCTCCGGCGGGTGGTCGGTGACCTTCAGTTCCCTGTCCCCCGAGCCGGGTTCGATGGTGTACGAACGGAGCATGCCGAGGCCCGCGTACTGGGTGAAGGTGTCGCCGTCGACCATCGTCATCACCGTGTCCAGGTGCATCACGGCGCGTCTCTTCGGCATGTCCAGGGCGACGATGGTCTCGGCGGAACCCGCGGCGAACAGTTTGTGCGCCAGCATCTCGACGGCCTGCGGGGTGGTCCGCTCGCTCATGCCGATCAGCACCGCGCCGTTGCCGATGACCAGGACGTCCCCGCCCTCGATGGTGGACGGGTAGTCGGCCTGCCCCTCGGACCAGAGGCGGAAACTCTCGTCGCGGAACAGCGGGTGGTGCCGGTAGATGGCCTCGAAGTGCACGGTCTCGCGCTGCCGGGCGGGCCACCGCATGGCGTTGATGGAGACCCCGTCGTAGATCCAGGCGGAGGTGTCGCGGGTGAAGAGGTGGTTGGGCAGCGGGCGGAGGAGGAAGTCGTCGAGTTCCATGGCGTGGAAGCGCACCGACGTCGGTTCCGCGTGGGCGTCCAGGAACTCCCGCTTGGTCATCCCGCCGACCAGCGCCTCGGTCAGCTCGGCCGAGGGCAGGGCCTCGAACGCCGCGCGGAGGTGGTCGGTGGCCAGCGGGCCGTACTCCTTCTCGTCGAAGACACGGTCCAGGACGAGCGAGCGGGCCGCCGGGACGTCCAGCGTGGAGGTGAGCAGGTCACCGAAGAGGTGGACGGTGACCCCCCGGTCACGCAGGACGTCGGCGAACCCGTCGTGCTCGGCGCGCGCCCGGCGCACCCAGAGCACGTCGTCGAACAGCAGGGCGTCCTTGTTGCTGGGAGTGAGCCTCTTGAGCTCGAGATCGGGCCGGTGCAGGATGACGCGGCGCAGCCGTCCGGCCTCGGAGTCGACGTGGTAGGTCATGTCTCCATCCTGACCACCAAAGGGGCCGTTCACCCCTCTGCGGACGGGAGGGAGGGACGACAGCCGTCGACCCGGCCGTCCCCGGCGCGGCCCGGCGGCCGGGGCGGCCCCGGGGGCGCCCCGGGGCCCCGCTCCGCGTCGCGTCCGCGTCCGCCAGGACCTACAGCCGCGGGTCGACCGGCTCCGACTCCAGGGCCAGGACGCCGAAGACGGCCTCGTGGACCCGCCACAGGGGTTCGCCGTCGGCGAGGCGGTCCAGGGCCTCCAGGCCGAGGGCGTACTCGCGGACCGCCAGGGACCGCTTGTGGCCGAGGGAACGGCCGCGCAGCCTGGCCAGGTTGTCGGGGCGGGTGTACTCGGGGCCGTAGACGATCCGCAGGTACTCGCGGCCCCGGCACTTGATGCCGGGCTGCACCAGGCGGCCCTTCGGGTCGCGGGCCAGGGCCCCGACCGGCTTGACGACCATGCCCTCGCCGCCGCGTCCGGTCATCTCCAGCCACCAGTCGACGCCCGCCCGCACCGACTCGGGGTCGGCGGGGTCGACGTACAGGCGCCGGGTGGTCTGCAGCAGGCCCGTGGGATCGTGCTCGACCATGCGGTCCAGCAGGGCGAGCTGCTCGTCGTGCGGCAGCCCGGCGAGGCTGCGCCCCTGGGCGGCGAGGATCTGGAACGGGGCGAGGCGTACGCCGTCCAGCTGGTCGGTGGTCCAGCAGTAGCGGCGGTACGCCTGCGTGAACGCGCCGACCGCGCCGGCCCGTTCCCGCTGGCGTTCCAGCAGTTCCCGCACCTCGACGCCGCGGGCGGCGGCGCTCTCCAGGGCCGCCAGGGCGCCCGGGAACACCGCGCCGCCGGCGGCGCCCACGGCGGCGTACTGCGAGCGCAGCAGCCCGGACGCCTTCAGCGACCACGGCATCGACTCGGCGTCCAGCAAAAGCCATTCGGTTTCGAGGGTCTCCCACAGCCCGGCGTCGGTGATCGCCGTGCGCAACCGGCCGAGGATCTCCTCGGTGACCGCCGCCTCGCCGAAGAACGGGCGGCCGGTGCGGGTGTAGAGCGATCCGGCAGGGCCGTTCCCGACCCCGAAGTGCCGGGCGGCGGCGTCCGCGTCCCGGCAGACCAGGGCGACCGCGCGTGACCCCATGTGCTTCTCCTCGCACACGACGCGCCCGACCCCGTCCTCCTCGTACTGGGCGAAGGCCTCGGCCGGGTGCTCCAGGTAACCGTCCAGGTGCGAGGTGGCGGTGGGGGCCATGGTCGGCGGAAGGTACGGCAGCAGGCGCGGGTCGATCGCGAAGCGGCTCATGACCTCCAGGGCCGCGGCCGCGTTCTCCTCGCGCACGGCCACCCGGCCGGCGTACCGGGTCTCGACGGCCCGGCGGCCGTGGACGTCGGCGAGGTCCAGCGGGCGGCCGTCCTGTCCGCCGGGGGCCTCGGTGCGCAGCGGGCGGGCCGGCTCGTACCAGACCCGCTCGGCCGGTACGTCGACCAGTTCCCGCTCCGGCCAGCGCAGCGCGGTGAGCTTGCCGCCGAAGACGGCGCCGGTGTCCAGGCAGATGGTGTTGTTGAGCCAGGTCGCCTCCGGGACCGGGGTGTGGCCGTAGACGACGGCGGCGCGGCCCCGGTAGTCCTCGGCCCACGGGTAGCGCACCGGCAGGCCGAACTCGTCCGTCTCGCCGGTGGTGTCGCCGTACAGCGCGTGCGAGCGGACCCGGCCGGAGGTGCGGCCGTGGTACTTCTCCGGCAGGCCGGCGTGGCAGACGACGAGCCGGCCGCCGTCGAGGACGTAGTGGCTGACCAGGCCGTCGACGAACTGCCTCACCTCGGCGCGGAACTCCTCGCTCTCCTGGTCCATCTGCTCGATGGTCTCGGCCAGGCCGTGGGTGTGCTGGACCTTGCGGCCCCTGAGGTACCGGCCGAACTTGTTCTCGTGGTTGCCGGGGACGCACAGCGCGCTGCCCGACTTCACCATGGACATGACCCGGCGCAGCACGCCCGGGCTGTCCGGGCCGCGGTCGACGAGGTCGCCGACGAAGACCGCGGTGCGGCCCTCGGGGTGGACGCCTTCGGTGTAGCCCAACGCGCCGAGCAGCGACTCCAGTTCGGCGGCGCAGCCGTGGACGTCGCCGATGATGTCGAAGGGCCCGGTGAGGTGGGTGAGGTCGTTGTACCGCTTCTCGGTGACGACGGTGGTGTTCTCGACCTCGTCGACACCGCGCAGGACGTGCACCTTGCGGAAGCCCTCGCGCTCCAGGCTCCTCAGGGAGCGCCGGAGTTCGCGGGTGTGGCGCTGGACGACCCGGCGGGGCATGCCGGCGCGGTCGGCGCGGGCCGCGTTGCGCTCGGCGCACACCTCCTCGGGCACGTCGAGCACGACGGCTATCGGCAGGACGTCGTACTGCCGTGCCAGGTCGATCAGTTGACGCCGGGCGTCCTGCTGGACGCTGGTGGCGTCGACGACGGTGCGGCGGCCGGCGGCCAGCCGCTTGCCCGCGATGTAGTGCAGGACGTCGAAGGCGTCCTTGGAGGCGCTCTGGTCGTTCTCGTCGTCGGCGACCAGGCCGCGGCAGAAGTCGGAGGAGATGACCTCGGTGGGCTCGAAGTGGCGCCGGGCGAAGGTGGACTTGCCCGAGCCGGAGGCGCCGACGAGTACGACGAGGGAGAGGTCGGTGACGGGCAGGACCCGGCCGCGGTTCCCGGCGGGCCGGGCTCCGGGCGGGGCATCGCTGGAGGCCTCGGGCCGGACTCCGGTCCGGGCTCCGGTGGTGGTCTCGCGGGTCATGCCGCCTTCGCCTCCTTCCTGTCCTTCGTCTCCCCGGTCACGAACACGGCCATCTGGGTGGGCGGGCCGACCTCCGGGTCGTCCGGGCCCACGGGCACGAACCCGACGTCGTATCCGTGCCGTTCGGCGACCTTCGCGGCCCAGGCGCGGAACTCCTCGCGGGTCCACTCGAAGCGGTGGTCGCCGTGCCGGGCGTGACCGGCCGGAAGGCTCTCCCAGCGGACGTTGTACTCGACGTTCGGAGTGGTCACGACGACGGTCCGGGGGCGGGCCGCGCCGAACACGGCGTACTCCAGGGCGGGCAGCCTCGGCAGGTCGAGGTGTTCGATCACCTCGCTGAGCACGGCGGCGTCGTACCCCCTGAGCCGCTTGTCGGTGTACGACAGCGAGCCCTGGAGAAGCCTCACCCGGGACGCCTGGCGCTCCCCCATGCGGTCCAGCCCGAGCCGCCGGGAGGCGATGGCCAGCGCGCGCATGGACACGTCGACGCCGACGATCTCGGAGTAGACCGGGTTGCGCAGCAGCTCCTGCACCAGCTGCCCCTGCCCGCAGCCGAGGTCGAGCACACGGGTGGCGCCGGAGGCAGCGAGGGCGGCGACGATGGCCTCCCGGCGCCGCACGGCGAGCGGGGTCGGCTTCTCCTCTTCCCCCGTGTCCGCCGCGACGGCGTTGTCCATCTCCTCGACGACGCTGTCGTCCGTCTCGGCCAGCCGGACCAGCTCGAGCCGCTCCAGCGCCTGGCGGGTCAGTGACCAGCGGCGGGTGAGGTAGCGGCTGGTGATCAGCTGCTGCTCCGGGTGGCCGGGCAGCCAGCCCTCGCCGGCGCGCAGCAGCTTGTCGACCTCGTCGGCGGAGACCCAGTAGTGCTTGGCGTCGTCGAGGACGGGGAGCAGGACGTAGAGGTGGCGCAGGGCCTGGGCGAGGGTGAGGGTGTCCGACTCCAGGACGAGGCGTACGTACCGCGAGTCGCCCCAGTCCGGGAACTCGGTGTCCAGGGCCACCGGGTCTGCCGTGACCGTCCAGCCGAGCGGCTCGAAGAGCCGGCCGACCAGGGCGGGGCCGCCGCGCGCGGGCAGCGCGGGCACCTCGACGCGCAGCGGCAGCGGCTGTCCGGGCAGCTCCGGGCGGGCCTTGCACACGCCGCGCATCGCGCTGGAGAAGACGCTGCTCAGCGCGACGGCGAGCAGCGAGGACGCCGCGTACGGGCGGTCGTTGACGTACTGCGCGAGAGCGGCGTCGGGGGCGCCGCCGCGCCCCTTGCCCTTGCCCCGCCGGACCAGTGCCACCGCGTCCACCTCCAGCAGCAGTGCCGCCGTGCACCGCTCGGCGTCCGCCTCGGGGTAGAGGACGTGCGCGGTGCCGTAGGACAGAGGGGCCGAGAACGGGCTGTCGGGGTGCTTGTGGAGGAGGAAGCCCATGTCGGTGGCAGGGTTGGCCTTGTCGCCGGTGGTGGAGATCGTCAGGAACACGTGACCGAGTATGGGTCCCGTCGGCCCCGTACCGGTACCCGATTTCCTCGCGACGGCAGCGGGCCCACCGGATCGACCGGCGTCCTGCCGCAGGGGAGCTCCGGCCCTCGCCCCACCGGGAACGGAAATCGCCGGGGGATGTGCCGTGCCTCCCTGCCGTGCCGTCCGCGCACCACGTCGGCCGACCGCCCCGGCGGGACCGGCGACCGGCGCTCCGCGGGGCCCCTGTCTGGAGGCGGTCGGCGTCCGCCTGGCATAGCGTTTCCCGTGAGGGGGCCGAGTCGACGGCGGCGACAGGAACGGCGGACCAGCGGTGGTGCAGCACGAGGGCAGAGCTTCCCCCCAGGCGGATGACGGATGGTGGTCCGGCCGGCTGCATGAGCTCTGGCGTGCCGCCGACACGGCGCAGGACGTGAGAGGGCTGGAGGTCTTCCTCTACGACATGCTGCTCCGCACGCCCGGTGTACTGGCCGTCGTGGGCACCCGCTGGAGCGGGGGGCTGCTGCACTACCTGCGCAGTGCCACCCTGGCGGAGCCGACGCCGTCGTTCATTGAATTCGAACGGAATTTCGGTGACGCTGCCGCGGCCGGGGCTCCGGTCGGCAATCCGACCGTCACGGTCCACGAGGTGTCGGGGCTCGACGGCGCCATGCCCCACGTCCAGGTCCTGGCGGCGGCGGGCGCCCGGAGCGTGGCCGAGTGTGCCGTACCGCTGGGGCAGGGCGGCTGGGCGTCGTTCATGGTCGGCACCGCGGCCGGGGACGCGGCCGACGTGACGCTGCGGGCCCGGTTGAAGCAGGTGGCCGAGGTCACCATGGTCTCCGACAAGCGCATCATGGCGCGGCGCGAGGACGAGCTGCGTGGGGTGAGTGACGCCTTCCTGGCGGAGGCGTCGTTGCAGATGGGCTCGAGCCTCGATGTGGAGAGGACCGTGCAACGGGTGGCTCGGACGGCTGTTCCCGCTGTGGCCGAGGGGTGCGTCCTGCACCTGCGCCTTTCCGGCGGACTGGCTGCCGTGGCCTACTCGCACATGGACGCGGGCGAGCAGCAGTGGCTCGGTGCGGTCGCGGCCGAGGACCGCTGGCTCACCGACGTACTGCAGCAGGTCGTCGACCGCGGGCAGGGGCTGGTGCTGCAAGGTGACGAGCTGGAAGGCGGGCCCTTCGGTCCCGCCTCGTCCGGGGCGGGGCGGGCCGTGCGGGCGCTCAGTGTGAATCCGCTCAAGGCCCGGGGGAGGGCTCTGGGCACTCTGACCTTCCTGTACCACCGCGCGAACATCGCCGAGGTGCCCTCGCGGTTCCTCGCCGATCTCGCCGACCGGGCCGCGTTGGCCATCGACACCAGCACCCTGTACGAACAGCGGCGCCGGCACGTGGTCTCCCTCCAGCGGCATCTGCTGCCGAGAGAACTGCCCCGGATCCCGGGGCTCGTCCTGAGCTCGGCATACGAAGTGGGCGACGTCTCGCTCGATGTGGGTGGTGACTTCTATGACGCCGTCCCGGGGCCGCGGGGCGGTGTGACGCTCCTCATCGGTGACGTCTGCGGTCGCGGGGCGGAGGCCGCGGGACTCACCGGTCTGGCCCGCCACACCCTGCGCACCCTGCTCGAGGACGGCAGCACGCCCGAGCACGCGCTGGGACGGCTGAACCAGGCCCTGGTCAGGGAGGGCACGTCCCGCTTCGTGACAGCGCTCGTGGCGGTGCTGGTGCCGGACGGAAAGGGATTCCACCTGCGGTATTGGAACGCCGGACATCCGGCGCCCCTGGTGCGGCGCGAGGACGGCGCCGTGCAGGAGCTCTCCGCCCACGGCGATCTGCTGGGTGTGCTGGAGGAAACCGAGTACGGATCCGGGTCGGCGCACGTGGCGCCGGGTGGCGCGCTGGTGCTGTTCACCGACGGGGTGACCGAGGCGAGAGCGGCTGACGGAACGTTCTTCGAATCCTGCCTGCGGGACGCGGTGGCCCGGCAGGGAGCCGGTGAGGCTCAGGGGTTCGCCGAACGGCTGGCGGCGGCCGTCGTGGAGTTCCGGGCCACGGGTGCGGACGACATCGCCGTGCTCGTCGCACAGGTGGAGACGGCCGCGTGAGCGGGCCGGCCGGGGATCCGAGGATCGATCACGACCTCGTCTGGGTGGTCGAGGATTCGGCGGAGGACGCCGAGGCGATCCGGCGGGCGCTCGGTCGCACCCATCCGGATCTGACGCTGCTGTTCACGGACAGGGGGACCGGAGTCGCCGAGCGGTTGCTGGAAGCCACCCGGCGACCGGGGCTCGTCCTCCTGGATCTGAACATGCCCGGCCTCAGTGGAGCCACGGTGCTCCGGTCGATCCGCTCCATGCCCGAACTGGACAACGTGACCGTGGTGGTCTTCACCTCGTCCACCACGCCGGACGAGGTCGACGCGACCTACGCGGCAGGGGCCGACAGCTACATCTACAAGCCGATCAACTTCGAGCTCTTCCGCACCGTCCTGAAGGGGGCCGTGGACTACTGGCAGAGAAGGGCGGAGGGCGAGGGTCCTTCCGCTCAGTCGCCGCCTTCCTGACCCAGGGTGAAGCAGAAGCTGGCCCCGCGGCCGGGTTCGCTCTCGAGCCACAGCTCGCCGCCGTGCCGTTCGACGATCCGTTTGACGATGGCGAGCCCCACGCCGGCGCCTCCGCCGCGCTCCTCCGGCCCGTGCAGTCTGCGGAACAGCTCGAACACCTCACCCTGCTGGTCGGCCGGAATGCCGATGCCGTTGTCGCGGACCACGACGGTCTGCCGGGGGGCCCCGCCCGCCGGCGGGCGGAGTGCGTCGACCAGGACCTCGACCGTGCGGTCTCCTTGATCGGCGACGTACTTGGCGGCGTTCACCAGGAGGTTGACCAGGACCTCGTGGAGCCGGTGCTCATCGGCGTACACCTCGGGCAGGTCTCTTCTGACGACCCGCACGTGGGCCTCGGCCAGACGTTCCCCGGCCACGTCGAGTGCGGAGTCCAGCACCCGGTCCAGTGGGACACGGGTCAGGTGCAGCCCGCCTCGGCCCAGCCGGGCGAAGTGCATCAACGAGTCGAGCAGGTCGTCCATCCGGCCGGCCAGCCGCCGCATGGTGAGAAGCCGCCGGACGGTCGTCGCGTCGAGGTCCGCCGCGGCGTCCTCGAGGACGAAGGTCACGGCGTTGGAGATGCCTCGCAGGGGTTCCTTGAGGTCGTGGGCCGCCACATGGGCGAACGAGTCGAGGTCGGCGTTGGTGATGCGCAGCTGTTCGTTGAGCGAGGCCAGTTCGGCCTCGTGCCGCAGCACGAGACCGGTCAGCGTGCGCCAGAGCTCCAGCGCGGTGGCGCGGTCGGCCGGCGTCCAGGGCAGGCTCTGTCCCTGTACCGCCGCGCGGAAGACCGCACCTGACCCGCGCGGGGTGAGCCGTTCGCCCCGCGGGCCGACCAGGACGGGGCGGGAAGGGTCCGTGGCCCATTGGCGGGCGGCGGGGCGGGCCTTGCGGAACCAGGCGAGGAAGTCACCCGCGCGGCTCAGCGTCACCATCAGGATCCCCGCCGGTCCGCCTTCCGTCATGTCGCCGCCGGGCTGGCCGGGTTCCTCGGACAGGCGGTCCGTGCTCCAGACGGTGCCCGGTGACGACCCCGCCGCGCGTGTCCGGAGGGCCTCCAGCAGAGCGGGCGCCACACTCGTCCCGCTGGTGGTGCTGCGGCCGCCGCGGCAGAGCGCCGCGCCATCGGCGTCCAGCAGCGTTCTGAGCGCTTCGTCGCCTGCCAGGAGCGAGTGCTCCGGATCGGACGTGAGCCGGGAGGTGATCCGGTCGAGGCGCTCACGGGACGTGCGGAGCGCCTCGGCCTGCTCCCGTTCCTCGACGACCGCGAGTTGCAGGGAGAAGGCGACGCCGAAGAACTCGCACGCCGCCCGCAGTTCCGGGGGAATCGTGGCGGCGGCGTCGCCGTGACAGGCGATCAGCCCCCAGAGCCTGCCCTCGCGAAGGACGCTCACCGACATCGACGACTTCACACCGAGGTTCCGCAGGTACTCCAGATGAAAGCCGGACACGGTGCGCAGTACGGAGTTCGACAGGTCCAGCGGCAGGTCGGAGCCGGACCGCCGCGGGGGGTGCAGGCCCACACTGCTGTCGTCCACGTCGGCGATCACCCGGATCCAGTTGTCGCGGTAGAGCCGCCTCGCCTGGGGCGGGATGTCACTGGCGGGGAACCAGAGCCCCAGCCAGGGCTCGTGGCCGTCGGTGAGCGCCTCCGCGACCACCTCTCCAGGCCCGTCCTCGTCCTCGAAGCGGTAGGCGACCACCCGGTCGAAGCCGGTCAGCGCCCGGACCTCGTGGGTGGCCGCCTGGCAGCACTCGGTTACCGTCGTCGCCGATCGAAGCCGTGTCAGGGCACGCCGGACGCCCTGGTAGTAGGACGCGAAATGCGGCAGCGCGACGGTTCGGGGCTCGCACTCCAGGATGACGAGGGGCCCCTGCCGGTGGGCGGTCACGTCGAACGTCCTGGGGGCGCCTGCCACGTCGACGGAGACGGGGAGAACCAGGCTCGCCGCCTCGTGCTGAGCGCCGACCTCCAGGGCCTGGGCCCAGTCCCGGGGGGACAGCACCCGCGTGACGGGTCCCCCGACCAGCTCCTCGGCCGCGATTCCCAGCAGGCCGCCGGTGTTCAGGGCCGCGGTGTCCACGGTGCCGGTGTCGGCCTCCACCGCCAGCAGGGTGCCGTGGGACTGGATCCGGCCGAGCAGGTGAACGGGCTCCTGGAGGCATGCGTCGAGGTCGAAGCCGATGGCCGCCGCGGCTTCGGCCTCCCGCCCGGGGTCCGGAAGGGGCATCTCTTCTCCCACGTGGCGTGTTCTCGATCCGGTCTGGTCGGCTGCCCGGTCCGCCGGGATCCCCTTGTGGCGCACCGGGGCCGGGGGCCGCTGCGGGCGTGTGTCGTCGCTTTCGGCCGCGGCCGGTCCCGGGGTCCGGCCGCACAAGCCGGGCCCGGGGCCGGGGGTGGAGCTCCCCTGCCGACCGGCGCCGGCCACCCCCCGCGGTCGGGCTCCCCGGCCGCAGCCCCGGCCGTGGGGCTCGCCCACGCCTGGCAGGGGCGAGCCATGGGCCCGGCCGTACGCGTCAGGGGAGGGACGTCTCTCCCGGTCCACGACTGGTCCGTGGACCGGAGGGGCAACCGTGCGGGACGGGCGTTCGGTCGATGGTGCGGATCACCGACACCACCGCTCGCATGTGCAGGGCCCGTACCGCGGACGTTCCGCCACAGGTGCGTCTGCGCGGTCCCGGGGGCCCGCAGCCGGCGGGGCGGTCGATGGCGTCGTCACTTCCGGTAGCCGAGGATGGTCATCATGCCGGATTCGGAGTGGTACTGGTTGTGGCAGTGCAGCATCCACAGGCCCGGGTTGTCGGCGTTGAAGTCGACGACGAGTTTGCGGTGCGGCAGTACCAGGGCGGTGTCCTTGCGGGCTCCGGCCGCGTGGGCGCCGGTGAGGGCGAAGGTGTGGCCGTGCAGATGCATGGGGTGCCACATGTCGGTGGCGTTGGTGAAGGTCAGGCGGACCCGTTCGCCCTCCCGGACGGGGTGGCGTTGCTCGACGGAGTAGGTCCGACCGTCGAGTCTCCAGTTGAACTGCCTCATGCTGCCGGTCAGTCTGAAGCTCAGCTCGCGGTCCGGGGTGCGGTCGCAGAGGGCCACGGACTCGTCCGGCACGAGCCGGCAGGCCGGCACGAGCCGGCCGTCGAGCTCCTTCGGGTGCGCGGAGCATCCGGGGAAGCTTCCACTGCCGGTGCGCAGGACTGCCAGGGCCCTCGCGTTCTTGCCTTCGGCGAGCGCGACCAGCGGGAACACCCCGTCCTTGGCGGTGACGAGCACGTCGTAGCGTTCGGCCATGCCCAGCAGCAGGGCGTCCGTGCGCGTGTGCTCGACCGGGTAGCCGTCCGTGTGCGTCACGGTCATCTCGTGGCCGCCGAGTGCCACCCGGAAAGCCGTGTCGCCCCCGGCGTTGATGATCCGCAACCGGATCCGGTCCCCGGGGCAGGCCCGGAAGACCGAAGCGGCTTTCGGGAGGCGGCCGTTGATCAGATAGTGCGGGTAGTCGACGTGACCGCCCGCGCTGTCCAGCACGCGGCTGTGCCCCTTGTGCAGGACGCGGGAGGGGCCGGCGGGCTTGGCGGGGGCGAGCATCGAGTCGTGTGCGGCGCTCTCGCCCATGTCCATCGGGATGCTCCTGCCCTGGTGCAACTGCGCGAGCACGCCGTCCGGGGTGGAGCCGTCCACGCCGTCCACCCAGTCGTCCAGGACGACGACCCACTCCTTGTCGTAGCACAAGGGCTCCTTGGGGTCCTCGACGATCAGCGGGGCGTACAGGCCGCGGTCGAGCTGCATTCCCGAGTGTGAGTGCACCCAGTACGTACCCGGATGCGGCACGGCGAAGCGGTGGGTGAAGTCCGCGCCCGGCTCGACGGAGGACTGGGTCAGGCCCGGTACTCCGTCCATGTCGCAGCGCAGACGGATACCGTGCGGGTGCAGCGTCGTCGTCACGGGCAGGTGGTTGACGAGCCTGAGGTTGAGGATGTCACCCGCGGTGACCCGGACCTCCCTGCCGGGCAGCATGTCACCGTACGCCCACGATTCAACGGTCTGCCCGCCCAGGTCGAGGGACGTCTCGGTGGCGGTCAGCGCGACCGTGCGCAGGGGACCGGACCCGCGTTCCCTCTCGGCAGCGACGACCTCGGGATCGGACGGGTTCACGTACCCCGTGGGCCCCTTGGGAACGAAACCCCCGCGGCGGCGGCCGGGGGCCCCGGCCGCCGCCGCGGGGGCGCCGGTGGCGGAGGGCGGACCGGACGCGGAGTGAGGGCCGGGCCCGGAGTGCGAGCCTGACCCGGAACAGGCGGCCAGGGCTCCGGAGCCGACGGCCGCGATCGAGGCACCGAGCAGGGTGCGCCGCGTATGTGAGTGCATGACTGAATAACACATGTCTTATAGTCATATATGCGGTAATTAGATCGGCGCGTCCCGTGATTCACCCACGCCGCTCGAGGAGTCCCCGCCAGAACCCCGCGGGAGGGGTCGTGTGCTCCGTCTCGGCCGTCCGCCCGGTTCCCGGAGCGGCCCGGGACGTCGGTTCACCCACCCGCACCGGGCCCCGCCCGTCAGCACCGGGGCGCTGCGGCAGTGAGGCCGCAGGGCCGGGCCGGTGGCCGGCTCCGTCGGCCCCGGGGCGCCTACGAGGTGCCGACGGAATGCCGACGGTGCAGTCGGCCGCCGCCGAGAAGAGCCTCTGCCGAACGTGCCGGGCGGCCCCGGGCCTCTGCTCCTTTGGGCCCCGGGCCTGCCGGGAGTGCGGAGGTGCGTGCAGGCCTGCGGGATCGGCCTGACCGTGCGGGGCCGTGGGGGGGGGCCCCCCCCCCCCCCCGGGGGGGGGGCCCCCCGGGGGGGGGGCGGGGGGGGCCGGCGGGGGGCGGCGGCCGCCCGGGGGGGGGCGGGGGGGGGGCCCCCCCCCCACGGCCGGAGAGGCTAGCCCAGCTGGGACTGGACCTGGGAGGAGATGAGTTCCAGGTGGTCGAGGTCGGACAGGTCGAGGATCTGGAGGTAGATGCGCCGGGCGCCGGCCTCGGCGTAACGGCCGATCTTGTCGACGACCTCGGCGGGGGTGCCCGCGAGCCCGTTGGCGCGCAGTTCGTCGGGCTCGCGGCCGATCGCGGCGGCGCGGCGGGCGATCTCCTGCTCGTCCTTGCCGACGCAGGCGACCAGCGCGTTGGAGTACACGAGGGCGCCGGGGTCGCGGCCTGCCTCCTGGGCGGCGGCGCGCACCCGGCCGAACTGCCGCTCGCTGTCCTCGACGGAGGCGAACGGCATGTTGAACTCGTCGGCGTACCGCGCGGCCAGCCGGGGCGTGCGGACGGCGCCGTGGCCGCCGATGAGCACCGGGACCTTGGGCTGGGCCGGCTTGGGGAGCGCCGGTGACCGCGTGAGGTCGTAGTACGTGCCGTGGAAGTCGTAGGTCTGGCCGGTCCCGGTCGCCCACAGGCCGGTGACGATCTCCAGCTGTTCCTCCAGGCGGGCCATCTTCTCCTTCGGGAAGGGGATGCCGTACGCCTTGTGCTCTTCCTCGAACCAGCCGGACCCCAGGCCGAGTTCGACGCGGCCGCCGGACATCTGGTCCACCTGGGCGACCTGGATGGCGAGGACGCCGGGGAGCCGGAAGGTGCCGGCGGTCATCAGGGTGCCGAGCCGGATGCGCTTGGTCTCGCGGGCGAGGCCGGCGAGGGTGATCCAGGCGTCGGTGGGGCCGGGCAGGCCGTCCCCGGAACCCATCTTGAGGTAGTGGTCGGAGCGGAAGAAGGCGTCGAAGCCGAGTTCCTCGGTGGCCTTGGCGACGGTGAGCAAGGTGTCGTAGGTGGCCCCCTGCTGGGGCTCGGTGAAGATACGGAGATCCATACCTCCATCCTGCCTGCTCGGACCCGCTGCGGTCCGGCCGGCCCTTCGCCTCCCCGTGTCGCACCCAGCGCTCCGGCCGGGAAGGTTCGCCGGGCCGGCGGCCGGAACGGCGGGACGGGCGGTGACGTCCGTTGCGACGCGTGCGCGTGGCCGCGGGGGGCCGTAGCGGCCGCCTCGGTGCCGTCCGCGTCCACCACGGCCGCACCGCCGACGGGGCCGCTCCCGGGGAGCAGCAGCCGTGCAGGCGGGTGACGCCGTGGGGGCGGCAGCAGGCCGACGGCAGGCGGTCGGGTTCGCACTGCTTCGCCCGGGCCCGGCCGCCGCGCCTCCAGCGGTCGAACGGACGCCACCGCACCTCCGGCCGTCGCGACCGCCCACCCGGCGAACCCGCGCGGTCACGGCAACCGGCCCCGACCGGCCTCGTGTTCGGCGAGGGCCTGGTCGCGGTCCGCCAGTCTGCGGAGCATCTCCAGCACGCGGTCACGGGACTCGTCCGCCGCGTCGATGGCCTCCACGCACTGCCAGTACGAGGACTCGTCGACCGCCGAGGAGGCCATGCCGACCAGCGCGATGCCGACCTCGCCGAGAAGTCCGCCCAGGTGCAGCAGGGCCTGCCGGGCGTCGCCCAGCTCGGTGAGCAGGTCGGCGCGTGACCCGCCCGGACCGAGCCGCGGGGTGTCCAGCACACCGCAGCCGCGTCCCGCCAGCTCGGTCAGGCCCAGTGCCTCACCGCGCAGTTCGTGCGGGCCGGCGACCGCGAGGCGGCTGCCTATCGCCTGCGCGAGTGCCTGCGCCTGCCACACCTCCGCCGAGAGCTCCGGCATGCCGCCGGCAGTGGTGAGGGCCCGTCTGCTCGTCCCTATGAGCCGCACAGCGTCCATGCGCCGCCCCTGTCTGTCCGACGCGCTGCCCGCGCGTCCGCCCAACTCTCCTGTTCACTACCCAGAGTGAGGCAGTTTGAGACAGAACTTCGAACAGAAGGCGGAGATCTGGGGACAACAATTCGAAAACGGTCGGCATGTTGAATGCGGAGAGTGATAACGGAGAATTCCGCTCCGGGGAGGGGTACTCCGCGGAGGGCGGTCCGCGGAGTGCCCCGTTCAGACCGGGAAGCGGCGCTCGTTGCGGTCGATCTTGGCGCTCAGGGCGGCCAGCGGGTCGACGCCGAGCACCCCGCACAACTGGAGGAGGTACGCGAGCACATCGGCCACCTCGTCGCCGACGCGGTGCGCGGTGTCCGGGTCGTCCATGACGCGGGCCGACTCCTCCGGTGTCAGCCACTGGAAGATCTCCACCAGTTCGGAGGCCTCCACACTGAGCGCGGTGACGAGGTTCTTCGGGGTGTGGTAGGGCTGCCAGTTCCGTGCCGCGGCGAACTCGGCGATCCTGCGCTGGAGTCCGGCCACGTCGAGCGGGGCGAGCGGGTCGGCGGGGGCGGCCGGGGCGGTGGGGCGCGTCGGGTCGGGCGTGTCAGTCACGGTTCAGGTGTACCACCGTCACGCCGTCCACCCCCGCGGCCCAGGACGCGTCGCTCACCGCCCCGACCAGCCGGATGTGCCCCCGCTCGCACATCCGCGCCGCCAGCCGCAGCAGTTCCGCGCGCTGGAGCGGGTCCATGCCCCGGTCGAGCCCGTCGGCGAGCACGGTGAGGGTCTGCAGCGCGGCCGGGACCTCGCCGGACGCGTCGACCTCCAGCACGCCGGGCCCGGTGAGCAGCACCAGCGCGAGCGCGACGTACCGCAGCTCGCCGTCGCCCAGGCGCCCGAGCGCGGTACGGGTTCCGTCGCCCCGGTCGAGCAGGGCGCGGACCAGGCCACCGCCGCACGGCTCGGCGAGCAGGCCGGTGACCGGCCCGGCGCATCCGGCGCGTACGGCGGACACCAGGAGCCCGTACCGGATCGCGCACTCGGTGCGGGTGCGCCACAGCACGTCGGCGAGGTTGCCACAACCGCCGAGCAGCCGCCCGGTGCCGGTCGGCACGGCGTCGCGCATGCCGTCGGGCCGGGGATCGCAGGCGAAGACCGAGCGCAGGGCGACCACCATCTGCTCGGCGGCGGCCAGCACCCTGCGCTCGCCGGGCGTCCGGCCTGCGACGCGCAGCGGCAGCAGCGCGGTGCCCAGCCGGTCGTCGGGCAGCGGACCGCGGGTGACCGGGGCGGTCCCGGCGGTGTGCCACGCGGCGTGCACGGTGCGACCCCGGGGGTCGCGCAGCGCGGACTCCAGCAGGACCACCCCGTCCGCCGTCAGCCGCTCCCCCGCGATCCGCAGCGTGGGTTCGGCCTGCACGGCGACCTCGAGCCGGACCGGGCCCTCGGGGCCGTCGGCGGTGCAGCCGACGCGGAAACCCCGGCGGCCCTGCGCGTCGGCGCGGGCCCGTTCCGGTACGCACGCGTCCGGTGCGGGGAACGCCTCGCCGAGCCCAACCCCGCCACCGAGCCGGGCGAGCGCCTGGTAGGCCCGCAGGGCGCTGGTCTTGCCGCTGCCGCTGGCCCCGGCCAGCAGGGTGAGGGGACCGAGCGGAAGCCCGGTGTTGCGGTGCCCGGCGAAGGCGGACAGCAGCAGCTCGGTGATGTGCGGCCGGTCGGGGCACCGGCGCCCCCGGGCGCCGCCCTCCCCGGAGGAGGCTCCGGGGGACGGGACACGGGGCAGGGGGGAGGAGGGAGACGGGGAGGGCAGGGCCGGCGGCGACCGGTGAGGCAGGGTCATGTGCGGGACGCTAGGACTCCGGAGCGGGGCGAACCGTTCCGCTTGTGCGCGCTTCCCACGATCGGGCGAAGCGCCCGTCCACTCCCCCGCGCCGGCCCGGCTAGCCGTTCCCGGGGATCCCCATCCCCTGCATCAGGCCGGTCACTTCGGTGTCGGCCGGGGTCAGCAGGAAGACGTTGCGGTCGACGCGGTGCATGCCACTGCCCAGGCCGAAGACGACACCGGTGCTGAAGTCCAGTATCCGCTTGGCGACGTCGCCCTCCGCACTGGTGAGGTCGAGGAGGACCGGTATCCCGGACATCAGCGTCTCCGCGACGTCGCGGGCGTCCGCGAACACGTTCACCCTCAGGACCACGAGGCGGCGTCGCGCCTCGGTCTCGGCCTCGGGGACGGAACGGTGGCCCACCGAGGACGGCCAGGCGTCGTGGCCCCGCAGCGGGACGACCTGGGCGAGCCCTTCCCACTGTTCGTCGGTGACATCGTGGCTGTTCACCGGCATGCTCCGTCCTGGGTGGCACTGACTGTCTGCATCGGGCAATTCTTACGCATGGTCACCCGTTCGGCCCAACAGTGACACCCCCGCCAACTCGGAACGCCCGAGTCCGGCACGTCCGCCCCGGGGCCGGGGCCGGGTCCACCGACTTCTACACTGCTGTAGATATTGGTTGCGCGCACGCGCACCTGATCCGAACACCTGGAGTACGCATGGCCCTGTGGGACCGCATCAAGGAGTCCGCGTCGCAGATGCAGACCCAGCTCGAAACGAAGAAGAACGATCTCAGGAGCGGCGCCTTCCGCGACGCGAGCATGGCCATGTGCGCCCTGGTCGCCGCCGCCGACGGGTCCGTCGACCCCTCGGAGCGGCAGCGGGTGGCCCAGCTCATCTCCACCAACGACGTCCTGCGGAACTTTCCCGCGGACGATCTGCGCCGCCGCTTCGAGGAGAACCTCGACAGGCTGGTCGCGGACTTCGCCTTCGGCAAGGTGAGCGTGCTGCAGGAGATCGCCAGGGCGAAGAAGAAGCCAGCCGAGGCACGTGCCGTGATCCAGATCGGCATCGTGATCGGCGGCGCGGACGGCGACTTCGACCAGAACGAGCAGGCGGTCGTCCGGGAGGCGTGTTTCGCCCTGGGGCTGCCGCCGCACGAGTTCGACCTCTGAGACGCACACCGGCGCACCGCACCGCCGAGCCGCGGGCCGGACCGGGAACATGTCCCCTGTCCGAATCGTTGGATCGCAGACAGATCCAGTCCGGCCGGCCGGCCGGCCGGTACATCCACGAGGAGTCATGCACGTGTCCGCCAGATCGACGGACCCCCCGGGGCACAGTCCCCGACCATCCCGTCACGCAACTGTTGAGACCGGCACCCGGCGGGGTGGTGTTCGATGAGTGCCGTAGAGGCCTTCCTGGGCCTGCTCGCCGTGTTCGTGCTCACCGCCGGCACCGGTTACTTCGTGGCCCAGGAGTTCGCCTACGTCTCCGTGGACCGGCTCGCGCTCGCGCGTGAGGCCGAGGCCGGGGACCGCAGGGCCGCCCGCGCGCTGAAGGTGCTGGAGCGGCTGTCCTTCATGCTGTCGGGCGCCCAGCTCGGCATCACCGTGACCGGTCTGGTCGTCGGTTTCATCGCCGAGCCGTCGGTGTCCGCGCTGCTCGGACCGGCGCTGTCCGGTCTCGGGCTGCCGGACGCGGCCGTGAGCGGCGTCTCGGTGGTGCTCGCGTTCGTGCTGGCCACGATCGTCCAGATGGTGCTCGGTGAGCTGGCCCCGAAGAACCTCGCCATCGCGGTGCCCGAACGGCTGGCGAAGGCGCTGGCCGGCTCGACCCTGGCGTACCTGAAGGTCGTCGGACCGCTGGTGCGGATCTTCGACAACGCCGCGTCCCACCTGCTGCGCCGCATCGGCATCGAACCGGTCGAGGAGCTGCACCACGGTGCCACGCTGGAGGAGCTCGGTCATCTGATCGGCGAGTCCCACGAGAACGGGACGCTGCCCGGGGACAGAGCCACCCTGCTGGACCACGCGCTGGAGTTCTCCGAGCGGACCCTGCACGCGGTGATGGTGCCGCGCGCGGACGCCGTCTTCGTCCGCGGGGGGGCGAGCGCCGGCGAGGCGGTCGGTCTGATCGCGGCACACGGCCACTCCAACTACCCCGTGCTCGGCGATCACCCCGACGACGTCGCGGGGGTGCTGGGCGTGCGCGAGCTGATGGCGGTGCCCGCCGACCGGATGGCCGGTCTCACCGCCGGCCGGATGGCCAGGCAACCCCTGCTGCTGCCGGACACGCTTCCGCTGCCGGACGCGGTCGCACGGATGCGCGAGCAGGAGGACGAGTTCGCGGTCGTCCTCGACGAGCACGGCGGCGTGGCCGGCATCGTCACCTACGAGGACATCGCCGAGGAGCTGGTCGGTGACATCGCCGACGAGTCCGACAAGGTCTCCGAACTGGCGGTCGCCGACGGCGACGGCTGGCTCGTGGACGCGGGCCGTCGGCTGGACGAGGTGGCCGGGGCCACCGGCGTCCAGCTGCCCGAGGGGGACGACTACGAGACGGTGGCCGGCCTGGTGGTGGACCGGCTGGGCCGTTTCCCCACCGTGGGTGACCGGGTCACCGTCGAGCTGCCCGGGGACGGCCGCGCGGTGATCGACGTACGCACCCTGGACCGGCATGTCGCCGAGCGGGTGCGGGTCACCCGGATCGAGCCGCCGGTGGAGGACGACGTGGAGAAGACGGAGGAGCCCGCATGAGTTTCCCGACGGCTCTCTTCGTGACCGTGCTGCTGCTGATCGGCAGCGGGTTCTTCGTGGCGGCCGAGTTCGCGCTGGTCGCCGCCAAACGGCACCGCATGGAGAGGGCGGCGTCCGAGGGGCGGCGCGGCGCCGGTGCCGCGCTGGCCGGCATGCGCGAGCTGTCGCTCATGCTCGCCGGTGCCCAGCTGGGCATCACGGTGTGCACGCTGGGTCTGGGCTCGGTGTCCAAGCCCGCGATCTCGCACGAGCTGGACCCGCTGCTGCAGGCCCTGGGTCTGCCCAGCGCGGTCAGCTACGGGGTGGCGTTCGCCGTCGCGATGATGCTGGTGGTGTTCCTGCACATGGTGGTGGGCGAGATGGCGCCCAAGTCGTGGGCGATCGCCCACCCGGAGCGTTCCGCGATGCTGCTCGCTCCGTCGTTCCGGGCGGTGGTGAAGGTCGTCCGGCCGCTGATCCACGTGCTGAACGTGGTGAGCAACGCGCTGGTACGGATGTGCCGGGTGAGCCCGCGCGACGAGCTGGCGTCGGTCCACGACCGTGAGCAGCTCACCCACCTGGTGGTGGAGTCGGAGCGGCTCGGCCTGATCAGCAAGACGGACTCGCAGCTGCTGACCCGTTCGCTGACCGAGCCCGACACTCCGGTCAGTGCCCTGCGGATCCCGGCCGAGGAGATCGACTCGGTGCGGGGCGACGCGGGCGTCGACGAGGTGCTGCGGGTGGCCACCGCGTACGACCGGACCCGGCTGCTCGTCCGTGACGGCGGCACCGTCCTCGGCGCCGTCCACGCGCGGGACGTGCTGGTCGCCCGCGCCCGGGGCCGTGCCACGAGCGCCCGCGAGCTGGCCCGCCCGGTGCCCGAGCTGACGGACACCACGACGGTCGCCGACGCGATCGACGTGCTGCGCCGCCGCCGGGGCACACTGGCGGTCGTCCGGGACGACTCGGGCCGGCTGACCGGCATGGTCACGCTGGACGACCTGCTGGCCCGGCTGATGCTGCCGGCCGGGGGCTGAGCCGCCGGCACCACGGGGACGACGAAGGCCGGCCGGTCCGCGCGCTGCGGGCCGGCCGGCCTTCGTCCGGGGCCGTCGTCAGTCCGTGAACCGGACGGCCGGCCGTTCCCGGAGTCCCGCGGCGACGATGCCGGAGGCCTCGGGCCGTGCCCCGTGGCCCCGCTCCGGTGCGAGAAGGCCGAGCGCGTGATCGGGTCCTGGGCCTTCTGCGACGGCACCGGGCCGACCTCACCGGCAGCGGCGATCGAGGCGCTGCGGGAACGGATCAGCGCCGGGCGACCCGAGGCATCGCCGACCAGTTCGTCCGGCCGGTCACTGGCCTTCATCAGCAACACCGAGCGGGCCATGGCCGTGCCGCTGGACGGCGAGGACGGCCCCGGCGAACACGCGGTGGATCCGGGTGCGAGCGGCTCCGGCAAGGGCTTCGTCCTGGCGAACGGGCAACACGGCGAGTATCCCGGCGAGGACACGCTGCCCCCGGCGGAGGCACTCCGGGTCGTCCAGCACATCCTGACCACGGGTGCCCCGCCCCCTCGTGCTGCGTGCTCCGTCGACCGCTGAGCCGCGGCAGCACCTGGGGAGCCACGTGAACACCCGGGTGAGGGACTACGTGAGTGAGGTTTCCCCGCGGGTCAGCCCGCGACGACCGCCTCGGCGGCCGCGACCCCGCACACGCGCGCCGCCCCGTGCGTGGCGACGTACAGCGCGCCGCGCGGCGCGGACTGCGGCACGCCCATCTCCACGACCACGGTCTCCGGCCCGGCCGCGAGCAGGGTGTCCAGGGCCGTACGCATCCACGCGTGCCGGTGTTCGTCGCGGACCACGGCGACCACGCGCCGGCCGGCCGCCGCCTCGAGCGCCCGCGCTCCGGCGTCGGGGCCGGTGAAGGAGCCGGTGGCGGTGCCCGGGAGCAGGCGCTCCAGTTCCGGGCCGACGCCCCAGGGGGTCTCGTCGCCGACGGCGATGTTGGCGGCGGGGTGGAAGGTCGCCACGTACACCGGTCCGGTGACCGGTGCGGCGGGCCCGGTGCGGGTGACGGTCACCGCGCGGCGGGCCGCCGTGAGCCCGATCTCCGGCTCGCGGTCGCCCCCGGGGCCCGGGGAGCGCCGCGTCCCGGCGGCCCAGTCGGCCAGGGCGCGGACCCGGGCGGCGGCGTCGACGAGCCGCTCCTCGGGGAGTTCGCCCGAGCGGACGGCGGTGACGAGTGCGTCCGTCAGGCCCTGCACCGTTCCCTCGTCGCACAGCCCGCCGCCCACACAGATCGCGTCGGCGCCGGCCGCGATGGCCAGGACGACCCCGTGTTCGAGGCCGTAGGTGCCGGAGACGGCGCGCATCTCCATGCCGTCGGTGACGATCAGGCCCTGGTAGCCGAGCTCGCCGCGCAGCAGGTCGGTGAGGATGCGGCGGGAGAGGGTGGCGGGGCGGTCCGGGTCGAGGACGGGGACGCGGATGTGGGCGCTCATGACGGCGCGGGTGCCGGCCGCGATCGCGGCGCGGAACGGCTGGAGTTCGCGTTCGTGGAGCGTGGTGGCGTCGAGGTCGATGTGCGGGACGGCGTGGTGGGAGTCGACGCTGGTGTCGCCGTGGCCGGGGAAGTGCTTGGTGCAGGCGGCGACGCCGGTGGACTGCAGGCCCTCGACCCAGGCGGCGGTGTGCCGGGCGACCAGGTCGGTGTCGCTGCCGAAGGAGCGGACGCCGATGACCGGGTTGTCGGGGTCGGCGTTGACGTCGGCGGAGGGCGCCCAGTTGAAGTTGACGCCGCACTCGGCGAGCCGGCGGCCCAGTTCGCGGGCGACGCCGCGGGTGAGGGCGGTGTCGTCGACGGCGCCGAGGGCGTGGTTGCCGGGGAAGGAGGAGCCGGTGCGGACCTCGAGCCGGGTGACGTCGCCGCTCTCCTCGTCGATGGCGACGAGGAGGTCGTCCCGTTCGGCCCGCAGCTGGGCGGTGAGGGCGGCGACCTGCTCGGCGGTGGCGACGTTGCGTCCGAAGAGGGCGACGGAGGCGAGCCCTTCGGACAGCCGGCGGCGCACCCAGTCGGGCGCGGTGGTGCCGGCGAAGCCCGGTTGGAGCACGGCGAGGGCGTCGCGGGTGAGGGTGTCGGTGCCGGTGGTGGATGTCGTCATCGGGTGGCGTTATCCCTTCACTGCGCCCGCGGTCAGGCCGCTGACGGCCCTGCGTTGCAGGAAGACGAAGAGGATCAGGATGGGGACGGCGAAGAGCGACGAGGCGGCCATGGTCGCGCCCCAGTCGTTGCCGAACTGGGTCTGGAAGCTGGAGAGCCACAGGGGCAGGGTCTGTGCTTCGGCGTCCTTGTTGAGCACCAGGACCAGCGCGAACTCGTTCCACGCGGTGATGAAGCCGAACAGCGATGTGGACATCAGGCCCGGCGCGAGGAGCGGCAGGATGACCCGGCGGAACGCCTGGGCGCGGGTGCAGCCGTCGACCATCGCGGACTCCTCCAGCTCCTTCGGCACGGCGGCGACGAAGCCGCGCAGCGTCAGGAGGGTGAAGGGGAGGATCATCATCATGTAGAAGAGCGTCAGCGGAACGAGGCTGTTCAGCATCGACGCGTCCCGCACGATCATGTACATCGCGATGATCATGACTTCCCACGGCGCCATCTGGGCCAGCATGAAACCGATGACGAAGCCGCGCCGCCCCTTGAACCGCATCCGCGCCAGGGCGAAGGAGCCTGCCAGCGCGATGATCAGCGAGAAGAGGACGGCCAGGACGGTGACGGTCAGCGAGTTGCGGACGTAGGTCCAGAAGTGGTCGACGCCGGTCGCGGTCCTGAAGTGCTGGAAGGTGACGTCGGTCGGGAACCAGACCGGGTTCTCCGAGATGATGTCGCCGGTGGGCTTGAAGGCCGTGGCGAACATCCAGTACACGGGGAAGACGAAGCCGATGAACAGGACGACGGCCGTGACGTTGGGCCACAGACGGGCCAGGAGCGAGCGTCTCACAGCTCGTCCTCCTCTTGCTTGAGCACGATCCTGAGGTAGTAGGCGGTCAGGCCGAGCAGGATCAGGATGGTCAGGACGGCGATCGCCGCGCCCATGCCGTAGTGCTGGTTGCCCATGCCCTCGACGTAGGCGTAGACGGGCAGGATCTCGGTGAGCCGGTCGGGGCCTCCGCCGTTGAAGAGGAAGACCTGGACGAACGCCTTGAACACCCAGATGATCTCCAGGAAGGTCGTCGCGTAGAGGAACGGCCGCAGGAACGGCACGGTGACCGTGGTGAAGCTCCGCCATGCGCCGGCGCCGTCGAGGGAAGCGGCCTCGTAGAGCTCGCCCGGGATGGTCGTGGTCGCCGCGTAGAGGTTGATCGCGACGAACGGGATGGACATCCACACGATCAGCACGGTGACGACGAAGAACGTCGACATCTGGCTGCTGGTCCAGCTGTAGTCGGCCATGGAGTGCCAGCCGAGTTTGTCCAGGACCCAGTTGACGACGCCGAAGCGCTGGGCGAACAGCCACTGGTAGACGGTGGTGGCGGCCACGATCGGCATGGCCCAGGCCAGCACCAGGCCGATCAGCAGGGTGAACCGCATCCTCCTGCCGAGGCGGGCGAGCAGCAGGCCGACCAGAGTGCCCAGGACCATGACGAGGACGACGTTGACCGCCGTGAAGAGGACCGAGCGGAGGGTGACCCGCCAGAAGTCCTCGCTGGTGAGGGTCTCCTTGTAGTTGTCGAACCCGTTCCACTCGGTGACGTGCTGGATCAGCTGCCCCATGTTGAGGTTCTGGAAGGACAGCAGGACGTCCTTCAGCAGCGGCCAGCCGAGCAGCAGCACGGTGGCCGCGCAGGCGGGCAGCAGCAGCAGGTACGGGGCGAGCGCGCCGGCGCGCGACGCGGCTCTCGGTGAGGGCCTGCCGGTCCCCCCGCCGTCCGCCTTGCGGGCGTCCGCCGGGCCGGAGGGCGGCCGTTCGGTCTGCACGGTCATGCTCGCGATCTCTCTTCTCGGCCTGTTCAACGCCGGAGCGGGGGCCGTCCGTACGGCCGGTCCCCGCTCCGGTGGGAGTGCCCGCGCTTCTACTGCTGCTGCGCCAGGCGCTTGTTGAACTCGTCCTCGACCTGCTTCGCGGCCTCGGCCGGGGACTTGCCGTTCAGGACGGCCGTCATGTACGTCTTGATCGGGTTGGGCGCGTTCTCGACCGCGGCCCACTCCGGGATCAGCGGGGTGGTGCCGCCGACGGCGGCGGCCGGCGCGGCGGCCTCGGCGGGTGCGTTGCCCTTCAGGTTGCTCTGCAGCGACTCCTTGTTGGGGATGACGCCGTTGAGCTTGGCCAGTTGTCCCTCGTACTTGTCGGAGAGGGCCAGCTTCAGGAACTCCCGGGCGAGTTCCTGCTTCTCGCTGCCCGCGGCGACGGCGAGGTTGGAGCCGCCGAGGAAGACGCCCTCGGGCTGCCCGGCCGCGGTGCCCGGGATGGTGAAGTAGCCGATGTCCTTCTCGATCTTGGGGTTGGCCTTGATGGCGATGCCGGCTTCCCAGCCCATGCCGATGAACGCGCCGACGTCGCCCTTGGCGAAGACCTCACCCTGCTGCGGAGTGGCCTCGTCCTTGTCCTTGGGCGCCTTGGACAGCGCCTGGAACTTCTTGTACGTCTCCATGGCGGCGGCGACCTTCGGGTCGTCGAGGTTGGAGACGTGCTTGTCGCCGTCCTTCCTGACGAGTTCGCCGCCCTCGCCGATCACCAGGCCGACGAAGTGGTACCAGTTCTGGCCGGGCAGGTAGATCGGCTCCGCGTCGGTCTTGTCACCGATCGTCTTGAGCGCGTCGTAGAACTCGTCGCGGGTCTCGGGTGTTTCCTCGATGCCCGCGTCGGCCCAGACCTTCTTGTTGTAGAGGACCACGCGGTTGGCGAAGTACCAGGGCGCCGCGTACTGCTTGCCGTCGAAGACGGACGACTCGTTGAGGGACTCGGTCCAGTCCGCGCCGATCTCCGACTTCAGCCCGGTGAGGTCGGCGAGGCCACCGGTCTTGGCGTAGGCCGGGGTCTGCGTGTTGCCGATCTCGAAGACGTCGGGCGGGTTCTCCTCGGACAGGGCGGTGGTCAGCTTCTGCTGGATGCCGTTCCACTGCTGCACCTCGAAGGTGACCTTCGCCTTGGTCCTGGTCTCGAACTCCTTGGCGAGGTCCTTCTGCCACTCGTCGGGCGAGGAGCCGTCCATCACCCACACGGTGAGCGTCTGCCCCTCGAAGCCGTCCGCCCCGGTGTTCTTCCCGTCGCCGTCGCCTCCCCCGCACGCAGCGACGGAGAACACCATGCCCGCGACCCCGATCGCGGCTATCAGCTTGCGCTTCACGCGCCACCCCTCCTCAGGAATGCCTTCCACACCCACGCCCTCGGCGGTGACCCTCGCAGCGGCGCAGCACTCGGCGGGCTGGGACCCGGCTTCCGTAAATGGTTTAGACCAGCAAGGGGAGCTTGGCCTAGACCTATGGCCCTGTCAAGGGTCGTGCCACCGATCCCCCAAGCCGTGACCGGCACCTCTCGCGGGGCCCGGAACTCCCCGCGAACAGGGACGTGTCGACCGTTGGACTAGACCAAAAGAAGGCGTGCGGTTATAACGGGACCGCCGAGCGTGCGGCGCCGAACCCGGCCGTTCGCCGACGTGCACCGCGGCCGGCGCCTGCCGTCCGCGCCGCCGGACCCCGCACCCGGAAGGCAGGTCATGAGCACGGACCTCAGCAGCGCCCAGGCCGAGACACAGGCGCCGGGCCCCACCGGCCGCGTCCCGAAGTACTACCGCATCAAGCAGCGCTTACTGGGGATGACCGAGGCGCGTCCACCGGGCTCGCCGATGCCGGCCGAACGCTTCCTCGCCCTCGAGTTCCGCACTTCGCGCACCACCGTGCGCAAGGCCCTCCAGGAGCTGGTGAGCGAGGGCCGGCTGGTCCGCATCCAGGGCAAGGGCACCTTCGTCGCCCACCCCAAGATCTACCGCACCCTCCAGCTGACCTCGTACACCGAGGACATGCGCAACCAGGGGCTCACCCCCGCCTCCCGGGTCCTGGACATCGACTGCATGGCGGCCGGCGAGGACCTGGCGGCGCTGCTCGAGGTGGAGCGCGGTGAGAAGGTGCTGCGCGTCGAGCGGCTGCGGCTGGCCGGGGGCGAGCCGATGGCGATCGAGGCGACCCACCTGTCGGCGCGCCGCTTCCCCGGCCTGCGCCGGCACCTGGCCCGCCGCACCTCGCTCTACACCACGCTCGCCGAGGTCTACGGCGTACGCCTGGCGGAGGCCGACGAGACCATCGAGACCTCCCCCGCCACCCCGCGGGAGGCCGGGCTGCTCCACACCGACGTGGGCCTGCCGATGCTGCGGCTGTCCCGCCACTCACGGGACGAGCGGGGGAAGCCGGTCGAGTGGGTCCGCGCGGTGTACCGGGGTTCGCGCTACCGCTTCACGGCGACACTCACACCCCCGGCCGCCCGAGGGTCCCGGTCCGGTCCCTCGGCGTCCTCACGCCCGGACTCCCCTTGACACACCCCACCGGCGGTGGCCCGGTCAGGGCTCCCGGGGCGGTGCGCCGCCGGGCGCCGTGATGCGGGCGATCGCCTCGAGGGTCAGGGTGCGGTCGTGGGGTTCCCTGGAGAGGGCGAGGTGGAGGGTCAGTCCCTCGATGAGGGCGTCGAGCTGGCGGGCGGTGTCCGGGTCGAAGTACTTCTCGAGGTGGACCCGGCTGCGGCGCATCCACTCGTGGGTGAGTTCCCGGTAGGCGGGCCGGCGGGCGGCGAGGGCGTACAGCTCCTGGGTGAGCACGAGGTCGCGCGTGCTGTCCTCGGACAGGGCGTGGATGAGGTCGGCCACGGCCTCCCGGGCCTCCTCGGGGCCGGACGGTGTCGCGAGATGGGTGTCGAAGATCGCGACCACATGGCCGGTGAACTCGCCGAACGCCTCCCTGAGCAGCTCGTCCATCCCGCCGAAGTGGTACGTCATCGACCCCAGCGGCACCCCGGCGCGCCGGGCGATCTTGCGGTGCGAGACCGCCGCGAGCCCTTCCTCGGCGATGAGGTCGAGGGTGGCGGCGACGATGCGTTCGCGGCGCCGCGGGTCGGTGTGTCCGGTGGCCACGGGAGTCTCAGACGCCGCGGACCGGGCGGGCGGGGCTGCCGACGGCGACCACGTTCGCCGGCACGTCCTTGGTGACGACCGCGCCGGCGCCGATCACGGAGTTGTCCCCGACTCTCACCCCGGCCAGGACGACGGCGCCGCCGCCGATCCAGACGTTGTCGCCGATGGTGATCGGCTGCGCGGCCTCCAGCTTGTCGCGCCGGGGCCCGGGTTCCACGGGGTGTGTCGGGGTGAGGAGCTGGACGCCCGGGCCGATCTGGCAGTCCTCGCCGATGACGATGGCCGCGACGTCGAGCGCGGTCAGGTTGTAGTTGACGAAGGTGCGGGCCCCGATGGTGATGTTGCTGCCGTAGTCGACGTACAGGGGCGGACGCACATGCGCCCCCTCACCGACGGAGCCGAGCAGTTCGGCGAGGACCGACTGCGCCGCGACGGCGTCCTCGACGAAGGCGGCCTGGAAGCGGGCGGCCAGGCGTACGGCCTCCTGCTGCCGACGGGCGATCTCGGGGTCGTCGGCGATGTAGGGGTCGCCCGCCCGCATCCGTTCCAGGTTCGTACGGGGGTCCTGTGCGAAGTGGTCCGTCGCCATGGGGGGACGGTACACCTTGGAGCGTACGAACGTACACTCCGTGGTCACCGCGTGCCCGGTCCGTGCGGCCCGTCTCGTCACGGGCGGGACGAGGGGCCATACTCGGCGCGTGACGTCGATCTACCGCAGTACGGCCGGCAGGGAGCTCATCCGGCGCTGGTGCCTCGCCCGTCTCGACGCGTGGCCGGTGCCGCACGAGCGAAGGACCGTGACCGCCGAGGGCACGCGGACCCACCTGGTCCTCGCCGGATCCGGTGCGACGACGGTCGTGTTCGTCCCGGGCACCAACTTCAACGCCGCCACGTCCCTGCCGCAGGCCACGGCCCTGGTGGAGGCCGGCCACCGGGTCCTGCTGACGGACGTTCCCGGCCAGCCCGGCCTCAGCTCCGGCGCGCGCGGTCCGTCCGGCGGCCGGCTCGCGTGGTACGGGGCGTGGCTGGGCGAGGTGATCGAGCAGGTCGCGTCCGGGCCGGTGGCGGTGATGGGCCACTCCTTCGGCGCCGCCGTCGCCCTGTCCTGCGACTCTCCCCGCGTCGACCGGCTCGTCCTGGTCTCCCCCGGCGGACTGACCCGGCTGAGGGTGACCCCCGGGGTGCTGGCCGCCTCGGTCCCCTGGTTCCTGCGGCCCGCGCCGGCGCGCAGCGCCCGGCTCCTGCGCACCATGCTCGCGCCGGGCCGCGGGCCCCGCGAGGAACTGGTCGACTGGATGACCCTGGTCGCCCTCCACTCCCGCTCCAGCGGAGCACCCGGCGCGGCCGTCCTGCCCGCGCGTCCGGTCCCCCGCCTGGTCGTCAGCGGGGAGCACGACGTCTTCCTCCCTCCGCGGCGGCTCGGCCCGGCGGTGCGCACCGCCCTCGGCACCGACCTCCACGTGGTCCCCGGAGCCGGACACCTCGTGGTCGAGGAGTGCCCCGCGCACCTGTCCACCCTGCTGGACCTGCCGGACCGGCCCGCCCCCGACGCCCCTGCGGGGCAGGCAGGCCGGCTCCACCCCGGCCGCAGGCCGCCCCGGGCAGCCGCGCAGGAGCCCCGGGCAGGTGAAGAGCGGTGACACCACAGCCGCGACAACGCCCAGCGCGATGAGCGCGCGTGCCGCCGGTGGGCCGGTGAACCGGCCGATGAGCAGGCCCGGCCCGATGCCCGCTCCGGCCGGCGGAAGGCCGGTGAACCGGGCCGGGGCGCGGGGAGAGGCCCTCGCACCCCGGCGGACCCGCCCCCTCCGCCACTGCCGGGGGCCGGGCACCGCAAAAGCGCTCCCCCGCTCCCGCACCGTCACGTCGCCATCTGCCCCCTACCGCTTTGCACGTGATGCGCCACCGCTCTGCAGCACCCTCGCGAGGACGACCACGAGCACGCCCGCGAGGGGCACCGCCAGCAGGCCGAGGCGCAGGCCGGCCTCGTCGGCGACGAGCCCGACGACCGGCGGGGAGAGCAGGAAGCCGAGCCGCATCAGCCAGGAGACGATCGTCAGGCCCGATCCGGCCTTGAGGCCGGGCAGTTCGTCGGCCTCGTGCATCGCGGCGGGTACGAGGGTCGCCACGCCGAACCCGGCCGCGGCGAAGCCGAGGACGGTGCCGGGCACCGTGGGCACGGCCAGCGCCAGGCCCATGCCGGCCGCGGCGACGAAGCCTCCGGCGCGGGCGACGGCGCGCCGGCCGAACCGGTCGACGAGCCGGTCGCCGAGGATCCGGCCGATGAACTGGGCCCCGACCAGGGCGATGAAACCGGACGCCGCCAGCGCCGCCGACGCGTCCAGCGAGTCGGAGAGGTAGAGCGCGGCCCAGGAGTTGCCCGCGTCCTCGACGAGGGTGCCGGCGGTGGCGATGAGGACGAGCGCGGCCAGTACGTACCGCGTGCGCGAGGTCAGGGCCGGACGGCCTCCCCCGGCGCCCCCCTTCTCCCGGGGCCCGCCCTTCGCCTCCACCTCCTCGGCCGGCCCGGTGTCGGGTCCCGGCAGGCAGAACCGCAGGGCGACACAGGCGGCGGCGCCGAAGACCAGACCCGAGATCAGCAGGTGCGTCCCGAGCGGGAGACCGAGCGCGATGGCACCGGCGGCCATGGCTCCGCCGGTGACGGCGCCGATCGACCAGACGGCGTGGAAGGAGTTGATGAGGGAGCGCCCGTAGCGGCGCTGCACCCGCAGGCCGTGGACGTTCTGCGCGACGTCGGTGAACGCGTCCGCCGCACCGGCCAGGAACAGCGCGACCGCGAACAGCACCACCGACTGCGCCAGTCCGGCGACGAGGATCCCGGCCGCGGTCAGCAGGGTGCTCGCCACCGCGGCCCGCGCCGAGCCCAGCCGGCGGACGACGACCCCCGCCCCCAGCCCGGCCACGACGGCCCCCGCCGGGAACGCGGCGACGGCCAGCCCGTAGGCGGCGTTGCCGATCCCGAGATCCGCCTTGATCTGCGGATAGCGCGGCAGGAGGTTCGCGAACAGGGCGCCGTTGGTGAAGAAGAGCACGGCAACGGCCGGCCGGGCCCGCCGCTCGGCCGCGCCCGGCCGGCGCAGTACGTCAGTGGTCATACGCCGGACCCTATCCGCAGAGCGTACGAACGTACACTCCCTTTTCCGGCGGTACGGCCGACGCCCGGCCCCGGGTCCCGGACGGGACCGGAGGCCGGGCGTGTGAGCCCTTCGGCGCGTTCCTAGCCGTTGTAGGTCTCGAACTCGGCGACCCTCGGGGTGCCGTTGGAGCTGGTGATCTCGAAGGTGACCTTGCGCAGCGAGGTCTGCGGGAAGGAGATGACACCCGCTCCGCTGCCGGAGGCCAGGACGGCTCCGGTGTCGTGGTTGAGGACCCTCCAGTTCCGGATGGCCCCCTGGGAGCCCGCCGCCTCCCGGATGTCGATCTTCGACACCGAGGTGGCGGACGGCCACTTGACCGAGACGGAACCGGTCGAACCGCTCGGCGACCAGTAGCTGCCCGTGTTGCCGTCGATCACGTGGCCGTAGCTCGTACCACTGGCCTTGCTGGAGCCGTCGGCGCCGGCGCCGAGGCTGAGGTTGGTCCCGGTGGGGGGATCGGTCGGGTCGGTGGGCGGGTCGGTGGGGTCGGTGGGCGGGTCGGTCGGGCCCGGGTTCTGCGGGGTGCAGTTGCCGTCCGAGACCTGGTTGCCCTTGTTGGCGCCGGCCGTCCGGTTCACCACGTCCGGTACGCAGTTCGCGTTGTCGAGGCGGTGGGAGTAGGGGATGGCGACCGAGGTGTTGGACGTCGGGTTCGGACCGGCGGGCTGGTTGTCGCCGCTGCGGCTGGACCAGGTCACGTTGTCGAAGATGTTGCCGCCGACCTGCCAGTAGCCGGCCTCGCTGGTGTAGAAGGTGCCGAGGACGTCCTTGGAGTCCTCGAAGTAGTTGTTGTCCACCTTCGCGCGCGCCCCGGCCCGGGAGTTGATGCCGGACTCGTGCAGGTCGACGTAGTGGTTGTTGTAGATGTGCGAGATGCCGCCGCGCAGCAGCGGGGTACGGGAGTCGATGTTCTGGTACTTGTTGTGGTGGAACGTGACGTAGCCGTTGGAACGGTCGCTCTCGCTGGACCCGATGAGGCCACCGCGGCCGGAGTTGCGCAGGATGCTGTACGACAGGGTCACGTACCGGGTGTCGTTCTTCATGTCGAAGAGGCCGTCGTAGCCCTCCGACTCGCCGCCGGACGCCTCCAGCGTGGCGTGGTCGACCCAGACGTTGCGGACACCGCTCTCCATGCCGATGGCGTCACCGCCGTTGGAGGTGGGCGAGCCGGACTTCTTGACGTTCCGGACGGTCACGTTCTGGATGATGATGTTGCTGGACTCCCTGATGTGGATGCCCAGCTGGTCGAAGACGGCACCGCTGCCGACACCGACGATCGAGACGTTGCTGATCTGCTTCAGCTCGATCTTGTCGGCGGCCGTGTTGCAGCTGCCGCCGGACACCTTGGTGGTGTTGCCGTGGTTGATGGTCCCCTGCACCTCGATGATGATCGGGGTGCTGCTGCTGGCCCGGTTGCACAGGGCCGCGTGGATCGCGGTGCCCGTGGTGGCACGCACCGTCTGCCCGCCGGCGCCGCCGGTGGTACCGCCGTTCTGCGTGGCGTAGCCGGTGGCGCTGCCGGTGACGGCCGCCGACGCCGAGGACGTCGACACCACCAGCCCGGTCGCGGCCGCGAGGGCCGCCGTGGCCAGTGTCGCGCCGAGGCGCACTGCTGCTGATCTCTTCATCCGTGTCTCTCCCTGTTCGTCTGCACGTGCCGGGGGGCGGACTGCGTGGATGGACCGGGGCGACTGCGACGGCCGACTTCAGTACCGTGAAAATGGTCATGGACATGTCACATAGAGCGCGGTCGGATCCGCCGGACATCTCTCCGGACGGTTCCGGCCGCACTCGACCGTACCGTGATCACGCCCTGCGGGCGCCCTGGCCCCGCCCTGCTGCGGGTGCTGTTCTCCGAGGCTGTTCTTCGGCTCTTGCTCGGCTCTTGCTCGGCTCTTGCTCGGCTTCGGTGCGACCGGACCGACCGCTGCCACGAGGGCCCGGCGGGCAGGTCGGCCGACGCCGGCCGCGGGATCACCGCGACCGTGCTCCCGCGCCGGACCAGTGGCGGCTCCTGCGCGAAGTCACCGGCGAACGAGGCGACTTCGCTCCACTGGTCCCGAACCGACAACCGGGGAAAGCGCTTTCTCACCGGGAGAATAGGGCGGTCCGGACCAGCCTGGCAAGGCTCCGGACGCCATGAGTGCGCTCTTTCGTATCTCATACACCAGCCACTGTTCACACTCATCCGGCGCCAGGGAGGGGGGAGTTCGGAGGAAACCCGTCCGGGCCGCCCCTCACGCAGCGCCGCGGCGGGCGCGGCCAGGACGAGGCCGGCGACCGGACCGGCGACGTCTGCGACAAGAGGCCGGGCCATGGACCACCGCCTCCCGGCCGAAGACATCCGGCCCGCGGTCCGGACAAACGCACATGCGGGACTTTCGCTCTGCCAGGACAGCTGATGCAAGACAAAAGACAATTTTCAGCTTGCATCTGCGGCAGTATGATCGGCGCGTGCACGACCGCCCGGTCGGACCGTGAGAAGCAGCAGGCAGAGGGAGCAGCCCTGTGACGACCCGCCCCGCACACCGGACCCGCCCGTCCCGCTCGGGCCGCCGGATGCCGATGACGCGGGTGGCCGGTGCCGTCGCTGCCGTGCTGCTGGTTCCGGGGGCCGCGACCGCCTGCTCCCCGTCCTCCGACGGCGGTTCCTCGTCGGGGCGCGGGGACGCGCGCGCGTCGGGCGAGTTGTCGGGCACGGTGACCGTGTTCGCCGCCGCGTCCCTCACGGAGAGCTTCACGACGCTGGGCGAGCGCTTCGAGGAGGCGAACCCCGGCACCGGGGTCACGTTCAGCTTCGGCGGCAGCGACAGCCTCGCCGCCGGTATCACCAGCGGTGCCCCCGCCGACGTCTTCGCCTCCGCCAGCCCCGGGACGATGAAGATCGTCTCGGACGCGGGGGACGCCGCCGGCACCCCGGCCACCTTCGTCCGCAACCGGCTGGAGATCGCCACCCTGCCGGGCAACCCGGAGGGCGTCTCCTCGCTGGAGGACCTGACCGGCCCGAAGCTGAAGGTCGTCCTGTGCGACAGGGAGGTGCCGTGCGGGTCCGCGGCGCAGACGGTGCTGGACGCCGGCGGCATCGGACTCACCCCGGTGTCGTACGAGCAGGACGTCAAGAGCGCGTTGACGAAGGTCGGGCTGAAGGAGGCCGACGCCGCCCTCGTGTACCGGACCGACGTGCGCGCGGCGGGTGACAAGGTGGAGGGCGTGGACTTCCCCGAGGCCGCAGAGGCCGTCAACGACTACCCGATCACCCTGCTCGAGAACGCCCCGAACGCCGAGGCGGCCGAGGCGTTCATCGCGTACGTGCGGTCCGAGGAGGGACAGCGGGTGCTGGCGGACGCCGGGTTCCTGACGTCGTGACCCCGGCGGACACCTCCGGCACGGGGACCGGCACCCGTAAGGGCTTCCGTGGAGACCTCCGTAAGGGTGCCGGTCCGCGGCGGCGCCGCACGGGGGTGGTGGGCGGGCAGGGCGTGCCGCTGCCCCTGCTGCTGCCCGCGCTGCTCGCGCTGGCGTTCCTGCTCGTGCCGCTGCTCGCGCTGCTGGTCCGGGCCCCGTGGCAGAGCATGCCCGAACAGCTGACCAGCCCCGCGGTGTGGCAGGCGCTGCGGCTCTCCCTGGTGTGCGCCACCGCGGCGACGGCGGTGAGCCTGGTCCTCGGTGTACCGCTGGCCTGGCTGCTGGCCCGTACGGAGTTCCCCGGCCGGGGCCTGGTGCGGGCGCTGGTGACGCTGCCGCTGGTGCTGCCGCCGGTGGTGGGCGGTGTCGCCCTGCTCATGGCGCTCGGCCGCAACGGCATCGTCGGGCGGTGGCTGGACGAGTGGTTCGGCGTCACCCTGCCGTTCACGACGGCCGGGGTGGTGGTCGCGGAGGCGTTCGTGGCGATGCCGTTCCTGGTCATCAGCGTCGAGGGCACGCTGCGGGCCGCCGACCGCCGGTACGAGGAGGCCGCGGCCACGCTGGGCGCGTCGCGCTTCACCGCGTTCCGCCGGGTCACGCTGCCGCTGATCGCGCCGGGCGTCGCGGCGGGCTCGGTGCTGGCCTGGGCGCGGGCGCTGGGCGAGTTCGGGGCGACGATCACCTTCGCCGGCAACTTCCCCGACCGGACCCAGACCATGCCCCTGGCCGTCTACCTCGCCCTGCAGAGCGCCCCGGAGGCGGCCGTCGCCCTCAGCCTGGTCCTGCTCGCCGTCTCGATCGCGGTGCTGGCCGGCCTGCGCGACCGTTGGCTGACCACGTCATGACCGGCACCGGGAGGCGCGAGCACGACGGCCCCGCCGGGGGCACCTCCGCACTCGGCGAGGGCCCCGACGGTCTCGACGCCCGCCTCGTCGTCGACCGCGGCACCTTCCGCCTGGACATCGCGCTGACCGCCGCACCGGGTGAGGTCGTCGCCCTGCTCGGCCCGAACGGTGCCGGCAAGAGCACGGCGCTGCGCGCCCTGGCCGGTCTCACGCCCCTCAGCACCGGGCACCTCCGCCTGGACGGGAGGGAGCTGGACCGTCTTCCGCCCGATTCCCGTCCCGTGGGCGTCGTCTTCCAGGACTACCTCCTCTTCCCCCACCTCACCGCCCTGGACAACGTGGCCTTCGGCCCCCGCTGCCGGGGCGCCACGAAGGCCCAGGCGCGGGCGACGGCCGCCGCGCTGCTGGACCGCATGGGCCTGGCGGACCACGCCGGGTCCAAGCCCCGGCGTCTCTCCGGCGGCCAGGCCCAGCGCGTGGCCCTCGCCCGCGCCCTGGCCACCAGCCCCCGGCTGCTCCTCCTCGACGAGCCCCTCGCCGCCCTGGACGCCCGTACCCGCCTGGAGGTACGCGCCCAACTCCGCCGCCGTCTCGCCGCGTTCGAGGCCGTCGCCGTCCTGGTGACGCACGATCCGCTCGACGCGATGGTGCTGGCCGACCGCCTGGTGGTCGTGGAGCACGGCAGGGTCGTCCAGGAGGGAACGCCCCGGGACATCGCCCGTCACCCGCGCACCGATTACATCGCCCGGTTGGTCGGCCTGAACCTCTACACCGGCCGGGCCGAGGGCCACACCGTACGGCTGGACGGCGGCCCGACGGTCACCACCACCGAGGACCTGACCGGCCGGGTCTTCGTCGCGTTCCCGCCCGGCGCCGTGACCCTGCACAGCAGCCGGCCCACCGGTTCCAGCGCGCGCAACCTCTGGCACTGCGAGGTGGGCGGGATGGAGACCCACGGCGACCAGCTCCGCGTGGACCTCACCGGCGACCTCCCCCTGGCCGCCGACCTCACCACGGTCGCCGCCGCCGAACTCGGCCTCCACCCGGGCGCGGACGTCTGGGCCACGGTCAAGGCGACCCAGACCCACGCCTATCCGGTCTGACCTGCGTCGGGACCGGTCAGCCCGAGCGGCTCGCCGAGAGGGTGCGAGCCGGTCCCTTCCCGCACCATCGCGCGAACGGTGAGGCGTTCGCCGGGGAAGAGGGCGAACAGCGCGACCCGGGACACGAGCGGTTTGCCGGTGCGTCGGCGACGCGCGGGGTCGGCTCCTGGCGAGAGGTCCTCGACGTCGAGGTGGCCGGTTCCCGTGTGGATTGGACACCCCGGTGACCGCGGCGACGTCCTTGGTGGTGCCGCGTTCGGGAGGCGTGCTCGCAGTGCCGGCCGTACCGGGCGTGCCGTGCGTGCCGACCGTGCTCGGTGTACCGGCCGTGCCGACCGTGTTCACGCCGGTTCCACGCAGGAGAGGGCCGCGCGTACGGCGTCGGCGCCGGTGTCCACGGCGTCCCTCACCCGTAGCCGGAGCGTCTCGCCGGGCAGCAGCGTGTGCCCGGCGCCCGGCACACACCCCCGGAGCAGCCCTGACCGGTTTCACCGGCCTCGTGGTTCCCCCGAGATGCGGGGAGAGCCGGCAACTGGCCTGATGGATCCCATGAGAAGAGTCCGTGGACTGCCGCCGACCGTCCGGGCGCACCGGACGGTCCGCACGGGCGCGCGCCCGCCGGCCGCGCCGCGGCTCCTCCCCCACGCGTCTCGTCGGCCGGGGGGAAACCCGTGACCGGCCGTCCGTACGTTCTTCGGGGCCGTGTCGCCGTGGTGACGGGTGCGGCGCGGGGGATCGGCGCGGCGGTCGCCGGGCAGCTGGCCCGCAGAGGGGCGGGAGTCGCTCTGCTCGGCCTGGAGGCGGACACCCTCGCCCGGGTGGCCGGGTCCCTGCCGACCGAGGCGCGTCACTGGGAGGTCGACGTCACCGACGACGACGCCATGGCGCGGGTCGCCGCCGAGGTCCGCGACCGGCTCGGCCCGCCGTCCGTCGTCGTCGCCAACGCCGGCCTCGCGGAAGGAGGCCCCTTCGTCGGGTCCGACCCCGCCACCTGGCGTCGGGTGGTCGAGGTCAACCTCGTCGGGAGTGCCGTCACGGCCCGCACCTTCCTGCCCGACCTGCTCGACACCCACGGGTACTACCTTCAGGTCGCCTCCCTCGCGTCCATCGGCGCCGCACCGATGATGAGCGCGTACTGCGCCTCCAAGGCGGGCGTGGAGTCGTTCACGCACGCCCTGCGCGCCGAAGTGGCTCCCCGCGGAGTGGCCGTGGGCATCGCCTACCTGAACTGGACCGACACCGACATGATCCGGGACGCCGACGAGCATGCCGTCCTGCGCGAGCTGCGGGCGCACATGCCCCGACCGGCGCGCAAGGTCTACCCCGCCGCAGACGTGGCCGCCCGCCTGACCGCCTGCGTCGAGAGGCGCTCGGCCGCCGTGTACGTCCCCGCGTGGCTGCGCGGCGTCCAGGTGGTGCGGGCGGGACTGCCCGGTCTTGTGGGCCTCTGGTCCCGGCGCACGGTGCTCGGCACCGAGTTCTCCGCCACCGGTCTTCTGGGGGCCGGCGGCCGGGCGAACCGTGCCGACGGTGCATGACGCCCCTCCCTGGTCCCGCCTGCACGGTCCGCCCGGGGCCCTCCCCGGGCCGCGCCGAAGGCCGGCCGGTCGGCGGTCTCCGGCGCTCTCCGCGTATCCGGTGCCTCCCCTGCCGTGGGGCGGGCTCCCCCGGGGGTACCCGGGCACCCGGTTCAGCGGCAGGCGGCGGATCCCCCGGATGCCTGCGAGAGTGGAAGGCCGGAGGTGGGCCCCGGCGGGCCGGGCACGAGTGAGGACACGCCGGGCCGGCGGATCCGTGGCCGTACGGCGCCGGCCGGCCGCACACCCGCCCGCGGACGTCCGGGCAGTACACGCGGTACACGCCGACGGCCGGGCCCGACCACAACCCCGCGGCACGCCCCGCACCGGTGCGCCGCCGCGACGAACAGGAGGCAGCGATGCCGGACGCGGTGGTCGTCGGAGCCGGGCCCAACGGTCTCGTCGCGGCGAATCTCCTCGCCGACGCCGGATGGAGCGTCGAGGTCCTGGAGGAGCAGCCGGAGCCCGGCGGCGCCGTCCGCAGCGACCGCGGCGTACACCCCGACTACGTCAGTGACGTGTTCAGCTCCTTTTACCCGCTCGCCGCCGCCTCCCCGGTGCTGGCGGACCTGCGGCTCCACGAGGAGGGGCTCGGCTGGAGCCATGCCGCCCGCGTCCTGGCGCATCCCCTGCCGGACGGCCGGTGCGCGGTCCTGGAACGCCGGAGCGAGGACACGGCCGCGGGCCTGGACGCGTTCGGCGCGGGCGACGGGGCGGCCTGGCTGGGCCTGTGCGAGACCTGGAACCGGATGGGCCCCGACCTTCTCGGCGCGCTGTTCACCCCCTTCCCGCCGGTGCGGTCCGCGGCGCGCCTCGCCGTGCGGCTCCGGGCCTCCGGGGGCCTGCGCCTGGCCAGGACCCTGCTGCTGCCCGCCCGGCGGCTGGGGGAGGAGGAGTTCCGCGGCGAGGCGGGCAGGCTGCTGATCGCGGGCAACGCGCTGCACGCGGACCTGGCACCCGAGTCGGCGGGCAGCGGCGGCTTCGGCTGGCTGATGTCCATGCTCGGCCAGGCCTACGGTTTTCCCGTCCCGGTCGGCGGATCCAGTGCGCTCACCGCGTCCCTGGTCCGGCGGCTGGAGCGGCGCGGTGGCGTGGTCCGCTGCGGCGAGCGGGTGAGCGAGGTGGTGGTGCGGGGCGGCCGTGCCGTCGGCGTCCGCACGGCGGGGGGCGAGTCCGTACCGGCGTCCCGTGCCGTGCTCGCCGACGTCTCCGCGCCCGCGTTGTACGGCGCACTGGTCGACGCCCGGCACCTGCCCGGCCGGCTGCTGGACGATCTCGTCCGGTTCCAGTGGGACTTCGCCACCTTCAAGGTCGACTGGGCACTCGGCGGGCCCGTGCCCTGGACCGCGCAGGAGGCCTCGACGGCGGGCACGGTCCATCTGGCCGACGGCGTCGACGGCCTCACCCGCTTCGCCGCGCAGATCGCGACCGGCCGCGTACCCGACCGTCCCTTCCTCCTCTTCGGGCAGATGACCACGGCCGACGGCACCCGCTCCCCGGCCGGTACCGAGTCGGCGTGGGCGTACACCCATGTCCCGCACCGGATCAAGGGCGACGCGGGCGAGGACGGTCTGACCGGAACCTGGGACCGGCGGGAACAGGAAGCCATGGCCGACCGCGTGGAGAGCGAGGTGGAGCGCTGGGCGCCGGGGTTCCGTTCCCGCATCAGGTCCCGCCGCCTTCTCCCGCCGCCCGCGCTGCAGGCCCTCGACGCGAACCTGTACGGCGGTGCGATCAACAACGGCACCACCGCGATGCACCAGCAGCTGGTGTTCCGCCCCACCCCCGGGACCGGCCGGCCGGAGACACCGGTGAAAGGGCTGTACCTCGCCTCGGCCGCCGCTCACCCCGGCGGCGGCGTCCACGGGGCCCCCGGCGCCAACGCGGCCCGCGCCGCACTGCGCGGCCGGACCCGGTCCGCCCTGCTCGGCCCCGCACGCGCTGTCCTGGACCGGCGCCACCGGGAGGCCGACCGCGGGGACGGGCCCGAGCTCCTGGAGCCCTGACCCGCCGGCACCACCGGGCAGAGGCAGGACCTCCCGCGGCTCCCTCCCGTCCTCGTCCTGCCCGCCCCCTGTTCGCGGGCGGTCCGGGCCCGCCACCAGATCCCGGGAACGGACACCCGGCGCACACCCGGGGTGCGTCGGGTGTCCGCGGCGGTCACCGTCGTGGCAGGTGGGGTTCCAGGGCGGCGGCGACGGCCGGGCTGCGGAGGTAGCCCGCGGCGCGGTGGAAGTCGAAGAGGCGGACGCTCTCCTCGAGATCGAGGTCCACGCCGTCGAAGTAGCTTGCCAGGGGCCGCAGGACGGCCACGGGGTCCCCGTGGTCGGAGACGTTCACCCAGCGGGCGACGCCCGCGGGGCGGACGCCCCGCTCGGCGGGTGCGGGCCGCAGACGGTGGAAGACGCCGTGCGGCAGGGCGAGCGGCGACCCGAGGGTGATGAGGAGGTCGACGGTCAGCTCGGGGTGGGCGTGCAGGGCCTCGTAGGTCACCACCGTGCCGAGGGAATGGGCGATCACGACGCGCGGCCGGCGTTCGGCGATCACCGCTGCCACCTCCTCGCGGGCCGCGAGCCGGGCCGGCGCGTCCGGGGCGCTCAGATAGGCGGCGACCTCGCGGAAGCACAGGGCGACGAAGGCACGCGTGAGCCGGCCGTCCAGGCTGAAGCGCTTCGCCACCATCTCCACCGCGTGCCGCAGGGGCATGGTGAGGCGCCCCTGCGCGGTGGCCCTGGGCAGGTCCAGCGCCTCGAGCCAGTGCGCCGCGAGCGCCGCCTCGTGCGGGGTCAGGTGCTCCAGGGCGCCGTCGTCCGGGCCCTGGGCGACCGGAAGGCCGCGGCTCAGATGGTGGCCGTAGTAGGCGAACGCCACCTCGCTCTCCGCCAGGGGCCGGCCGAGACCGGCGGCGAGGCTCCTGGCCCAGACGCCGGCGCGCTGTGCGGCGACGTCCTCGGGCGCCCGGCCACGGACGTGGTTTCCGACGCCGTGGACGCCGACGATGAGAGACATGGCTGTCTCCTTCCGGGAGGTGGCGGGATCAGACACGGGCGACAGCGCTCCAGGGGAGGAACGGCACGAGGCCACCGCCCGGTTCCAGCGCGACGAGGGTGTCGCCCAGCGCGACGACGACCGTACCGTCGGTGGCGGCCGTCAGCGCCCGCGGCTTCCCCGGAAGGCACAGCACGTGCGCTTCGACGCCGGTCAGCAGGTCCGACGCGCGGACCGTGCCGTCCAGGCCGGCGGTGAGCGCGTGCGCGCGTCCGCCCACCGACGCGACCGTCGCACACCGCACCGCGCCCTCGTGCCGGGCGAGCACCCGCGCCTCCCCGCCCGCCTGCAGATCCCACACCCGCACCGCACCGTCGTCGCCCCCGGTCACCGCGTGCGCACGCCCCTCCACCGTCGCCACCGCCACACAGCCCACCGCCCCCTCGTGCCCGGTGAGCACCCGCGCCTCCCCGCCCGCCTCCAGATCCCACACCCGCACCGCACCGTCGTCGCCCCCGGTCACCGCGTGCGCACGCCCCTCCACCGTCGCCACCGCCACACATCGCACCGCACGGCCCCCGTCGAGCAGCGGCTCGCCGAGCCGCCGGTTCTCCCGCAGGTCCCACAGGACCAGCACCCCCACCTCGGGCAGCAACGAGCGCCACCGGCGGCCGCACAGGACCGCGACCGGCCGGCCGCGCACGGTGGCGCCGGCGACGGCGACGAAAAGCTGCCGGGACACGTGCGCGCTCTCCCTGGCGAAACGTGGCCCCGGCAGCTCCCACACGTTGAGCCGCGAGGACCCGCCGCCCGCCGCCTCGAACCAGTGGACGGCGAGGACCTCGGAGCCCAGGACCGCGCAGGCCGCCCGGCTCTGTCCCCGGTCCACGCCGAGAGGGGGGACGCCTGATGCGACCACCCGGCGTCCCCGGAGATCCCAGACCCGCACCTGGCCGTCCCGGGAAGCGGTGACGAGGTGCGGCCGGCCGTCCAGGTCCACCGGGACCAGGCTGGTGACGGGGGAGGGCCGATCGGCCCACACGGGCCCCAGCGTCGCGTCCCCCGGGACGTCCTGCAGCACCGCGTGTGCGGGGACGCGCCCCACCCGGTGGGCCCGCCACGACCCGCCCTCGCCGAGGACACGGGCCAGTCCCCGCTCGTCCTGCCGGGCCGCGGCGACGGTGAGGATCTGGCGGCGCTGGGCGGGGGTCCGGTGGCGGTGCACGTCGGCGGTGTCGGCGTACAGTCCCGCGAGCGGCGGGAGCCGGTCGCGCCGGGCCCACTCCGGCAGCCATCGTCTGCCCTGCAGCGGCCGCAGCTGCCGCTCCAGTGCGTCGGCGTCCGCGTGCAGGACGAACTCGACGTCGTCGAGGAGCTCGGGCAGTCGGCCGGCCTCGGCGGCGTGCCCGGCCGCGTGGCGCAGCAGATAGGGCTCTGCCGTCGCCCAGTGGCGAGGGTCCCGGACGAGGGTGAGCAGCCGGGTGAACACGGCGTCGGCGTACGGCCCTTCCGACCGGAGGAGGTCGGCGAGGCCCTGGTGGAAGAGGCGGTACACCGTTCTGCCCTCGCCGTCCACGTCACGGCGCAGGTAGAACCGGACCGTGTCGAGCACCTCGCGGACCTGCCCGGTCCGCGGTGCGCGCGGGGCGAAGACGGCGGCCACCGTCCGCACCACCTCCTCCGGCATGCCGGTGCCCCGGGCATGGGCGAGGGAGAGGAGGACGGCGTCCGTCCACAGCGGGCGCCACCGGTCCTCGAGATGCAGGTTCATGACCTTGCGGAGATCGCGCGGCACGGAGCCGACGAGTCTTCGCACCTCCGCCGGACCGTCCGGGAAGGGCTGGTCGAGGACGTGCCGCACGTACAGCGCGGCCACCAGGAACTCGCCGCACTCCGGCACACCGCGCCGCACCAGCTCCCGGGCGATGCCGTCGGCCAGCCGGCCGGCGGTCCCCTCCCCCTCGGCCGTCGCGTAGCGGTCGTCGACGGCCAGCACGCCGCGCAGGTAGTCGCGCAGCTCGTCGCGCAGACGCTGGTCCGGCACGGCGTCCAGGTCGACGCGTCCTCCGCCGGCCCTGCGGAACAACGGCGCGAAGCGACGTCCCGGCCGGACGCCGACCAGCATCCGGCAGGCCGGGGCCAGGGCGAGCAGCGCCGTCATCAGTTCCCTGGGGTGCTCGGCCTCGTCCAGCGCGTCCAGAATCAGCACCGGTGGTCGGGGGCGCTCCCGGAGGGCGGCGACGACATCGGTGACGTCGTGGGTGGTGCCCAGCTTCCACTGACGGCCGAGGCCGGCCATCACCTCGGGGACCGAGCGCCTGCGCGCGTGCACCACGGCCAGACCGGGGACCATGGGCGGCGCGTCGGCCCGCGACGTCCACACCTGGTGTGTTCCCCCTCGCAGTTCCGGGTGGGCGGCGCACACCAGCGCGCCCAGCAGCGCGGACTTGCCCACTCCCGGTCTGCCGGTGACCACCCGCAGGTCCGGTCCCCCGCCCCGTAACCAGTCCGCCAGCGAGCGCACTTCGGCCTCCCTGCCCCGGAAGAACATCGGGCCTCCCTCCCCGAACACCGCCTCGGTGCCGGAGGCGCGGCCGGTGAAGTGCCGGACGTCGGCCACCTCGTCGAGGAGTGCGGTGACCGTCCGGTCCACCCGGGCGCGGGCCGCGGTTCGCGGTCCGCCCCGGCCGTACGCGGGATTGGGGAAGAAGGCGAGGTGGGAGAGTTCCGCGGCCGACACGGGGACCATGGGGTCGAGGGCCTTCTGCGGCGGCCCGCCCGTCGTGTACGCGTCCACCAGGTCCATGACCTGACGGCAGAAGAGGGGGAAGGGGATGTACGGCACGGACGGGTCCACCCGTACGCTCTCGTTCGCGAACCGCCCGAGCACCTCGGTGACCGCCCGGGTCAGACGGCCGTCGTAGGTCTGCTCGCCGACCCCGCCGGCGGCGAGCACCCAGGCCCGTCGCCGGTCTCCGGGCAGGGCGTGCTGCCACTCCCGCCGGGCCACGTTGCCCGAGTAGCACAGGTCCAGCAGGAACAGCACGTACGGCGCCGACTCGTCCGGGCCGGCGTCCTCGACCAGCTTGAGCCAGCTCTCGATGTCGTGGCGGGTGAGCCGCGCATCGCCGCCGACGACGTAGACGCCGCCGCTGTCGGCCGGCTTGCCGTGGGCCAGGACGTGCACCACGACGAACCCGGGACCGGCCTCCAGCACCGACTCGACGGCCCGCTCCAGGGCGGACGCCGATCCGGAGGGGTCCCCCTCGGTGTCGTGCGGCCGGTAGCCGAAGAAGCGGAGGGCGTCGCGAAGCTGCCCGGCGTACTTCGGGGCGAACGGCAGCGGCGGCCACTCCGGCTGGTCCTCGCCCTCCAGATCCGGTGCGGGACCCTCGATCCCGACCACCAGCGCCCGGTGTTCCGAGCACCGTTGTCCCTCCATGCCCTGCTCCCCCCTGCCCCGTCTCCGAGAGCACTGTAGAGGGACACCGGGCCGCCGACCGCGCAACGCCTTGTGGAGCCCGGCCTCGATCCGGTTCGTCACGCGGCGCGTGCGTCGCCCCCGAAGCCCCGGGGAGGGGGCGGGACACCTCCCGCCGCACCGGGAGAGCACGCGGCCGGCGGGGGCCGGCCGCCGCCGGCCGGCCCCGCGTAACCCTGTCGACCAGCCGCGCAGGTCGCTCCGTTGGGGGCGAAGGCCGCCGGGGCGGGGCCGGCGGCGAGTCTCGAGCCGGTGAAACCGACCGTGGCAGGGCCGTCCACTGCCCACCGGGCGGGTGGTCCGGCGGCCCGGCCCGCACACGCCGCGTCCGACCACTTCTGCCGGGGCCCTTCGCACCGCCGTGCCCGGGAGTCGTCGCCCTGTCCGTCCGGCTATCCGTCCGTGAGGTGCGCGAGCGTGGTGATGACCCGTTCGGCGATGTCCGGCGGCCACGGGAAGGAGGGGGCGACCGCTCGCTGGTGGGCGAGTCCGTGCAGGCCGAGCCACAACGCGACCGCGTCGGCGGACACGTCGGTGCTGGTCGCGCAGCCGGCGGTGACGCAGCCCTCGAGGGCTGCGGCGAATCGCCGCAGGCTCGCCCGGCCGAGCTCGACCATGTCCTCCTCGGTCACGGAACTCTCGTTCAGATCGGGGATCCAGAGCCCTGCGAACATCGTGCGGTAGCGCCCGGGGTGGGCCTGCGCGAACTCCAGGTAACTCCGGCACAGCGCCGTGAGCCGCTCACGGGGCGCGTCACCCGCGGCGTCCTCGGCGGTGCGCAGATGTTCGTCCAGCTCGGTGAAGGCGCTGCGCACCACGGCCAGCATGATGGCGGGCTGGTCGGGGAAGTGCCGGTAGATCGAGGGGGCCGCGATACCGACACGGCGGGCGACGGAGCGCAGGGTGAGGGCGCTCTCGTCCCCGGTCTCGTCGAGCAGGGCGACCGCCGCGGTCACGATCTCGTCGCGGAGTCGGGCGCCCTCCCCGCGGCGGTTGCGGACACGGACGCGTGTCGCTGCTGTGTCGTCTCCCATGCCGTCACCTTACAGCGCGAAGCTTACGGTCGTTCTCTCTTGCCGACCTCGAACTAACGACTGTAGCTTTACAGGCGTAAGCAAACGGTTGGAAGCTTTAGGGGTACGCCATGAGCAGCACCGTCACCACCTCCGTCACCGAGATCGTCCTGCCCGGCACGGTCGAGCCGGACGGCCTGGAGCTCCGGACCCGCGGTCTCCCGGCCCCGGCCAAGGGCCAGGTCCTCCTGCGGATGGACGCGACCGGCGTGTCGTTCGCCGAGCAGCAGATGCGCCGCGGCAAGTACTACGACCAGCCGCCGTTCCCCTTCGTGCCCGGTTACGACGTGGTCGGCACCGTGGCGGCGGCCGGCCCGGAGGTCGATGCCGCGCTCGTCGGACGCCGGTTCGCCGCGGTCACCAAGACCGGCGCGTGGGCCAGCCACCTCCTCCTCGACGCCGCGGACCTGATGCCCGTACCGGACGCGGTGGACGCGGCCGCCGCGGAGACCGTGGTCGTCAACGGCATCACCGCCCGGCAGATGCTGCACCGCGTCGCCGGGGTCCGCGCCGGCGGGACGATCGTGGTGCTGGGCGCCAACGGCGGCGTCGGCTCCACGCTGGTCCAACTGGCCCGCCACGCCGGCATCACCGTGATCGGCACGGCGTCGGCGCGCCATCACGCGACCGTGCGCGCACTGGGCGCGACCCCGGTCGACTACCGCGACCCGGACATGTACGGCCGCATCCGGGAACTCGCGCCGGACGGCGTGGACGCGGTGTTCGACCACGTCGGCGGCGCCGGGGTCGAGCAGTCGTGGCAGCTCCTGCGCCGGGGCGGAACGCTGGTCTCGTACGGCACCGCGGCCACCAAAGACGAGGAGGGCAACTCGCGGCTGCCGGTGCTGAAGCTGTTCGCGCGGCTCGCGGTGTGGAACACCCTGCCGAACGGCAGGAACGCGTACTTCTACAACCTCTGGGCCGGCGAACGCCGCTACCGGGCGTCCTGGCGGCGGCGGAGGGGCGAGGACCTCTCCGAGGTGCTCCGGCTGGTGGCCGACGGCGTCCTGACCCCGCGGATCGCCGCGAGGATCCCCCTGTCACAGGCCGCGGCGGCGCTGGCGCTCGCCGAGTCCGGCACCGTCGTCGGCAAGGTCGTCATCGTCCCCGACGCCTGACACCGTGCGCGCCGACGTCCTGCTCGGCGCAGCCCGCGTGTACGCCGTGCGCACCCGGCGCATCGCCGCCGGACCGGACGGCGTTCCTTTCCGTCCTCTCCGGCCTTTCCCTCCGGATGAACCGCGCGGGCCGCGCGGGCGCGGCGGGCGCCACCGGACGGCTACGAAGTCCAGGGCCACTCGGGGGAAGGATCCCGCTCACCGCGTCTCCTTTCGGCCGCCGGGGGAACCCGTGGGTGCATGACGACGCGATCTGAGCTTCCCGGTATGGCCGAGTCGTACTGGATGGACACGGCGCCCGGTGTCCGGCGGCCGGCACTGGACACCGACGCGACGGCGGACGTCGCCGTGATCGGGGCGGGCATGGCAGGCCTGAGTACCGCCTGGGAACTGACCCGGGCCGGACGGAAGGTGGTCGTGCTGGAGGCGGACCGCGTGGCCGCCGGGGTGACCGGCTACACGACGGCGAAGCTCACCGCGGCTCACTCGCTCGTGTACGGGCGGCTGCGCCGCACGCGCGGGCGGGAGGGCGCACGCCACTACGCCCGCTCCCAGCAGGCAGCGGTGGAACGGGTCGCCTCGGTGGCGGCGGAACTGGGGGTCGACTGCGACCTCGAGCGGTCGTCGGCGCTGACCTTCACCACTGCCCCGCGGGAACGTCCCTCGTTCGAGGCCGAGGCCGAGGCCGCCGCGGAAGCGGGGCTGGACGCCCGCCTCGTGACGGACACGGACCTGCCCTTCCCCGTGGCCGCAGCCGTGCTCGTGGCGGACCAGGCGCAGTTCCACCCCCGCAAGTACCTTCTGGCCCTCGCGGACGACATCACCGCACGGGGCGGTGTCATCCACGAACGCACCCGGGTGACCGGCCTGTCCGAGGGCAGACCGTGCAAGCTGACGACGGAGCGGGGCGCGACGGTCACGGCCGGGGACGTCGTCGTCGCCACGCACTACCCGGTCTTCGACCGGGCGCTCCACTTCGCGCGCCTGTCACCGCACCGCGAACTGGTCGTCGCCGCACCCCTGCCCGCCTCCGGGGCGCCGAAGCACATGTACATCACGGACGACATGGGCAAGCGGTCCGTACGGACCGCTCCGCTCGACGACGGCCGGCGGCTGCTCATCGTCACGGGCGAAAGTTTCACCCCCGGTACGGGGGACGGCCACGAGCGCTTCCTGCGGCTGGACGCCTGGATGCACGAGCACTTCGCGGTCGGCGAGACGGCCTACCGGTGGGCCGCCCAGGACAACGACGTGAGCGACGGCGTGCCCCTGGTCGGCCCCTTCCATCCGGGCGCACGCCACGTGTACGTGGCGACCGGCTTCGGCGGCTGGGGCATGAGCGGGGGTGCCATGGCCGGACAGCTGCTGGCGTCCACGCTCACCGGCACGGAACCCGAGTGGGCGGGGCTGTACGACCCACGCCGTCTGTGGAGCACCGTCCGGGAGGGCGCGACCCTGCTGAAACAACAGGCCGAGGTCGCCCGGCACTTCGTGGGTGACCGCCTGAAGACCACCCACGTCGACTCCGTCGCCGAGATCACCCCCGGCTCGGGTGCGATCGTCCGGGTCGGAGGGCGCCGCTGCGCCGTCTACCGCGACGAGGGCGGAGCCACCCACGCCGTGTCGGCGCGCTGCACACACCTCGGCTGCCTGGTCGCCTTCAACGAGGCGGAGACCGCCTGGGAGTGCCCCTGCCACGGCTCGCGGTTCGGGGTCGACGGCGAAGTGCTCCAGGGCCCGGCCCTGCGCCCCCTGCCTCCCCGCACGGTCTGAGCACGGCCCGGGCGGCACGGCGGCGGCGCGCCCGGCTGCGGTGAGCGCCCCGGTGAGGCCCTCGGTGGGAGGAAGAGGACGGCGTCGGCCCGGTGGGCGAGGCCGTCCTGCGCGCGCGGGGTGGAGCAGGGCCTTGAAGGCTGAAGCCGGTGGAGCGGAAGGCGGCCGCGGCGGTCGGAGTCGCATCGGCGGGGGCGGCGGGCAGCCCGGCTTGAGCGGTCCCCTCGCGGACGGCGCGGGGCGGGGCCCCGAAGGCTGAAGCCGGTGGAGCGGAAGGCGGCCGCGGCGGTCGGAGTCGCATCGGCGGGGGCGGCGGGCAGCCCGGCTTGGACGGTCCCCTCGCGGACGGCGCGGGGCGGCGGTGACGAGGGCCGGGATGCCGCTGCCGGCCGGATGGCCGGTGAGTGTGTCGGCGGGCACCGGGGCGGTGCGGTGAACGGGAGGTGCGGGCCGGTGCCCAGATGGTCATGACGGTGCCTCCGGGTGGTGCGGGCCGGTGCCGCCGGGTGCGGGTCCGGCGGTCGCGGGCCGGTCGGCCCCGGCCGGGGTGTCGCGGTCGGTGTCGCCGTCCTGGCCTCGGGTGGCGATGAGGGACCAGGCGATGGAGACGGTGATGGTGGCGACGATGACGCCGAGGGTGAGGGGGATGGGCAGCTTGCCGACGGGGGTCTCGGACAGGATGAGCTTGACGCCGGCGAAGGCGAGCAGGACCGCGAGGCCGTAGTGGAGGTAGGCGAAGCGGCGCAGCAGTCCGGCCAGGCAGAAGTACAGGCTGCGCAGGCCGAGCACGGCGAAGGCGTTGGCGGTCCACACCAGGAAGGTGTTGGTGGTGATCGCGAGGATCGCGGCGACGGAGTCGACGGCGAAGATCAGGTCGGTGGCCTCGATCGCGACCAGCGCCACGAACAGCAGGGTGGCCACCCGCCGGCCGTTGGTCTTCGTGAAGAAGTGGCCGCCGTGGAACCTCGGGTCGGTGGGAACGACCCTCTTGACCAGGCGGACGATGACGTTGCGGTCGGGGTGGATCTCCTCGTTCTTGGAGACGGCCATCCTGTAGCCGGTCCAGATCAGGAACGCGCCGAAGAGGTAGGCGGTCCAGAAGAACAGCTGCAGCAGTTCGGCGCCGACGAAGATGAACACCAGCCGGAAGACCAGCGCTCCGACGACGCCCCAGAACAGGACTTTGTGCTGGTAGGCGTCGGGGACGGCGAAGAAGGAGAAGACCAGCGCGAAGACGAAGACGTTGTCGACGGACAGTGCCTTCTCGATCAGGTAGCCGGCGTAGTAGGTGGTGGACACCTCGCTGCCCTGCCAGACGAGGAGGACCAGGCCGAAGGCGAGACCGATGGCGATCCACACCCCGGACCAGAGGGCCGCTTCCCTGAAGCCGATCACGTGGTGGTCGCGGTGGGCGACGAGGTCGACGGCGAGCATGACGGCGATCACGAGGGTGACGGCGGCCCACCCCCACAGCGGGACGGTGAACGACAGGTCATTCATGGTGCATCGGCTTCCTCTGACGGATCGGGAGGACGGTCGAGGGCGGTGGCCGTGCCCCGGCGGGTCACGGAGGGGGGCCGGGCACGGGCCGCCGGTTCACAGGGGCGCTCACCTCCCTGGTCACGGGGTCGCCGGGCGGCGGCCGTGCGGCGGCGCGGCCGTGTCGTGAGGGCGGCACACAGGGCGCCGACGAACGGGTCGACCGGTGCGAGCAGTACGACCGGTGCGAGCAGCCACCGCGGCGCGCCGGCGCGGTCAGGCCGTCCATCACGTCTCCTTCGGCGGGGCAGCCGCCGCCGAAGGGCGCCGGTCGGCCAGTGCCCACACGGTGCGTACCGCGGTGGGTGGCGGGCCGGCCGGTCCGAGGACGGCGCCGGCGAGGGGCGTCACCGAGCGGGCGGCGGGGTCGACGGCGTAGACGAACGGTCCGCCGCGCACGGCGGAGGCTTCGGTCAGGCCGTGCGCGTCCAGGTCGGCCGGCCCCCGGCTGGAGGCCACCACCAGCGGCGAGTGGTGCCGCGCTGCCAGGTCCAGCACCCCGCTCGCGGCCCGCAGCCCCGGCGGCCCCTCCGCGGCGGCCGGGGCGCGGTGGGCGACGGGGATGTAGCCCACCCCGGCGTGCCGCAGCCGGGGCAGCACCCGGGCCAGGAACATCCGGACGGTGGAGGCGTCCGCGCGGGCCGCCGTGGCCGGGATCTGCCGCTGTGCGGGCAGCACGGCGACCAGCAGCACCGGGGCCTTGCGGGAAGCGGCCAGGCGGACGGCGGCGTCCACCACGGCGAGGTCGTCGGGCCGGTCGGTCACCAGCGCGGTGACCGGGCGCGGCAGGGAGACGGGCAGGGCCGGTGCGCCGGTGGCGTCGGGACGGGTCGGGGCCGGGGTCGAGGTCGGGGCGGACATCGTGACCCCCTTTCGGCGGAGTCGAAGGGGAAGGGCGGGGTGTGTTCAGCGTCACCCGGCCACCCGATCCCCGTCAAGAATTACGCGAAAAATTTTTCGTCAATAGTTTTTCGTGAAATGATGTTGGTCACGCGAAGCGGACTTCGTATGATGAGGGTCATGAGCCAGCCCTCCGCCGCGCGCGGCGACCAGTGGACGTTCCTGACCAACCACGCCCGCGTCCTGATCGCCCTCGCCCGCGATCCCGAGATCCGCCTGCGGGACGTGGCGGAGGCCGTCGGCATCACCGAACGCGCCGTGCAGTTGATCGTCGCCGACCTCGAAGCGGCCGGATATCTCACCCGCGCCCGCGTCGGCCGCCGCAACCGCTACACCATCGACCTCAGCGTCGCGCTGCGCCACCCCGCCGAGGCCGACCATCCCGTCGGCGACCTGCTGGTCACCTTCCTGCACCGCGAGGACACCCCCACCGGGGAGGAACTCACCACCTCCTGACGGGCCGCCGGACGAGCCGCGGCGGGGGGGGGGGGGCGGGGCCCCCCCCCCCCCCCCCACCGACGGCGCAAGGGTGCGGGGCGCCAGCGGCCCCGGGCCACCCTTCCCCGCGGAGCGCGCCGGGAGCCGGTCCCCCGTCCACGGCCGCCCCTCCCGGCGGCCGCCCGGCATACCGGTCAGCCCGGAGGGCGGGGCGCGATCAGGGGCACCCAGGGCGCCGGAGAGGCCGCATGGACGAGCGGGCCACCACGGAGGGCGGCCGCCTCCATCACGGTGCACGCGTCCAGCCCCGCCGGCCCGCTGCGGGAGACGACCAGCAGCGAGCAGCCATGGGCGACAGCCGCATCCAGCAGGGCCTTCGCCGCGCCCAGCCGCCCCGTGCGCCCGGCGGGACGGTGGTAGAGGGCCGGCTGGTGGGCGAGGCCGGCGCGGGCCACCTGCGGCAGCGCCCGCCCCAGCACCGCGCGGACCGTCACGCCGTGCGGGTGGGGCGGCACGGCCCGCGGCGGCAACGGCGGCATCACCGCGATCAGCAGCAGGGGCGCGCCGCGTGCGGCGGCAAGCCGGACGGCGGCATCCGCCACGGGTGCGTCGTCGAGACGGTCGGCCAGCACCGCGGCCACCGGGAACCGCGAGCGCGAACGGCCGGGCACGGAAGCAGGCGACGTGGCGTCCGCGGGGTGCGGGTGAGGGAGGTTCATGACCTTCGCGCCTTCCGGAAGAGGGAAGAAGGGGCGCCTCCAGCGTCTCCCCGCCCGAATCACACGTCAATACTTACGCGAAAAAAATTTCGCGTAAGTATTGACGTGTGATTCGCTGCCGTCACGAGCGAGCGGGGTCCTTGACGAAGAAGGGGAGCGGACCGGTGGCCGGCATGCCCCCCCCCGGGGCGGACCCCCAGGAAGTGGCCGGTGCCGTACAGACGTGCGTCCCGAGCGGTGTGAGGTGCGCGCCGTCCTGGGCGCCCCGGCTCCGCGGGCACCGGGAATCCCGTGTCCCGGACGGACGGCCTCCCGGACCTTCGACGCGGCCTTCTCCGCGGCAGCCGGCACCCGTACCGCGCCGTCCGACGTCTCGGTGCGGCAACACCCGCGAACGACCCCGACGCGCCCGTGTGCGAAGCGTCCCGGGATTCACGCCTCGCGGACTCCGGCGGGTACGGACCGGGACGGGCCCCCGCTTTCCCCGATGCCCTTGCGGGCTTCTCCCCCGACGCCCTTACAGGAGGGCCTTCTCGGGTTCCGGTCCGGGGTCTTCGGGGTTCCCCGGCCCGGGGGGCCGTGGGGCGGGGAGCGGCGGGGTGCGGGGGGAGGTGCTCTGACCGGGGGTGGCCTGCCCGGTCTGCTGGGACGGGTGCGCCTGGGAGAAGAGATGCCGGACTCCGGTGGTGTCCAGGATGCGTTCCAGGAACGGGGGCGGGTCGTCCAGGTTCAGCCGTATGTTCCGGGCGGTGGTCTTGCGGTGGATCATCAGAAGGACGGAGATGCCCATGGAGTCGCAGAACCGGAGTTCCGCGCAGTCGAGGCGCAGGTCCTGCAGACCGGGGTGGGTGATGAGACATTGTTCGGCCTGCTCCACCAGTTCGTCGCAGGTGTCGTAGTCCAGGTCACCGGCGAGACGGAGGTGTGCGGTGCCCTGCCCGGCTTCCACGGTGAGGCTGAAGGGGCGGTGGGGCAGGGGGGTCATGCGGGAGCTCCGGGGTGTGTTCCGGCTGGTACGGATAGGCCGTCCAGGGCGGAACGTGCCCGGTCGAGCAGCCGGGTGGATCGGGGGAAGTCCTTGAGTTCGGTGGCCAGGACGTCCAGTGCGGGCTGCAGGGACCGGGCGGGCACGCGGCGTGCGGTGAGGATGCCGGCCGTCCAGGTGATGAACGTGGTGAACAGCTCGTCGTCATCGGTGTAGAGGGCCACGGCCAGGAACTCGACGATGTGCGCGATGTCCTCGGCGGTGCGCTCCCGCTGGGGAGCGGTGTAGGCGGCCATCGCGGGGAAGCGGTCGTCCATCCGTGCGAGGACCTCCTTGACGAGCTGCCCCTGCGAGCGGGCGACGAGCGTGTACTCCTGGTCGGCGAGGTGGGGCAGGTCATCGATCCGCTGCCGCCCGGTGGCGAGGCCGGACGCGGGGATCCCGTCGGCGAGCTGCCGGGCCGCGGCGCGTGCGTCGGGGGCCCAGGCGTCGGCTCCGAGCAGACGGGCGAAGCGGCCGTCGGGCCCGAAGGCCGCTCCGCCGACGAGGACGGGGACTCCGACGGCCTGGCAGGCGGTGATCGCCGCGTGGGCGACAGGCAGCCGGGTGGGGATCGAGGAGGAGAGGGCGACCGCGTCCACGGTGTTGTGGTGGAGGTGGTCGATGAGGTGGGGGGTGGGCACCTGGGCGCCCAGGAAGTCGACCTGCCAGCCACGCAGGGTGAGGACTTCGGCGAGGAGGCGAGCCGGCAGGACGTGCCATTCCTGGTCCACGCACGCCACGGTGACACGGCCCAGAGCAGGAGCGGTGCGGGCGGCGGGGTGGTGGGCGAGGACGGCGATGGTGCGCTCGGTGATGGCGCTGGCGGCATGTTCCTGCGCGACGCTCAGACGGTTGGCCGCCCACTCGGCACCGACCTTCGCCTGCACCGGGGCGATGAGATCCAGCAGAACCGTCTCCACGCCCACACCGTCCTCCAGGGCGGTGAGGACGAGCTCTGCGGCACCGTGTTCGTCGCGGCCGGTCAACGCCGTCCACAACCGGTCCCGAAGGGCCTGGAGGCCGTCGGGACCGGAGTCGCCTCTCGCGTTCATGCGGTGTACCTGCCCCGGGCGCGGCCGTTCACCGCGCCCAGGTGGGCCGTGTGCGGAGCACTGATGACGACGACGGCCATGTCGTCATGGCTGCCGTCGCGCAGCCACTGCGAGGCGAGCATCTGGATCCGCTCGACCACGGCCTCCCCCGGCATGCCGGCGCACTCCGACAGGGCTTTCTTCAGGCGCTCTTCGCCGAACAGTTCGTCGCCGAGCGGCCCACCGCGGGCCTCGGTGAATCCATCGGTGTAGAGCAGGCACGTCTCGCCCGGTTGCAGGACCGTCTCGACCGAGCGGGCCTCGATCGTCGGGAGGGCCCCGATCAGGGAGCCGCGCGTGGGAACCTCCTCGACGCTGCCGTCCGTACGGACCACCAGGGGTGCGGGGTGACCGGCCGAGGTGAGGCGCAGCCGCACCTGGCTCTCCGCGCGCTGCACCGAGGCCAGCACCAGGGTCGCGAAACGGGTGTGGTGAGAGGTCAGGAGCGCTCCGTTGAGAAGCTGCAGCACCCGCTCGTGGTCGTCGGCCATGGGCACCAGCGCCTGCAGGGTGTTGCGGATCTTGCCGGTCAGGACGGCCGCGTCCAGGCCCTTGCCGCACACGTCGCCCAGGACCACCAGCGACGCGTCGGCCGTGGTGCTGCCGGGGTGGACGTCGTAGAAGTCGCCGCCCACCCGCTCACTGGCCCCGGCGGCCCGGTAGCCGCCGGCGATCTCCACCCCGTTGAGCCGCTCCAGTCGAGGAGGAAGCAGGTCACGCATCAGGGTCCGGGTGATGGCGCTCTGCTCGCTGTAGAGGCGGGAGGCGGACAGGGCGGCGCCGGCCCGGGCGGCGAACAGCCGGGCGAAGATCTCCTCGTTCTCGCTGAACTGCGCATGATCCGTGCTGCGCAGCAGGATCAGGGCTCCGGCGGGCACGCCGTGGCCGGGCAGGGGGGTCACGACGACCGACCGGACCGTCCCGTCGAAGCCTTGCGGGACGACCCAGTCGGGCAGTGCCGCGGGGTCGATCCAGCGTGAGGGGACGGGCGGGAACCCCTGCAGCGCCTCGCTGAGACCCGGGAGCCCGGACGGATCGGCCGCGACCACGGTACGGGTGACTTCCCGGCCCGCGACGCCGTGCGCGACGGGCAGCCTGCTGCCGGACGGCGGGGCGACGACGACCGCCACGTCCGCGAGGAACTCGGTGGCCATCTGCGCGGTGGCGGCCATGCATCTGTCGGTGTTCAACGAGGCCAGCAGGGTACTGGACGCCTCCGCGAGGAACCTGGTGCGTTCGCGCTCGGTGGCGAGCGTCTCCTCGGCGAGCCGGCGGTCGGTGTCGTCGACCAGCCACCACACCACCTTCCCGTCCTGGCTCCGGGTGGGGTGCGCCTCGAAGCTGTGGGCCGCGATCCGCCCCGACACCGAAGGCGGGCCCCCGGCGTCCCGGTGCTCCCGGGCAGGACGCCGCCCGTCCACGACCGCTTCCAGGTGGGCCCGGGCCAGCCAGTCCGGGACCGCGTCCAGCATGTTCGCCCCGGGCACCGCGCCTTCCAGGAGGAGGGCGGCCGCGGGGTTCGTCTCCACGACGGTGCCGGCCTCGTCGATCATGATCACGGGGTAGGGGGCCAGAGTCCACAGGCCGGACGCGGAGCGCTGCTCGGGTATCGGCACGGGGACTCCCTCGGTAGAGGCCATGAAGAGGGCCCGCCCGGGGCGAACCGCACCACCCTTCCCGGTGGACGAGAAATACTTAGCTTGCGGCAAGCATTACCCAGGCGCGTCCTCGATGGCAACCCGCCCCCCGCGCGCCCCGCCTCCCGAGGCGGGGACGCCGCCCGCCCCCCTCACGACGCGAACCCGGGAACTCCACGGAAAGGTCACACCACCGTGGTCCGGGGCAGGTCCTGGCCGTCCCGGCCCGGGGCGGGGCGGCCGTGCCAGTCCAGACACACCACCAGGGAGTCGTCCGCAGCCGGGTGGGAGCCGCGGTACCCGAGCAGTTCCTGCAGTATCGCTCTGGGCACCTGTGAGGCGGGCAGCAGCCGCGCGCCGGTGATCGACGCGGCCAGTGCTCGGAGGCTGTACCTCTCACCGCTCGGTGACAACGCGTCGTAGACGCCGTCACTGATGAAGAGCAACCGGTCTCCGGGTTCGACCTTGAGGTGCTGTGGAACGTAGACGGTGTCCTCGAACATGCCCAGGGGCATCTGCGCCTCCAGTTCGATCGCCTCGACCACCCCCTTGCGCACCCGCCACACGCGCGGTGAACCGGCGTCGATGATCTCCACGTCCCCGGTCGGGAGGTGGAACCGGAACAGCAGCGTCGACAGGTAGCGGCTTCCCTGGTACTGCCCGTGAACGGCCTGATCGGCCAGATAGGCCTGGTCACTCAGGTCCAGGCCGGCCCGGCGGGCATTGCGCAGGGCATTGGTCGCAAGGCTGGTCAGCAACGCGGCGTCGGTCCCCTCGCCCATGCCGTTGCTGACGGTCAGGTACAGGTCGTCGGCCGAGGCCGACCAGTCGAAGCTGTCGCCGAAAATGGCGTACGCGGGTTCCAGCTGGGCACCCAGGCTGTACTCGGGCCGGGCACAGGAACCACCGGGGAGCAACTGCCACTGCATCTCGGCGGCCAGCGTCAGCCGTTCCGCCCGGCGCGCCTGCAGGAACAGATCGGTGTCCCGTCCCGCGACGACCACCTCGTGCGCCAGCGCGTCGGCGCACTCCTGAAGCTCCTCCACCACGTCCGCGGCCGGTCCGTCCTCGCCGGTCCGCAAGGTGACGCTCAGGACCCCCCAGCCTCTCCCCCCGGACGCTGACCGGCAGGTGCACCGTCACCGTGGCCGCCGGGTCGTCGTACACACAGTGCGGTTCCTGTGCGCCGAAGGCACGACCCTCAGCACTCCCGTACACCGACACCGGGGGGCGGGTGTGCGGCAGCACCCCGACGGGCTGCAGCCTTTTCATGGCATAGTCGGCCATGAGCAGCTCCACCGACCGGGCATGATGACGGCGCTCGATCAGGGAGCGGAGCACGTCGAAGATCTCGTGGGGCGCGGCCTCGCGCAGAGAGCGTTCGACCGCGCTGGGTCTGTCCACTGGTGCCGGTCCTTCTTTCCTTCGCCTATCTTCATGGTGCGACTGCCCACATCGACCAGCCGGAACGGGCGTAGACGGCCCACTCGGGAGTGTCACATGCGCGAGGCCCTCACCTCCCTCCACCAGCACGACTCCCCCGCCGTGCCCGAAGTCGGCCAGGTCCTGGAGCTCCTGGAGATCGCCTGGGAGCGTGGCCGCGGCGTGCTCGGTACCGCGCCGCTCTCCGCCGCTCAGACACGTGTGATGTTCATCGTCGAACGCGAGCCGGGCATCAACCTGAGCACGCTGGGCCGCCGCCTTTCCGCAGCCGCACCGTCCGTCACCCGCCTCTGCGACCGCCTCCAGGCCGCCGGATTCCTCCGCCGGACCCCGCGCCCCCAGGACCGTCGCGAAATGCAGCTGGACCTCACCGACGCGGGCCTCGCCCACCTGCACGGCATCAGGCAGCGCCGGGAAGAGGCACTCCGTCAGGCCATGAGCCGCATGACCCCCGACGCCCAGCACGCCCTCGCCACCGGACTCGGCGCACTGTGCGACGCGGTCGGCGAACCCGCCCGGACCTTCGACCATCAGGAAACCGCCTGAGCCACACGCCCCGTCCGTGGGGTCCCGGACCACCGGACCACCGGACCACCCGGCTCGGTGGCCGTCGGACGTGCCCCCCATCGGCCGCGGTGAGCCGGGCGCGGGCGGGAATGCCGCGGGCAGGGATGCTGCGGGCAGGCATGTGCGGCGATGCGACGGACCGCTCCCGGGGGGGGTCCCTGGGAGGGCCCCGGCGTTCCCGGGACCCGGCGTTCTCGGCGTTCTCGGGGTGGCGGCGGCCTCTTGTCCGCCGGGCCGGAGTCCGGGACGTCGGGTTGGACCGGTGCGCTCAGAGGTAGCGGCGGATCGGCACCACAGCCGCCTCCCGGGCCCGCTGGAGGAGGTCGCGGCGCTTCCACCGACCGCGCTCGATCAGCACGCTCTTCTCCCGGTCCTCGTCGAAGTGCCCGTCCAGGGCGGCGGTGAACTCGGGGTCCATGACCGCGAGCATGACCTCCTCGTCGTGGGAGAGCGAGCGCCGGTTGAAGTTGGTCGAGCCGACCAGGGAGGCGATCCGGTCGATGGTGACGACCTTGGCGTGCATCATCGTCGGCTGGTATTGGTAGATCTTCACACCGCAGGCGGTGAGGTCTTCGTAGTAACGCTGTCCGGCGAGCTGGCAGACCCGCTTGTCGGTGTGCGGGCCCGGCAGCAGGATCTCGACCTCCACCCCGCGCCGGGCGGCGGCGCAGAGCAGCTCGGTGAAGTAGGCGTCGGGGGCGAAGTAGGCGGTGGTGAGACGGACGCGTTCCTCGGCGGACTCGAGGACGACGCGCATCAGGGTCTGCATGTCCTGCCAGCCGAAGGAGGCGGAGCCGCGCACGACCTGGACGACGGCGTCGCCCTGGGGTTCGGTGCCGACGAACCGGTCGCGGTCGTCGAAGAGGTCGTCGTGGCACTCGGCCCAGTTCTGGGCGAAGGCCGCGGCGAGACCGTCGACCGCGGGGCCGCGGACCTGCACGTGGGTGTCGCGCCACTCGTTCTCGTTGCGCGCGTCGCCGCACCACTCCTCGGCTATCCCGACGCCACCGGTGAAGGCGGTCGCCTCGTCCACGACGAGGACCTTGCGGTGGCAGCGGTGGTTCTGCTTGAAGGGCGAGAGGTAGAGCGGCTGGCGGAACCAGGCCACGTCCACTCCGGCCTCGTCCATGAGGTCGAGCTGGTCCTTCTCTATGGGCCGGCTGCCGAAGCCGTCGAGCATGAGCCGGACCCGGACTCCGGCCCGGGCGCGCTCGGCCAGCGCCTCGGCGAACTCGTGCGCGATGTCACCCCGCCAGTAGACGAAGGTCATCATGTCCACGGTGTGCTCGGCACCCCGGATGGCGTCGAGCATCGCACCGAAGATCTCGTCGCCGTTGCGGAGCGGGACCAGCGCGTTGCCCTCGGTGGCCGCGATACCGATCAGCCGTTCCAGCCTGCGTCTCAGCCGCAGTGAGCGGGTGTCGCGGACTTCCGTGTCCAGATCCGCGCGGTCGTCCAGTTGCGTGTCTTCGGGTACTTCCGTGACGCCAGACATGTTCCACCTGTGTAGATAAAGAATGAGGACGCGGTCGGCGTTCGGGCGCGCTGACGCTCCGGAAGCCGACGGCCGTGAAGCGGCCTGCCGCACTCCGGACCTGGTCAGCTGCCACCGGACTCCGAGCAGGGAGCTTGTACCCCCGAAGCCCTCCGGGATGCCGCCCTCCTGTTTCCCCGTGCCGGGACGAAGTCCGACGACCACCTTTCCCCATCGGTGAGCAGGAGCCGCCGGTAAGTCCTCGACCCATTTCTGACCATTACCGATATTCCGAACGATACCGGTCGTCCTGGTCGCCCCTGGCCTCCACGGAGAGCTGATCCGCTCCGGCAACGCCCAGACACCGCCGTTCGACCCCTGCCACCTGCGGTACGCCCACCAGGGCTGGGACCCGGGCGCGAGCGGCGACTACCCGCACCCGCCCCACCGCGTGGGGCTGCTCCCCCACCGGACCGGCTCCACCTGCCGCCGCACCGGCCGGGAAACCGCTTCCGCCGGTGCGGTCCTCCACCGGCCGCTCCGAGAACCGCGGGGCGGCGGCGATCTCCCCGTTCGTCTTACCCCCTCGAAGAAGGCGACGGCCCGGAGCGGGGCCCTCGTCGGCCGCCGACGGATCCGTCCCACTCCGGAGACGCTGGGCCCTCCCCTGGGCGCGCTGCTCGACGCTCCACTTCCTCCCTCGGCACCATGTCCACGCCGCAGAACCGGACCCGCCATGTGCTTCATGTCCGGTGGCCGGATCTGGTGAGGCGCAAAGCCCGCACTCGGAACGGGACGGCCGATCCGGCCTCGCGCAGCCGCAGCAGGGCCATGCCCATGCACTCGGCGACCGAGGCCTCGTCAGCTCTCAAGCCACTGGCCAACGGGCCACCGCCGGTGGCAGAGGTCCACGCCGGCCGGCCTTCCCGGAGGCGTTCCGCACCGCCCCGGATCATGGCTCCCGCACCCTGTTCGCCGAGTACTCCAGGATGAGCAGCGTCGCGTCCTGCATGCTGCTGTCCGCGGGATCGTCCTGGGGCCGCCGCCCCTTCGCCCTGGCCATGGTGACAACCCTGCTCAGCGGCCTGTCGAGTCCGGTCAAGCCCGACGACCCGAAGGAACGAAGCTCAGCCGCAGCCGAGTTCCGCCGCTCGGCGCAAGAGCAGCCGCGGCGATCGGCACGGTTCCGGCTGCGCCGAAGTCGCCGGCACCCTCCCCGGCGCCCTCCCCGTCCGCGGCTCCAAAGCCCCGCAGGGCCCACGCGCTGGTGTTCCCCACCCGCGCGTGGGCCCTTGTCCGTGGCGTCCCTGCAGGGACGGCCGGCCTACTTCACCTCTGTGGTGTAGACCGTGCAGTCGGCGCAGCCCTTGTGCTGCGCCTTGCGGAACTTGCCCTTCGGGCTGTTGAGGGTCTTGCTGGTCGCGTCATGCTTCCAGCTGCCCCAACTGTCTCCGAGGACGCGGAGCCAGGCGTGGCCCGCGCACGATCCGTCGTTGCCCTTCGCGGTGGTCGCCTTGGTCTTGCTGACCGTACCGGCGTACGACGTGTTGCAGTTCCTCTCCCAGTAGATGAAGTTGCCGTCGTCGGTGATGATCGTGTCCGCGGATGCCGTGGTCGTGGTGAGCATCAGGGCCGCGGCGGCGGCACCGAGCACAGTCGCGATGCGCCTGTTCATGGGGTTCCTCCCGTTGGTGTGCGGTGCGTCGTGGTCAGACGCAGGTGCGTTGCTTGTACGCGGCGGCCTTCCAGCCGCCGTCCAGGTGGGATCCGTGCCGCCCGCGCTCATCGCGCCGCACGGTGAAGTCATGTGCGGCGCCGTTGTACTTGAGCTCCAGCCGCTTGCCGCTCGCGATGGTGCCGGAGACGAACGCCAGCCGACCGGCGGCCCTGGTGAAGGTGAAATTGTCGGCCTTCCCGGTCGCGGGTGTTCCCCAGCGGGACTGGAGCGACCTGGTGCGGGCGACGGTCCTGCTGCCGAAGGCGCCGTCGACCTCGGAGTCCGCGAGCAGTCCCTCCGCCCACAGGATCTTCTGCCACAGGCAGGCGGCGTTGGATCGCGGGTAGTAGTCGGCGTGCACGGTCTCGTCGGACCAGTCGTTGCGGAAGCTGCCGCTACCGCTGACATAGCCGTCGGATACGGCTGCGGAAGCAGGCAGCGTGCCCACGGCCAGTACGGCTCCGAGGGTGGTGCCCAGAACGGCGGCGACGGCCAGGCGAGGTCTGGCAGTACGGATGGTCATGTGGTCCCTTCCCCGTTGGTGTTCCGGCCGCCACTGTGGCGGCAGAAGATGTGGGCCGGGCCCGGACCGGCGCACACCAGGTCCGGTCGGCCCCTGCGGAGGTGGTGCCGGGTCGGCTCCCGGACCTCGATCGCGTTGCCGGTCACCGGCCCACCCTGTGAGCGGCGAGGGGCAGGGTCGGCAGCATGATGGGGGACACGGGCTCGTCCTCCAGCGGGCGGCCTATCGCCTCGTTTCCCGCGTCACCTCTTTCGGCGACGGTTCACTCACCGTCTGCCGATGACACGCTGCCGGAAACCTGAAGCGTCATACCGCGCGCTTACATCTCATAGAGATTCCCCCTGTACGTCACGGCCGGAATGGCGCGTTGGCCGGTTGGACCGACAGCGCATACCGGGTGAGGCAGACTTTAGGGAGCGCTGTGGAGGGCGGGCAATGCGCACGGTGCGCAGTCACGGGGTCGAGACTGTTCACGGTGCACGGTCGGCGATGCGGAAAGCGTGGACCAGTTCGTGGGTGCCGGGGCCCGGGGTCAGGAGGCTGCGCTTCAGGAGCTGTTCGGCGGTGCACAGGTGGGCGCGGACAGTAGTGCGGCTGATGCCGAGGTCCCGGGCCGTTCGCTGGGCATCGGTGCCGGCCTCGATCCAGGCCCGCAGGGTCTGGTGCACGGTGCGGTCCGTGCCGAGCTGCAGGGGTTGGAGGAAGGCATGAGCCCAGGTGACGGCCGCTTCGGTGGACAGCAGACTGTCCACCGAAGGCGTCGGCCGAGCCTCGGCCACGGCGTTGCCGTCGGGCAGGGGGAGGTCGGTGATCGCCAGGGCCAGGGCGAGCTCGGCGCGGCTGCGGGGATCCTGCAGGTCGAGGCCGAGGGCTTCTTGGACACGCCTCAAATGCGCGGCGACGGTGTTGCGGCTGACGTCGAGCAGCCGCGCCACACCGGAGCGGGGGAAGCTCAGGGAAAGGCTGGTGATGTCGAGGGTGAGCTGGGGGGCCGCCCTGATCGGCTCCAGGAACGCACGGGCCCAGGCGAGGGCTTGTTGACCAGGTAGCAGCCCGGCCAGCGGCGGCTGGCCGTAGTGGTCGGCAACCCGCCCGGGCGTGTGGCAGGCGACGGCCAGGGCATGGCGTGCTTGATCGTAGGCCCGCGCAGTGGCCGGCAAGGGCACGGGGGCACTGATGCCCAGCGCGTAGTCCAAGTTGTCTCGCACCAGCGCCCGCAGGAAAGCGGCCAGGCCACCGTCCACGCTGTCGCCATCGTGGTCCATGGGCAGGAGACAGATGAGGTGGTCGTCATAGACAGGGCAACGCACCATCAAGCCTCGACCGTGATAGCCGGACGCGTCCTGGTGGGCATCGATGAGCCTGCCGCGGTCTGACGACGGGCAGCGCAGCAGGTGGATGCGCAGACGTTCAGCGTCCAGCAACGGCGGAACGGCACCGGCCGTCATCCGGCGGGCCAGCGTCAGTTCTCCAGTCATCAGGGCCATGAAGATCGCCAGGCGCAGCCGCGCTGCCGCCTGCTGATAGCGGAGTGCGAGGTCGTCGGCCTGCCGGACACGTCGCAACACCTCGACCATGGCGCCGACATGGGACGCCAGCGCCAGCGCCTCCCGCGCCAGCGGCAACGGGCTGCCCACCACCAGCACCGGACGCGGCACTTGCCGTCCCAGCGCTTCGCACCGCACATGGAACACACCCATCTGCGAGGCAGCAGCGGCCAATTGTCCGCTTGACAACTTCGCCAGCACCGTCTGGAGACGAGGAAGGATGTCCGGCGCAAACCGAACAGTGGACACTTCCACCTTGCCCGCGCGGTCAACCAGAGCGATTTCCGCGCCGAGCTGCCGACCCAACCAATCGATCAGCGCCTGCAGATCAAAATCTGCATCCTGGCCGACACGAAGCCTCAGCTGACGCAGCAACTCATCGAGTACCTGCGGTGTCGGCACGGCCCTCCTTCCCGGTCTGTCGGCCGCGTTGTCCGAGTCAGCCGGCGCGCACCCCCGGCATCCGGCCGGCTTGCGCAGCCCGGGCACAGCACTCCGAGTTGAGCCACTCTGTGAAGTCGTAAAGACTCGCGCTGCGAGCGCCGCGCCGTGCCGTGAGAGTGACACCGAGGACTCCGCCTGCGCCACCGCCGAGCGCCAGGCCGATCGCCATGTCGTCGAAGACAGCCGGCCCCAGCACGAGCCCGATTGCGACGCCTATCAGCATGCCTTTGACAAACCCTGTGCTGATGGACGGAGTCCCGACGTCCTCATTGTTCGTCACACGATCATTGTGCCGGACGAGCTTGTGGAGGCGAGGGCTGATACAGCCAACCTTCGATGCGGCACCAGACCTTGAAAAGCGAGCTCAGGGCGACGGTGCCGGCAGCGACGATCACGCCGACGGCCGACCATCTCGGCGAGGTGGGACAGGTAGCCGCGCAGGGACATGCCTTCGGAGGAAGCTATCCGGGCGGGCCTGTCGCGGGCGTCGGCCGGGATACGGACATGGGCGTCGGACATGGAGACCTCCTCGTCGGAACCCCACCAGGATACGGGTACGGGTACGTACCCGCCCAGTTCACCCGGGGGATGTGAGCGCACACTCGGCCCAGACCGCCAGCGGCTGCGCCGCGTGGTCGACCGGTGCATCCCCCTCGACCGTATCCGCGCCGTGGTTCCCGGACGGCGTGCCTCCCGAATCAACTCGGCCGCGAACCTGACCTTCGGGGCATACGGGCACCTGCTCAAGGACCCCGACAACTGGGCTGCCCTGGGCTGAGCCATCGACCAGGAGCACTTCCTGACCGCCCTCGAGGAGTGCCGCCGGTTCCGCAACAGCCTGATGCACTTCAGCCCGGACCCGGTCACCGACGGCCGGCTGTTGCCGGCGCAAGGGCTGCTCGAACTGCCGCGCTCCATGGATCCGCAGAACTGAGGGCCGGGACCGGAGGTGGAGGCGATGCCTCCACCTCACGGCGCGGCGACCCGTCGTCGGCCGACCGGACCCCTCGCCGGTACGGGCCTGCGCGCTACCCCCTCCCCAAGGGCGAACACTGATAGCGCAGCCCCCGGCTGACCATCCTGAAGCGGTCGCGCCCCTGGGTCGAGAACGGGTTCGGCAGGTCGAACACGCGACGTTCTTCCGGGACGAGGGCCGAGGTGATCAGCAGGATACGGTAGCGGTTGCCCCGGGCGTGGCGGCGGGCCGCGTCCACCTCGGACTGTCCGAGCTCGAACTCCACCCGCTCGGCGCACGGTTCGCTCAGCGCCTTCACCTCGTAGAGCCGGCTGGTGTCACGCCATGCCACCTCGAAGTCGTACCCCAGGCTGTCGGACGCCTCGCTGTCGCCGTTGACGACGGCCGCGTAGCCCGAGGTCCACCGCACGTCGGGGTAGTGGCGCTGGAGCCAGGCACGCGCGGCCACCTCTCCGACGAGGCCGACGGCGGACCGCTGGTCCTCGTTGGCCTGGTTCATCTTCGCGACGACGATGCGCGGCTTGGCGCCGCCGGCACCTCCGTGCCGTGGCCGGGGCACACCTGCCACGGTGTCCAGGCGCACCCTGCCCGACTGGGTGAGGAAGGCCTCGTCGATGGTCTTCGAGGCGATGTCCGCGATGGTGGAGAACTGGTCGCGCCCGACCCTGACCTCGGCCTCTCCGATGGTGATGGTGCGCGGAGCGACATCGACGGGGCCGCCGGAGCCCTGGGACCGCGCCGCCGTCTGTGCGAAGTCCCTGTCGATGAGGCCCAGTGCCGTTGCATCCGCGGCATGCGGCATCCCGGCGGGCCACCCCACAGCGCGTACCACCGCGTCGAGCAGTTGTTCCCGGCTCAACGGCAGCAAGTCGCTCAGCCCGGTTCCGTCGACGTGGCTCTTGCACTCCAGCAGTGCCGCCCCGTGCCACCCCGCGGGCACCTGAACGCCGTGACGGCGGCACCAGGCGGTCACCAGGGGGACCAGCGCCGGCACGAGCGCGTCCAGCGTGGCGGCGTTGCGTGCACGGAGCCGGTCGACGGGCTCGAGCTCGGTGGACCGCTCGAGGTCGTCCTCGGCTCCGTGCGCACGCAGCCACTCCCGCACCCTGCCGCGCATCGCCTCCTCGGGCGGGGTGATGAACCGGGGCAGCCAGTCCGGGTCCGGTTGCAGGTCGTGGAAACCGCGGGCGGCGGCGTAGCCGGTGATGTCCTCGCCCTGCTGCGCGGCGACGGCGTACCGCTCGCGCAGCCGGTCGAGGAGGATCCCGGAGCGGACGCGCACGAAGTCCCCGAAAACCTGTTCATGGCGCTCGGGGTAGTACTCAGGGGGGTGGCCGAGAGAGACCAGCGCGGCGTTGAACCGCTGGAAGTCGAGCCTCAGTTCGTCCCGGAGCTCCGCCGGCCTCGTGCAGGAGCGTGCCAGGGACACCAGGGCCGCCGACGACAGCGGCAGACCGGGTGCGATCCGGTCGATGATCTCGACGAGTTCACGCTCGCCGGCCGCACGACCGAGGAGGTGGGCGGCCTCCTCGGTCCAGGTGCCGGCGGCGAGACACGTCAGCACCGGGCGGAGCAGTCTCACCGTGTCCTGCACGTCGCCGGTGAGATTACGCCGGAATTCGGTGACCTTGGCCTCGGTCGTGTCCAGCGCCGCCGCGAGGACGGTGTCGTCGATGAGCGTGGGACTGCTGCCGTCGAAGTTCCGCTCGAGTTTGACCAGGACCAGTTCCAGCGCGTCCTGCAGCCACGGCCTGCCCAGCAGTTGCGCGACGGCGGGTGTCGCCGCCTGCAGTTCGTCCCAGCCCTCGTCGCACCTCCAGACGACCACCGTGGGGTGCTCGTCATCCGGCAGCGGCAGCGCGCGCGTCGTCGACGGTGATTCCGTCGGCGTCCCCGAGACGGCGATCTCCACGTCGTCGGCGTGCACGAAGCGGAGGGTGCGCAGTCGTTCGAGCGCGGCACGGACACTGCGCTCGCTGGGGCGCACGAACGCCCCGGACTTGAGTTCCATGGTGAGAGCGACCACGGTGACCAGCCACTCCCGTCCCCTGGTGAACACCGCCGTCTGCCCCGAGGGCATGATGGGAGCACCGTCGCGATGACGTACCTGCACATGGGTGACCGACGTGCGCTCCGTCTTCAGTCCGTTCACCTCGGCAAGACGGACGACGGTGTCACCGGCCTCCGCCGGAGCGACGAGAACGGGATGGCCCGCCAGCTCGATGAGTGCTTCCTTCAGAGGATCGGCCTCGTCGCAGACGGCGACCGGTGTTTCGTCGGCCGACGGTGCGAAGGCACCGAGCACGTTGGTGCGGCTGACCACGAGACGGACCTCCTCATCCGGTGCCCAGGGCCACCGGCCCGTCCGCGCGATGTGCGACCACGCCCGCTCGTAGTGCCGTTTGAAGGAGACGCTGAGGTGCTCGGGCACATTGCCCTTCTCGAGCACGTTGCCGAGCTGCTTCACCGCCGCCCCGGCGTGCTGCGGATCGTCCCACTTGCGGAGACCGATTCGGACCATCCGCTCGACGACGGTCCTGTCGGTGAGCAGGCGCCGCGTCGACAAGGGCAACGCGGGGACGAAGGAGGGGAGTTCACCGTCGGTGCTGAACCAGGCCCGACGGGGCTCGACGAAGGAGGGGCCGTCCGGTTCCTCCACGGGCAGCCAGGTCAGGCTTCGGAGGTAGGAGGCGAGAGGAGTGGGCCAGGTATGTGCGTCCTTGAAGGTGTACGTGGGCCTGTGCACGGCGACGGTGAGAACCTCCTCACCCCAGGTACGCAGTCCGTGCATCAGCAGCTCGGCGAACTCGCGCCGGGCGGCGGAGCCTAGCCCGGCGACCTCGGTCGCTCCCTCCAGGTGGGCGGGCGGGCGCGTGAACTCGTACGGCGTGTACGGGTGCGCGAATCTGGTCCATCCGCGCCTGACGTCGGCACACCAGGAACCGGCGAGCGCGTCTTCCAGCCCGAAGCCCGCGGCGAGGCTCGAGGGCCGCAGCTCGTGCCCCTGACGGGCCCCGAGACGCTCGCCGACGACTCCCGGCCTCAGGCCGTCACACACGCCGAGGGCCTCCAGGAACTCGGTGTAGGCCGTCCGGTCCCGAACGGGAGCGGGCCAGTCCTCGGGGCCGCTGATCCACTGATCCCGCTGAGCGGCCAGGGCGGGGATCCGGGCTCCTCCCTCAGCGAGGAACCTCTCCAGCCGTTGCGCTCCCTCGGTGCCCCAGGCGGGCGAGAAGGAGCAGCGCGCGGCCCTCCCCCACCGGCCGGTTTCGGTCAGCGGCAGCCGGAAGGGGATACGGGCCAGCCGTCGGCGCTGGGCCTGGGTGAGCAGCGGGTACTGACGGAAGGTGAAGGTGAGGGCGTCGCGGCTGAGCGCCTCCGAGGGCCGTTCGGAGAGCAGGTCGTCCAGCGCGTCGAAGACGCGGTCCAGTTGATAGGGACGCACCAGTCCGTGACGTTCGAGGAATCCCCGCCCGGCATCGTCCCAGGCGATCGCCGGGTGGGTGAAGGAGATACGGCGCCGGAGCGCCTTGAGGTCACCAGGGACCCGGGTGGCGGCGGCGTCGTCCGCGATGTCGTCGGGGTCCGGGTGGAAGAAGACGGTCGCGTCCTGCCTGCCGGACTCGGCGGAACCGCCGAGGGTGCTCCTCAGCCGCATGTCCTGGTCGAGAATGATGCGTCGGCCCCGCAGCACGCCCTGGTCCCGGGCGAACGCATGGGACAGGTCGCTGTAGAAGTCCGCCCACACCTGTCCCGCCGGTTCCGTACCGCCGAGCAGTGACCGGGCCACGGTTTCGGTCCACTCGGCGGCCAGGAGCGCCGGCGGACGGAAGGGCCTGGAGAGGACTGCTTTGCACAGCTTGTCCAGACGTGTGTGGCGGACAGGGCCGACGGACGGGGTCAGCAGGTCGGCTCCGGCCTTCGTGAGTGCCTCGGTGGTGAGGACGCTCCAGGAGCGCTTGCCGTCGGGCCATCCGTGGGAATCCTGTAGCGAACCCCACGCCTCCCGGCCGTGCAGGGGCACGATCGGTTCGGCGGCGAGCCTCCCGCTCAGGGCTGCGTCCAGCCGGTCGGGCACGTCCCAGCACATGAGGTCGAGGACGAGGTCCGCGGCGACGAGGTGCGGGGTCTCCGAGCGAATGCGCCTGCTCAGCTCCACCGTCAGTACGGCGAGCTGGTCGAGGAGGAAGGCGTTCAGCGCCACCGTCTCACTGATGTCGAGGCGCGCCAGTTTGGTGAAGAACGGGGCGTGGGCGTGGCCGGGGAACGGGGCGTGAACGCCTGCGGCCATCGGCAGGAAGGTGTACGTACGGCCATGGGCGAGCGGTGCGTCGAGCCGCAGTGCGACTGCCACCCAGGCCTCGGCGTCCCAGTTCTCCCAGGCGGCGTCGATCTCGCGCGCCTGGACGCTGCGGCTGATCGCTCCGCTCAGGGCCTCGGACTCGAGTGTGCGGCGTGCGAGCAGGTAACGACCCGCTCCGGCAAGATCCACCTCCCGTACCCAGTCAGGGTCGCGTGCGGCGACCAGGTCGGATGCGCGCTCGACGCGCGAGAGGACGTGCCGGAAGGAGGCATCGGAGCCGTCCCGCACCTCGACGAGGAGTTCGGCCACCCGGTCGAGGAAGAGCAGGAGCGGCGCCTCGCCGTCCACCATGCCCTCGGCCTGTGCCACGGCGAGCCTCCAGGCATGCTGGTCGCGCAGCGGCAACCGGATGACGGTGGAGTACCCGTCTTCGGCCAGTTCTTTGAGCACGGGATCGGTGACGTCGGCCGGTACCGGCAGCGCCAGCGGGGAGATGTCCTCGATCACCCGCGTCGCGAGTGCCGGGTCGTCGACCAGGGTGCGCACGTCCTCGGGCCTGGCGAAGCGGAAGCAGTAGCCGTCGAAGGCCGAAGAAGCGGGTGACGACTTCGAGTGGATCTCCGGCCAGTCCGTCAGCTGCAGCACGCTGCGGAAACCGAGGCCCTTGTTGCCGATCCCCTCGCCCGCGGCCTTGCTCGACAGGGCCAGCTCGGTGATGGCCCGGAAGTTCTCCTCTGCGAACGCCGCCCCCTCGTTGGCGACGTAGAGGACGCCGCCGTTCTCCTGGGAGACCGCCAGGACGGCGATCCTTCCCGGGGTGGCGCCGCCGAGTGCGTCGTGGCCGTTCTGGACGAGCTCGAGGATCGTGCGGCCCTCGTATTCCTGGGCGGTGTCCTCGCTGACGGACTTCAGGCTTTCGGCGAACCGCCATGTCTCGCCGGCGTCCCTGTAGATCTCGATCCGCCGCCGGGTCAGGGCGGTCACGGCCGCCCGGAATCCGTTGCCCTCTGCGGCATCCCACATCGATGTGATGGCTGTTCCCCCTCGTTCCCGCACACCCGAGCATCCACACGCCACCAAGGGCCGGGCTCGGCGGTGCCATCCAACCCGATCGAAGGGCACGAATTCAGGTGTATCCCCATATACGTAGCCGTGGGGCCAGACAAACCTCGCCGCTCTCACTCGGGATCAGCGTGTCGCCTTGTCCAGGGTTCCACTCGGGCGAGTCACCGACCTCATACGAAGAAGCGCGACTCCCTCGGGACGCTGCTTTTGCGACAACCCACTGTCCTCTCGGACGACTCGCGTCCCAGGAGCCGCCCGGCGACGAGGAGTCGGGGCGAGGCCTGCTCATCGTGGCCTGCCTGGCGTCGCGTTGGCCGGTCACGCCACGCGTCAGCGGCCCCGGCAAGACCGTACGGGCGGAACTGCGGCTGCTCGGGGAGACACCCGTGCCGCCCCCGGTCAGCCACTTTCCCGCCAACGCCTGACGGGTTTTCGGAAACGCGGGCGCTCGGTGCCGGAGCCGCCGACTAACGTCAGCCGCTCACGCCTCCGCCAGAAGCACGGCACATCGAGAGGAAGCCCTGTGACCACCACGCCCGAGGACCGGACCGGGTACCGGATCTCCATCGTCGACGAGGACCCACTGCGTGCACGCAGGGAAGCGCGTGAGCTGCTCGCCGGCATCGCCGACGCCGACCCGGGGGCCGCCCTGGACATCTCTCGGCAGGGCCCGGCAGCCGGTGTGACGGAGAAGGGCGGGCTGTCGGCCGACATCATCGGCGTGGTGATCAGCGCCGGTTCGCTGGCCGCCGCCGGGGTGCAGATCTGGCTGGCGCGCGTGCCGCAACGGACGATCGTCATCAGGCGGCCCGACGGCGCGACCCTGCGGATCACCGGCAAGGAGGCCCGCGAGGACGACGAGCGGATCGAGCGGTTCCTCGCGGGCGGCGGTGGGACACCTCGCCCCACGGGCGACGAAGGCCCCGGCGACACCCCCGCGACGGGCTGAGCGCGCATGACCGACAACGACCGGTTCGCCATGCTCGTCGGCGTGTCCACGTACGGCAGCGACGCGTACCACGATCTGCCGCCCGTGCGCGCCGACCTGCACTACATGCGGGCGGTGCTGGAGAACACCGAGATCGGCATGTACAACGACTGCGCGGTGGTCGCCGAGCCGACCCGCGCGGAGATGCTGCACGCGATCGAGACGTTCCTGGAGGCGCGGCAGCCCAGCGAGACCGCCCTGCTGTACTTCAGCGGGCACGGCGAGTTCTGCGAGGACGACGGTCAGCTGTACTTCCTGACCCGGGACGCCGACCCGGACGATCTGCCGGGGACGGCGGTCCCGGCGGAGTTCCTGGAGCGGATGCTCCAGTCCTGCCGTGCCTCCTCGAAGCTGGTGCTGCTGGACTGCTGCTCCAGCGGCTCCGTCGTGCAGGGCTGGACCGCAAAGGGCCCCGCGGGGGAACCCGCGCGGCCCGCGCCGAGCACCCTGCTGCAGCCGACCGGCGTGTACTTCATCACCGCCTCCGACGCCCTCCAGGCCGCTTCCGCGATGGCGCCGCCCGGATCGGACCTCGGCACGTCCCGGTTCACCGGGGAGATCGTCGAAGGGCTGCGCAGCGGGCGGATCAAGGGCGGCGGCTGGATCACGCCGGACGACCTCTTCGACTACCTGACCGCGCAGATGGCGCGTAACGGCGTACCGGAGGAGCAGCGCCCCACCAAGTCCACCATCAGGGCCACGCGAAGCCTGCCCTTCGCCCGGTCGGTGGCGCGTCCGGTACACATCCCGGCACTGCCGCGCGACGCGGCCGAGACCGCCCGGCGCTCCCCCGCTCTGCTGAAGGCCCGGGAACTGGCGGCGCTGGACGCGCGGGACGGCGTCGACCGGCAGCGGCTGCTGCGGTACTACGCGCACTGCCTCACCGCGCAGGTGGCGGCCGGCATGCGGCCCGACCGTGACAGCGGGCGCGGTGCGAAGTACTTCCTGCTGGGCCAGGGCGAGGAGACCATCCAGTCGGGGCGGGGCTCGACCTTTCCCGCCCCCGGGAAGCTGCCCGGGCCCCAGGGCGGGGCCGCCGGTGCGGGCGGCGGTGACGCGGGAGCACAACAGGAGTACTGGTACGGCTATCCGGCGATCACACTGCCCGTGCGGGACGGCGGGAGCCGAGGGCGCCGTACGGCGGTGGAGCTGGCGCCGCTGCTCATCCAGCAGATGGAACTCTCGCCGGACGAGGAGGGCCGGGACGTCCTCCGGCCCAGCGGTGTGCCGTCCCTGCACACCGGTGTCGTCTCGGAACTGCTGGACGCGGGCGACGCGGCCGACCTCGTCGCGCGCTGGCAGCCGACGTGGCAGGAGGGCAACGACGCACAGATGCTGCGCGCTGTACGGGAGCTGCTGGAGGAACTGGGGCTGCCGGAGCTGGAACCGCTCGACCCGTCCGCGCTCAGCGAGCGGACGGTGATGCAGGCGCTGCGGCCCGGCGCGCACAACGCGGCCGTGCTGCTGGTGCCCTCGGGCGTGGAGGCCATCGCCACCCAGGCCCTGGTGAGCAACCTGCTGGAGATGTCGACACGGACCGGGCAGATCCCCGGCACAGCGCTGGACGCGCTGCTGAGCGGCGGAGAGGGCGGGGGGCGGGCCGCGTCCGCCGCCGTAGTGGCTCCGGGGCCGTGCAACGAAAGCCAGGAGCAGGTGATCTCCTCGGCGATGACGCGGTCCCTGACCGTGGCGACCGGGCCGCCGGGTACGGGCAAGAGCGAGGTCGTCACGGCCGTCGTCGCCACCTGTGTCGCCGCCGGGCAGTCCGTGCTGGTCGCCTCCACGAACAACGAGGCCGTGAACGTCGTCGCCGAACGCTGCGACGACATCGCGCCGGGCCTGCTGATGCGCACGGGCAACACCGAGGCGCTGGAGCGGGAGGCGGCGAAGCTGGAGCGGCTGCTCGGTGAGCCCGCCCAGGTCCCGCGGCGCGGATCGGCGACCGTGGGCGGGGAATTACGCAACACCCATGGGACGGCCGACCGGCTGCGGGCGGAGGCGGCAGGCCGCGTCGGTGAGGAGAGGCGGCTGCTGGAACTGCTCCGGGACCGGGAGGAGCGGGCGGCCGCGCTGGAGCTGCCGCTGCCCCTCCTGGAAAGCATCTGGGCGGCCGACGAGGACGGTGCGGCCGCGCTGGGGAGATGGGAGGACAGGGCCCGGAAGGTGGCCCGGGCCCACTGGTGGCTGCTCGGTCCGTGGCGCCGGGGGCGGGCGCTCGGCGCGCTGGTCTCGGCGGTGGCCGACGCCCCGGAGGGGGACCGGACGTCGTGGCCGGCGTGGGGGGCCGGGCAGCCGGTGGCTCCCGGTCTGCTGGAGTCACTGGCGGACGCGGTGGCCGTGGAACGGGAGGTGCGGGAGCTCGTCCCCCGGCACACGGGGTGGGACGAGGACGGGCTGAAGCAGTCACGGCTCGCGACGGCGGACGCACTGTCCGACCTGTCGGCGGAGCTGTCCCGGGCGGTGTCCGCCGAGGCGCTGACGAGGGCACGCGGGCTCATGGGCCAGCGGCTCCAGGCACTGCGGGGACGCTCGGGCTACCAGCGCAGCCAGAAGAACCTGATGGCCCACATCAAGGGGTGGGCCATCAGCACCCACTCGGTGCGCCGGCTGGAACTCGCCCCGAAGCTGTTCGACCTCGTCGTCATCGACGAGGCGAGCCAGTGTTCCATCCCCTCGGTGCTGCCGCTGCTCTTCCGGGCCCGCCGGGCGCTGATCATCGGCGACCCCATGCAGCTGGGGCACATCCCCGGTGTGTCACCCCAGCAGGAACAGCAGGCGCGGGTCAGGGCCGGGCTGAGCGCGGCACAGCTGGAGGACCACCGGCTCACGTACCACGTGCACTCCTCGTACCACGCGGCCGAGCAGCACGGCGACTCCGCGCTACTCCTCGACGAGCACTACCGGTGCCACCCGAGAATCGCCGATGTCGTCAACGGCTACTGCTACGCCGGCCAGTTGCAGGTGCTCACCGACGTACGGCGGCAGGTCCCGGCCCTCGACCCGGTGGGCGCTGCCGATCCCGCGCCGGTGCTGGGCTGGGTCGACGTACCGCACGGCGAGTCGGCGCGGGGCGGCGACGGGCGGTCCTGGCACAACGCGGCGGAGGCGGAGGCCGTACGACGGGTCGTGGACGAACTGCTGACGCGGCTGCCTCAGGACACCAAGGTCGGGGTGATCACGCCGTTCCGGGCGCAGAAGGAGGCACTGGCGCGGGTGTGGCGCGACAACGACCGGGTCCGGGTGGGCACGGTGCACGCCTTCCAGGGCGGGCAGCGCGACGTGATGGTGCTGAGCCCGGTCGCCACGCACAACACCCCGCCACGGACCACACACTGGGTCGCGAGCCAGGTCAACCTGTGGAACGTGGCGGTCACCCGGGCCAGGTCGCAGCTGATCACCGTGGGCGGTCACGCGTTCTGGCAGGGGCAGAGCGGTCTGCCGACCCTGCTCGCGGGTCGCTCGGTGCCGTTGGGTGCGGACGCGGACGCGGACGGCGGGCCGGTGGTGACGGCCGCCCCGGTGGCCGGGTTCCGTGAGGATCTCACCGACCGGCTCCAGCAGTACCTCGCCGGGCGCGGGATCACCGACCTGGAACGGGCCTCGGTGGTCGGCGGACACCCGGTGGACCTGCTGTTCACCGAGGCCGGGGAGAACACGGCGGTACTGATCGACCCCGGCCCGCCGCCCGGTGGTGACCCGGCACGGCACCTGCGCCTGACGCACGCGCGGGGTGACCTGCTGACCGGGCTGCCGTCCGGGGGTTACGGGGCGAAGACGTGCCCGGTGGGCCGCACCATGCGGGTTCCGGCGTGGCGGATCCTGGCGGGCGAGAAGGTGCTGGCCCCGCTCTTCGACTGAGCCCGGCCGTACCCCGGCCGATTCAGCCGCTGGGCAGGCACCTGACGGCGTACGTCATGTGCTGGACACCGCCCGCCCACCGCCACTCCGTGGGCCCACCCGGGTGAGGCCGGGACGGCACGGCTGCGCCTATTCATCCGCCCCGGCCCCGTGGGGTCAGTCGCAGGACTCCCGGTGGGTCAGGTGGGGGAACAACTGGTCCCACCGGTCCTCGGGGACGTCCGAGGGGTAGGCCGTGCACAGGTCCTTGTGGAGGCCGTCGGTGTCGAAGTCGAGCACGTAGGTCGTCTCCGGTGTCATGCCGGAGGTGCCGTAGTCGGTGACGGCCAGCCATCGGGGGGCGCGCGGTGATGCCGCCGGCGGCACGTGTACCGCGTCCGCGTGCTCCAGCGTGAGGAGTTCGGGGGTGTTCCACCGTCCGTCCTCTCCGACGGACCAGAGGCGATAGGGCTCGCTCGTCACCGCGTAGCGGCCGTCGGAGGTCATGCCGATGGATTCGACCTCGCGGTCGAACAGGAGGTCGCGGCCCGTCTTCTCGGGATGCGCCGGATCGGAGACGTCCCAGAACTCGACGCTCCCGTCGGCCAGCATCAGCGCCAACTGTCCCCTGCCCGAGGGGAAGTAGCCCCCGGGTGCGGCCGGAAGCCGGCCGCCCCTGACGGGATGCGCGGGCCGGGAGAGGTCCCAGAGCCGGATCTCGTCCGCCACCTCCTCGGTGACGAGGAGCCGGGACGAGCCGTAGTACATCGCGCCCTCCATCGACGCCGCCTCGTCGATGCGACCGCCCTTGCGGGGGCGGGCGGGGTCGGAGACGTCCCAGAACCTGATGTGCCGGCCCTTCTCCGTCGTCGCCAGTGACCGTTCCCCGGCGAACCACAGGCTCCCCGAGCTTCCGAGCGTGCTGCTCGCCCTCACCGCGACCGTGCCCCGGCGCACGGGTCTCGCCGGGTCCCGGATGTCCCACAGGGCAGTGCCGGGTTCCTCGTGCGAGCCCACCGCGAGGAGCGTGCCGTCGGGACTCACGGCGATGCTCGAGACGTCGGCGGTGTACCGGATGCTTGAACTCTTCTTCACGGCTCCGTCCGGCTCCACCTGCCAGATCTGGAGAGTGTGGTCCAGCCCCCCGGTCCAGTGGTGGGCCAGGAACATCGGCTTCTCGCGGCGCGTCAGGAAGAACTTCGCCTCCCATCCCTTCGGCAGGGTGTACCGGACCTTGGGCGCCTCGATGTCGCCGACGTCCCAGACCTTCGTCGTACGGCCCGCCTCGTCCTGCTGCGAGGCGATGACCAGCTCACCGTCGGCGCTGAACGGGCTGGTGCCCGTCTGGGGCATGACGTGGAGGCCGCCCGCGAACGCCGGCGCCCAGGGCCGGTCGGGCCACACCCGTATCTCTCCGCCCACCTCGCCGACCGCCAGATGCCTGCTGTCCGGGCTGAACGCGACCGACTGGGACGGTTCGCCCGTCGGCAGAGTCACCCCAGGTGGGCCGTCCACCAGATCCGACACCTTCCTGGTCGTGTCGGCCCGTCTGACGCCGTTGTCGCGGTCCGCTCCCGCCAGGAACCTGCCGTCCCCGCTGAAAGCCAGGGACGGCATGCCACTGGCGTCGGCGCCCCATCTGTCCCTGTACTCCTCCGTCTTCACGCGTCGCAGATCCGGCCCGTCCGCCACCTCCCACCAGGCGATCTTTCCGTATCCGCCGGTGGCGACCACCAGGTCGCGGCGGGGGTGGGCCGCCACCGCCATGACCGTCTCGGCCCGTTCCGTGTCCCGCAGCACGGGCCGGTCCGGGTCGCCGACGTCCCACAGCCGCACCTGCGCGGGCTCGCTGCCCGTGTCCCCGTTGCTGTTGCCCGTGACCAGGTGCCCTCCGTCGCGGGTGAAGGCCAAGGAGACCAACGGCGACTCGGCGACCGTCCGCTGCGCTCGCAGCGTGGGCCGGGCGGGGTCGCTCACGTTCCACAGCCGCAGCAGTCCCTTCCTGCTGCCCGCCGCAAGGGTCCGGCCGTCCTTGCTGAAGGCCAGCGTGTACGTCGTGCGGTGGGCGAGCCGCACCAGGGCGAGCCGTCTCGGCTTCCGCGGGTCCGCGGTGTCCCACAGCGTCAGTTCGTCCGCCGACTGCGCGGCGAGGATCCGTGAGCGCGGGTGGAAGGCGATGGCCGTACTGCTCTTCAGCGTGAACCGGCCCGCTTCGACGGGCCTGGTGGGCGCGGACACGTCCCACAACTGGACACGGCCGCCGTCGGGTCCGTCGCCCCGGTGACTCGCGGCCAGGACCTGGCCGTCCGGGCTGTAGGCGACGTTGAGAACGGGCACCCGGTACGGCTTCCCGGGCACGAGGTGCACCGGTGTGACGGTCATCGAGGCCGCGTACAGGCTGGAGCGGGTCTCGGGAGTGACCGCCGTGCGGTAGGCGGCCAGGCCGAGGCGGAGGGCGGTCTGCGGGTCGTGGTCGCGCAGGGCGTCGGCCTTGGCTGCCAACTCCCTGGCGACCAGGCTCTTCTCCCGGCTTTCCGCCTGCCCGTTCTCATGGAACGCCCATCCGAAGAGGGACGTCGCCACCAGGGCCAGCACCGAGAGGGAGGCGATCCACGCCCGCGTGACGAGGCGCCGGCGCCGCTGTGCGTGGTCGCTCGCGGCGACGAAATCCCGCACCACGTGCGGGACGGGCACGCGGGCGACCGCCGGTGCGACGGCGACGGCCGGGCCGTCGGTGGCCCCCCGGCGGGTTTCCCGGGCCGGCCGGTCGTCCTGAGCGGCCGGAGGTTCCTGAGCCTGCGGACTGTTCCGGGCGGGCAGTGCTTCCCGGACCGGCCGGGCGGTGTGCTCCGCGGTGAGCTTCTTCGCCTCCTCCAGGGCATCGCCCTCGTAGAGGCCGCTCGGTTTGCGTCCGGCCTCCGCCCAGCCTTCCGCGGCGGCGGTCAGCCGGCGGAGTCTCAGCAGGTCGTCCCGGACCTCGTCGATCCAGCCGCTCAGCCTCGTCCACGCGTGCAGCAGCGAGTCGTGGCCGAGTTGCGCCCCGCCCTGCTCGTCGACGACGACCAGGCGGGCGTCCGCGAGCCGGCGCAGCAGGTCCTCGCTCCCGGCCAGTTCCGCCGGCGGCACCCGGCGACGGACCAGCCGCCCCTCGCCGTCGGCGACGTGGACCATGGCCAGCAGGAGGCTCCGCAGCGCCGTGCGGCCGGTGGCGTCGAGGGAGTCGTGGATCCTGTCGGCGGCCGTGGCCACCGCACCCCGTATGCCTCCGGCGGCGGCGTAACCGGCGTACGTCAGCGTCGTCCCCCGGCGCCGCAGCCAGATCTCGGGGAGGGCGTAGGCCAGGAAGGGCAGCGCCGCGGCATCGCCCGTGGCACGTCGCTCCTCGTTCACATCGCGCCGCAGGAGCTGCGGTACGCCCTCCTCCCACCGCAGGCCCGCGTACTGGGCCGGGCGCACGATCGCGGCCTCGACCTCCTCGTCGGCCAGCGCGGGCACGGCGAAGTGGCCCGGCCGTACGACGGGCGCCAGGCGGGGGTCGCTCAGGGCGTCGCCGTAGTAGTCGGCGCGCAGGGCCAGGACCAGACGCGGAGCAGGCGTCGGGCCCCCGGTGCCGTCCTCGTCCGTATCCGCTCCCGCACTCGCAGCCGCACCCGCAGTGAGGGCGGCGGCGAACCGCTCGCGTTCGGCCTCGTCCGAGCAGAGCGTGAAGTACTCCTCGAGCTGGTCGATGACGAGGAGACGCGGTGCCTGCCCGGCCCCGGCTCCGGTCCCCGTCGCCGCGGGCCGGCTGAAGCGCCCGCGTTCCAGATCCCGTACGACGTCGGAGGGGGCCCTGCCCACCGCTGCCGCCCACTCCTCGGCGAGCCTGCGGAAGGGCCGTTCACCCGGTGCGGACACCAGCCGTACGGGACCGAGCCCCGCCTGTTCCGCGGCCACGCTGAGCCCTGCCCGCAGGAGCGAGGACTTGCCGACCCCCGACGGCCCCACCAGGACCACCGGCTCACCGGGGCGTGCCTGCTCGACGCGGCGGAGCAGCTCCTGGGTCAGTTCCTCGCGGCCGAAGAAGAGACGGTGCTGCTCGGGGAGGAAGGGAAGGATGCCGGGGTAGGGACAGACGGCATCCGGATCCGGGGCGTCGGCCGCCTGCTGTCCGGTGCGCGGGCCCGGTAGCGGCTCGTACCGCCGGTTGAGAGCGATGGTCAGCTCGCTCATGCGCGCGGTGCCACCGCCGTACGGGCGGGCGGCGCTGCCCTGGAGCAGCTGGTCGAGCAGCCGGTAGACGCCACCCAGCGTCAGCCACTTCGGGCCGCCCGCGTCGCCCTCCCGCAGAAGGCTGAGCAGGTGACCGCTGAAGAGGGTGTGCTCCGCGTCCGGCGGGGCGTATGCCAGGGCGTTGCGCATCGCCGATGCGAGCAGATAGCTGCCGGTGGGCCGGGCACCGGCGAACGGGTCCGCGGCGGCCGGCCGGCCTGGTTCCTGTGCGTTCCCCGCGAAACAGCAGTCGAGGATCACGACCGGGTCGGCGGCGGCGTCGCTCAGGTAGCGCTCGACCTCCGTGTAGGGCACGGAGTGCGCCAGGTCGGTCTGGGACTTGGTGCTCGCCGTCGCCAGGTAGAGCTGCCCGCCGGGTCCGCGCAGTCCGTGCCCGACGAAGTAGAGGAGGACGGTTCCGCGCTCGTACCGCTGCTCGGTGGGTTCGGCCCGGCCGATGGCCGTCGCCAGTGCCTCCAGGACGTCGCTCGGCGACGTCGGGTCGGTGAGCAGCGTGACCCTCTCTCCCATGCCGCACACCGTGCTCAGGGTCTCGGCCACGTCCTGCGCCGACCGGAGGGCGGACGGCAGACCGGGCAGGTGCCGTCCCGGATGGGCGGCCGTCCCGAGCACCAGTGCGTGGCAGCCGGCCGCCGCCAGATCCGCTCTCGCCGGTGGTTCCTGCCCGTCCACCGCCGCCATGGTCAGCCCGCTTCTGCGGACGGGCCGACGCGACCGTCGTCCTCCGCGATGCCTCGTGCTCCCTGGGATCTCTGTGCTCTCTGTGCTTCCTGTGCTTCCTGGGCTCTCTGTGCTTCCTGTGCTTCCTGGGCTCTTTGTGCTTCCTGCGTTTCCCCCGGCCTCTGCGTGCCCGGCGCCGTCTGTGGGTTCCGCTCCTGCTGAAGCGCTGCGGCGACCCGCTCGGCCAGTTCACCGGCGCCTTCGGCGGTCAGGCCGCGCACCTTCTCCGAGGACACCACGACCTGGGTGCCGTCCGGCAGGCTGAGGGTGACGGTCTGATTGCCCCGGCGGCCCTGCAGCCACACCACGACGGCCGCCCCCAGAGCCGCCGTCGGCCCGCCGGGAGCCAGCAGCAGGGAGATCAGCTCTCCCAGAGCGCCCATGGTTCCGCCCGGTGGCGCGGCGGGCACCTCCCGGCGGACGAGCACGCGCAGGTCCGGGTCCTGGCGAAGCCACTGGTAGAGATCCTCCGAAGCCCCGGCCACGTCTCCGCCCCCGGCATCGACGGCCAGTGTCACTCTCATCTCTGCTGCCCTTCAGGTGCGACATGGTGCGGGATTTCTCAACTGTTCGCTCGGAAAGACTAGTTGGCAACGCGATAACGCGCGCCGGTGGTGACGGTCCCGAGCCGGACAAGGCGGAAGCCTCTCCCACGAGCGTCCGTTGACGGATGTCCTCACCCCCGCGCGGGCGGTGCGCAGGAGAGCCACCCCGTGATGCGCGGGAACGTACGTACAGCGAACTGCCTGGCGGGAGTGCGCTCGGTGAAAGGACGGATGCCGTACCCGCGGTTCACACTTGGCGGTAGGCAGAACCGCGGAGGTCAGGGCGGAACGGACACGGGAGGAGTCACGATGCTGTCGTCGGCCGAATCGGCTGGGCGCGTCCAGTTCATCGGCAACGCGACCCTGCTCGTACGGTACGGGGCCCTGACCCTGCTCACCGACCCGAACTTCCTGTACCGCGGGCAGCACGCGCATCTGGGGTACGGACTGCTGACGAGGCGGCTGAAGGAGCCGGCCGCCACCGTGGATCAGCTCCCCGCCGGCCTCGACGCCGTCGTTCTCTCCCACCTGCACGGGGACCACTGGGACCGGATGGCCCGCAGAAACCTCGACCGGGCACTGCCCGTCCTCACCACCCCGCACGCGGCGCGACGCCCCCGGACCCTTCAGGGTTTCCGCCACGCCAGGGGCCTGCGCGACTGGCAGCACCACACCCTCTCCAGGGAGGGCCACCAGGTTCGTCTGACCGCGGTGCCCGGGCGCCACGCCGTCGGACCTCTGCGCGGCCTTCCTGCCGCCGGTCATGGGGAGCATGCTGGAATTCGGCCCGGTGGGCGGGCCGGTGCGCCTGCGCGTGTACGTGTCGGGGGACACGCTCCTCTTCGACGGAGCAGAGGAGATCCACAGGCGCTCCCCGGACACGGACCTCGCGGTTCTGCACCTGGGCGGCACGCGGCTGCCGGGGGTTTCGTGGTCACCATGGACGGCGGGCGGGGAGCGGAACTCAGCCGGCGTCTCGGTCCGCGGTTCACGCTTCCCGTGCACCATGACGACTACACGGTGATGAAGTCGCCGCTGAGCGCGTTCCTCGAGGAGATGGACCGCCGCGGCCTCGGGGAGCGGGTCGTCCACTGCGACCGGGGCCGGGTGGCCGCCCTCACGCCGGACGGCCCGACGGTGGACGTCGCCTGACCGGTTCTGCCGCGCGGCAGGGGATCGTCGGTCAGCGTCGCGGCAGTCGGTGCAGGGTGACCTCGCCCGGGACGCCGTCCGCCACGACGAGAGTCATGTACGTGCAGTACGGCTGCCGCCTGCGGTCCGTCGGCGACCCCGGGTTCAGCAGGCGCAGGCCGCCCGGCGCGCCGGTGTCCCAGGGGATGTGGCTGTGGCCGAAGACCAGGACGTCCAGGTCGGGAAAGCGCTCGGCGCAGCGGGCTTCCCGTCCTCGCGCCGGGCCCGTCTCGTGCACGACGCCGAACCGCAGCCCTCCCAGCTCCGCCCGGGCCACCTCGGGGAGCCGTTCGCGCAGCTCGGGGCCGTCGTTGTTACCGGACACCCCGATCAGCCGCCGCGCGCGTGTCTCCAGCAGGTCGAGCGTGGGGGTGTCGATCCAGTCCCCCGCGTGTATCACGACGTCGGCCCGCTCCGTCTCGTCCAGCACCTCGGAGGGCAGTCGCCTGGCGCGCGCCGGCACGTGCGTGTCGGAGACCAGCAGCAGCCGCACGGGTGTCACCCTCGTCCTCCTCCGACACGGCGCGGGAGCGCCTCCGGGCCCGGGCGGCGCCTCGGTCGTCGTGTGCGCGTCCGCCGGTGCGGCCCGCGCCCCCTCACCCGAGCGGGCGGCGACCGCCTCTCACCGGCTACCCCGTACGACTGGGCGTGGAACCTCACGCCCGGGCCGGCCCGGCCCGGTTCTGCTCCTGACCGGCCCGGGGCCCGGTGTCCGCGCCTCCCGGCCCGGCGAGCCGGATCGAGGGCTCGGGCATGGGTGGGCGGGGGCTCCGCGGTCCCTCGGCTCCCGATGATCAGCGGGTTGTGGAACCGGGCCTGGTGGCTGTCGCCGTGTCGGGGTGGAGGGTGAAGACCCGGTCCAGGCCGGCGATGCGCAGGATCCGGGCGGTGTTGGCGGGGACTGCGGCCAGGGCCATGCCGCCCCTGTGTTCCGTGGCCAGGTTGCGTGCCACCAGCAAAACGGTGATGCCGCTGGAGTCGCAGAACTCCAGGCCGTCCAGGTCCAGGACCAGCAGTTGTCCCTCGGCCAGGACGAGGCGGTCCAGGCTCTGGCGGAGTTCGGGTGCCGTCGTGTAGTCGAGGTCACCGGTGATTTCCAGTACGGGACCGGTGACCGCGTCCCGGGCAGTGATCGTCAACGGGCTCATGTCAGGTCACCACTCGCGGGGGTGGGAAGCGGGGCGGGCACACCGAGGGCGAGCAGCGCCGTGTCGTCGTCGAGTCCGTCGTCGAAGCGGGCGAGGAGCCCTGCCAGAGCGGTGACAAGGGCCTGGGGTCCCTCGGCGGGCTGTTCGGAGACGAAGGCGCGCAGGGCGTCGTCGCCGTAGAGCTCACGCTCGGGCCCGGTGCGGGCTTCGGTCAGGCCGTCGGTGTAGAGCAGCAGGGTGTCACCGGGGGACAGCCGGGTGCGGGCGGAGGTGAACTGTGCCTGCGGCAGGGCGCCGATGAGCATGCCGTCGGGGGTGGGGAGGTAGTGCGTGGTGCCGTCGGCGCGCTGGATCAGTGCGGAGGGGTGGCCGCCGGAGGCCAGGTGCACGCCGACATGGTCGCTGCCCGGGTGCAGGGTGCCGAAGACGGCGGTGCAGTACCGGGGGTCGCCGCTGGTGTACCGCTCGTGCAGCACCGTGTTCAGGGTGGTCAGTACGGTGACGGGGTCCTGGTCGTGCAGGGCCGCCGCCCGCAGCGTGTGGCGGACCAGTGAGGTGACCGCGGCGGCCTGGGGGCCCTTGCCGCACACGTCGCCGAGGAAGAACGCCCACCGGTCCGCGCCGAGGGAGAACAGGTCGTAGAAGTCTCCGCCGAGGAGATCCGGAGAGGCGGTGTGGTAGTAGGAGCCGGCTTCCAGGCCCGGGACCGTGGGCAGCTCGGCGGGCAGCAGGCTCTGCTGCAGGACGGCGAGGGCTTCCTGGAGCCGTTCGCGGTCGACCTCGGCCTGTCGGCGCGCTTCTTCGGCTTCCCTGCGTCCGCGCAGCAGCTCGGTCTCGTAGGCGCGGCGGTCGCGGGCGTCGAAGACCGTGGTGCGGACGAGCATCGGTCCGCCGTGGTCGCTGGTCTTCACCTTCGAGGTGACGAGCACCGGCATCCGCTGCCCGTCAGTGGTTCTGATGTCCAGGGCGACGCCGCTGACCTCACCGTTCATCTGCAACAGCGGGGCGAAGTGCGTCTCGTGGTAGAGCTTGCCGCCCACGGTGAGCAGATCGCTGAACCGCATCCGGCCCACCACTTCCTGCCGCGAAAGACCCAGCCACTCCAGAAGGGTGGTGTTGATCTTCGCGATGGTGCCGTCCATCAGCGTGGACAGGTAGCCGCAGGGCGCCTGCTCGTACAGTTCCTCCGCGCTGTCCTCCAGCAGGACGGTGAAGGCCACGTCGGTTGCCTCCACGGCTTGCTCCCCGTCGGGCCGCCGACCGGGACAGTGGCTGCTGCGGCCCATCAGCGGGCCTCCTTCATGAAGTCGGTGATCGCCGCCGCGGTGGCCTGGGGTGCGCTCAGTTGCGGGCAGTGCCCCGTCGCCTCCAGCGTGACCAGGCGGCTGCCCGGTATCGCGTCGTGGACGTAGGCACCGACCTCGCGGGGGGCGATCGCGTCCTGCCTGCACTCCAGCACCAGCGTCGGCACCGCGACCGTCTTGAGGTCCTGGCGGCTGTCGGACAGGAACGTCGTGCGGGCGAAGACCCGCGCCATGTCCGGGTCGGTCGCGCAGAACGAGGTGGTCAGCTCCTGGCCGAGTTCGGGCCGGTCCGCGTTGCCCATGATCACCGGGGCCATCGCCGCCGACCAGCCCAGATAGTTCGACTCCAGCGACTCCAGCAGCTCACCGATGTCGTCCGCGCTGAACCCGCCCCGGTACCCGTCCTCGTCGATGTAGCGGGGCGACGGAGTCACCATCACCAGGCGGGAGAACCGCTGGGGCGCCTCGGCCGCTGCGAGGACCCCGACCATGGCGCTGACCGAGTGCCCCACGAAGACCACGTCCCGCAGGTCGAGCTCCTCACAGACGTCCAGGACGTCCGCGGCGTAGCCCTCCAACGAGCCGTAGCGCTGCTCGCTCCAGGCCGTGGAGTCCGAGCGGCCGGAGCCCACGTAGTCGAAGAGCACCAGCCGGAAGTCCTCGGCCAGCAGGGGGACCACCAGGCGCCACATGTTCTGGTCACAGCCGAACCCGTGCGCCAGCAGGAGCACCGGCCCGTCCGCACGGCCGGTGACGGTGACGTTGTTCCTGCGGCGGACGTCCGTGGATGCGGGGTTCATTCAGAACCTTCCTTGATACGGCCTGCATCAAGGAATTCCCGCCGCACAAGAGCGGTGCGGGGATCACGAGAACGAGCCGGAGGGAACGAGAAAACAAATCTGGTGTGCGGCACATCCGGTACGGATGCGGGCGAGGGCGGTCCCACCCGTGAGTCCGGGACGTGGGACGCCCGCAGCGGGGCGCCCGCACCCCGGGAGATGCGGGCCCTCGCTGCAGGGTGCGCGTCGGCATCAAGCGGGAGCGATGTTCTGGACCGTCGGGCTCTTCCGGCCCGGCGCGGCGCCGAAGGCGACCTTGAAGCCGAAACCTCTTGCCACGGTGGACCACTTCACGGTGCCGGACGCCATGCCATATCTCCTTTGGGGCAGTACGCACGCCGGACCCGCGGTACGCGGATGCCGGTTCGCCGCAATGACGCCCCTCCCGGAATGACCGGAAATAAAAAGCGCTTCCAACGGCTACACATGCCGCTCGAGGCGCTTGAGGTTCGGGAACCGAGTATGCAACTGAAATCGACGGTAGCACGCCACGACAGCCGGTGCATGTTACATTCTTCCACTTTGGTCATTGCGGTAAGAACGCTCCCGGCGCGGTGCACTCAATCCCCACCCCGCGGTCGCAGCTATCGGTCCACCCGGAGTGCACCACCCGAGGACACGGGCGGACCGGACGGCCCGGCGGTCCGGCGGCGTTCGACACAGACGCGTCGGACTCCTCCGGGCTTCCGCCCAGCAGCCCGCCCCGCCGAACCTTGCTCGATCCCGGCCGGCCACGAACGAAACCATAACCACACCACAAGATAATACCTACTCTGGCGAGTGAAGGTTTTCACGCTTCGACCGAAGGGCAGTCGGCACGGATCACCTTCGGACAGGCGGGTGGCGAGCCCTGGCCGCGGCCCCTTCGGAACGAGGTCCCGGGCCCCGCGTGGGGATGTGGCTGCTCAGCCCGCGCCGGACTCGGCGAGGCGCCCGTGGTCCATGGTGAGCCGGGCACGGTGAACCGGGACCGCATCCGGCGGTCGTGGGTGACGACGACCACGGCGCCCCGGTAGTCCACCAGCGCCTGCTCCTGTTTCACGATGAGGATGAGGGAAGGCGTGAGCGCGCTCGGCGAAACGGCCGGAAAGAGGACACGGACCCCACCACAGCGGACGGAACCGGTCGGCCGGTCAGTGAGGTGTCACGAGCACGCTGCTGGATGCGGCGACGGAGTCCAGCTCAACGCCGCGCGTCCTCGTCCCTCACAGAGACCCCATGCGAGGTTGCAGGGGACGGACCGTCCTCAGCGGTGGGCCGCAACCGCCTCGGCGACGGGGCGAGCAGGAGGCGCCCGTCCTCGGTCGGCGCCGCGCGCCGGTCAACGAGGGAGTGGGACCGAGGGGTTCCGCGGTGGCAGCCGACTCCGGCGGATGCGGCCGACCGGGGTGCGGCGCATGACCGATCGGCACAACCGACCCACCGGAGGCCGCACGTGCACCGTCGTCACATGTGGGCACCCGCGCGCGTAGCGCTGCCCACCCTGCCCGCCTCGTCCGCTCGCTCCGCCGAGGTGGAGGCCGGGGAGGGAGAGGAGAAGGGGAGAGCAAGCCGTCCGCGTCGACGGCGCTGTCGGGACACCCGGCAGCACGGCTTACCGACGGCCTGCTGACGGCCTGCCGACGGCCGGAGCCACGTCGGCCGACGCCGCCGGGCCGTGACCGCTTCTCCACCGACGTCACAGGCGCTCGGCACGAGCCGTCCCGCAGCCCCCTGCGACGTCCGGGCGTCGGCGAGCCTCCCGGAGCGCACCACCGGCAGGCACCCCGGTTCGCCTTCAGTGCCACCACGGCATGAACCCTGGCAGGGGCCGGGTGACCGCGGGTCCCGGGCGGCCCGCACGGCGGCAGCGGACCGTGCGACGAGCGGTCGGCCGGCAGACGCGTCCGTTCGGGGACTCTGTGGTGCAATGGCATCTGCCCGGTACCGGGCTTGGCTCCGGCCCCTCGCGCACGGAGGACGGAGCCCTGAGCCCCCAGCGGGGAGCGAGAAGCAGGGAGTCACCGTGACCGTGTACGGGCCTGACGGGGACGGTGAGCCGACCACGCGCACTCCCGGGAACGGGGGTGGCCGGGGCAGGGCGATGACGTTGGCGGGGACGCTGGCTGCGGCGGAGAGCGCGGCGCCTGTGGAGTCGCTCGACGTGGTCGCGCGCATGCTCAGGGAGCACCTCGGGGCCGCGTCGGTGTCGTTCCTGATCACCGACTTCACCGGCAGCTCGGTCGTACGGCTGGGGGCCGCGGGCAGCGTCGACACCGATGAGCCCGCCCGGCGCATCTCGCTGCGGGGCACCCTGTACGACGACGTGATCCGCACCCAGCAGCCGAGGGTGGAGGACAAGGGTGAGGGCGCGTCGGTGCGGATCGTCGCCCCGGTGACCAACCGGGGGGACGCCATCGGGCTCCTCGAACTGTTCCTGCCCGCGGTGCCGGACGCCGAGGTGATGCGGGAGATCGGCGAGACCGCGCACGCCCTGGCGTACCTCGTCATCGCGAACCGGTCCTTCACCGACGTGTACCAGTGGGGCCGCCGCACCACCCCGCTGAGCCTGGCCGCGGAGATCCAGCACCGGCTGCTCCCGGCGTCGCTGGCGTGCGAGGCCGCCCAGTTCGCGGTCGCCGGCGCGCTGGAGCCCGCCGACCACGTCGGGGGTGACACCTTCGACTACGTGATCGACCGGGACACCGTCCAGCTCTCCGTCACCGACGCCATGGGCCACGACGTCGAAGCCGCACTGCTGGCCACCCTCCTGGTGGGCGCCCTGCGCCGGGCCCGGCGAGCCGGTGTCGACCTCGCCGAACAGGCCCGCCAGGCCGACCGGGCCATGCGGGACCACGGCCGCCAGGGCTACGTCACCGGCCAGCTCCTGCGCATCAGCCTGCTCGACGGCAGGACCGAGTTCATCAACGCCGGCCACCCCTGGCCCCTGCGCATGCGGGACGGACAGGTGCAGGAGATCGTTCCGGAGGTCGACATGCCGTTCGGCTTCCAGGTCCCCCACACCTACCGGGTTCAAGCGCTGGACATGCGGCCGGGTGACCGGCTGGTGATGCTCACCGACGGCATGCTGGAGCGCAACGCCAACAGCCTCGACCTGTCGGACATGATCGTCCGCACCCGCGCCCTGCACCCCCGCGAAGCCGCCCGCACCCTGATCACGGCGATCGTCGCCGCCAACCACGGTCACCTGCAGGACGACGCGACCGTCATGTGCCTGGACTGGCACGGCATCGGCCACTCCCAGCGGGACGCCGACACCGGTGCCGACCTCGCCGACGCCTCCGCACCGTCACGGACGGGGCGGACCACTCCTGGGCACTGACCCGAGGGCTGCTCCGACAGCCGGCTCCGACCACCCCCTGGCCGCCACCTGGCCACCCCCTGGCCGCCGACTGACCGCCGCCGCGGGCGCGGGCGCGGTCAGGGGAGGACGAAGCCGGCGACCGGGACCACCCCACCGATGACCCCCAGGTGGAACACGCCCTTGCCCTCCACTCCGATGCTGCCGAGCGCCCCCGCCACGACGACCAGGAGGAGGGAGGAAGCCTTCGCCGGGAGTGAGGGGGAAGTGCGCCCGCCCATACCGTCGGATCCGGTGCGGCGGGGGCCCGAGACCGGATCCGGCGGGTGCGGGTGGGAGCGGCGTGGGACTCGGGCTCCGAAGCGTCTCAGCCGGTGGTGGGGCCGGTCCAGCCCGTGGGGACGTGGCCGAGGCGGACCCGCTGCGGGTGGTCGCCGACGGGGATCGAGGTGACCTTCTTGCCGGTGGCGAAGTCGATCGCCGTCACCTGGTCGGTACCGCTCTCGGACACCACGCAGTGCTTGCCGTCCCCGCTGACGGTGGCCCAGTACGGCTTGGAGGCGGTGACGAGCGGGCCCTCCTGAAGCGTCTCGCGGTTCACGACGGTGACGTAGTCGTCCATGGTCCCGGCGATGCAGAGTTTGTCGCCCCGGGGGCTCATGGACATGCCGTGGTGGCGGGAGTCGTTGACGTAGGTGGTGCGGTCGTCGCTGGTGTCCGGGTTCTTCGGCAGCGTCTTCACCCGGGTGATCTCGTCATGGTGCACGTCGTACTCGACGAAGCCGTTGAAGAAGGAGAGCTGGAAGTACAGCTTCGACTCGTCGGGCGTGAAGGCGACGGGGCGCAGCGCGTCGGACAGGTCCTTGCGACCGAAGGCGTCGAGCCGCTCGCGCATGTCGATGATCTTCTTGACCTCGAAGGTCTTCGCGTCGGCGATGGTGATGCGGCGGTCGCCCTTGGTGAAGTCCTGCCAGGGCGCGTCCATGTTGGTGTTGACCTCGCCGATGGCCATGTTCCAGAGGTACTTGCCGCCGTCGGTGTACACGTTCTCGTGCGGCTTGTCGCCCGTCTTGAAGCTGCCCGCCTCCTTGCCCGTCGCCATGTCCAGGACGTGCACGGTGTTGGAGGTGGAGGAGGAGACGGCGACCCGGGTGCCGTCGGGGGAGACCGCCATGTGGTCGGAGCGGAAACCGGACACCGGGAAGCGCCAGTTGATCTTTCCGCTCTCCACGTCGAGGGAGACCACGTCGGCGAAACTCGGCCGGGAGGCGACGACGGACTTGCCGTCCTTCGTGGTGTACATGTCGTCGACGTACTGGTCGTGCCCCTCGCCCGGGCCGAGCCGGATACCGAGGAAGAAGGCGAGCTTGACGGGGTTGAGGTAGATCTCCCGCAGGCGCTCCTTCTTGTCGGGGATCATGTTGATCCGGCCGATTCTGGCGTAGTCGCCACGGGAGTTGATGACGTCGGCGGTGCCCTCCCAGTTGTTGCCGACGAAGAACACCTCCTTGAGCTCCTCCGAGGCGGCTTCCCGCGCCTGCTTCGGGGGCTCGCTCGCGCCGGCCGGGCCGGGGACGGTGGGCAGTGCGCCTGCGGTCAGCCCCGCGGCGACAAGGACGGCCACGCCGAAGGGGCGCCGGCGGCGAGGACGACGGGGAGCGGAAAGCGTCATGGTGAACTCCAGAGGCAGGAGTGGGCGGCGTGCCGTCAGACAGGCCCGTATCTGTTACTGGGGGTAACGTAGCCAGGGGAGGGGGGACTTGAACAGAGCCCGATCGAGACTCCACGACGGGCGCGATCGAGCCTTCCCGGCGGTTCACCACGGCCGGCCCGCCCGAGCCGCCCTGCGCACGACGGACGGCCTCCGGGCGAACGCCGCGTGCTCCGCTCCCCCGCCCCCGCGCCGGGTGGCACCCTCGCCCCGGACGACGCAGGACGGGCCAAGGCCGTCCTGCGCGACCGCGCAGTCACCGCGCGGCCGGCCCTCGCCCGCGCCGACGACCTGCGGGTGATCACGTCCGCGGCCACCCTCGCCGAGGTGACCCACCCCCGGATCAACCGCCCGGCCCTGGAGTGGACACCGCCCCGCCCCGCCCTTCGGGGTCGGCTCCGGGGTCGCGACGCACTCGACATGACGGGGCATCGGAAACACGTCACCAGCGGACGGCGGGGCGAAACCGCGGGCCAGGCACCGCATCACCGCCGTCCGGGCGGATCCAAGGAGCGCGGAGCGTCAGCACCCCGTACCACCCCGGCCCGCACGGTCGTCGGCCGAACAGCCGGGGCCGGCATCCAGGTCAGGTGGTCGGTCCGGCCCGTGCGGGAGAGGGGCGGACCCGAGGCGGCCGGGCCGGCTCGACGCCAGGCCCCCCCCACTTGACCGAACGGTCAAGCGCGCCTTACGGTTGACCGATCGTTCATATGGAGGTCCGATGACGGACGACACCCGCACCCGTCTCGTGCAGACAGCGCGCGCGTTGATCCACGGCTCGTCGTTCGCCGATGTCGGCATCGGCGACCTGTGCCGCGAGGCGGGAGTGCACCGCGGCAGCCTCTACCACTTCTTCCCCTCCAAAGAGGCCGTCGGGCTCGCCGTGATCGACGCGAACTGGGAGCTCCTCAAGGCCGTCCTGGACGAGTCGTTCGGCAGCGAGGCCCCGCCGCTGGAGCGGATCGACGCCTTCGTCGGCGGATTCGCCGGCATGCTGACCGCGGCCCGGGACCAGATGAGGGCCGTGCCGGGCTGCCCCATCGGCAACCTCGCACTCGAACTCGCCGGACGGCCCGGAGAGGCCCGGCGCAGGATCACCGAAATCCTGACCGCATGGCAGCGGTACTTCCGCGACGCCGTCGCGGAGGCCTCGCTCAGGGGAGACATCCCGGCAGGAGTGGACCCCGACGCGGCAGCCCTGCGCGCGCTGGCCTTCCTCCAGGGCATCACCCTCATGGCCAAGGCGTACGACAGGCCGACGCTCGTCACCGAGGCCAGGACGGCGATCCGCACCCTGATCGAGACCCCCGTCCCCTGACCCTGCCGGTCCCGGCCGACCCGCCCTCGGCCCGACCGGGAGGGCGCCGCCCTCACCCAGGGCACCGCATTCCCCTGCCCGCCCGCTTGACCGAACGGTCAACCGAACACTCCCCCCTCTCGAGGAGCACCCATGGACCTCCGCCCTCCGCCCCGCCACACCGGTTCGCACTACCGCTTCGAACGCTTCCGGACACGGCTCCTGATCGACGACATGACGTTCGGCCGGAACGCCCTCGGCCCCGGCAGCCCCCTGCCGGAGTTCGACCTGCCCACCCTCGACGGAGGCCGGTTCGCCTCCCGGGCACTCGGCCGGCGGCCGGTGCTCATGGTCTTCGGATCGCGGACCTGCCCCGTCACCGAGAGCGCCGTGCCCGTGCTCAAGCGACTCCATGCGCGCTTCGGGGAGCGGGTCCGCTTCGTGCTGGTCAACACCCGGGAGGCGCACCCCGGTCAGACGATCGGCCAGCCGGCCACCGCCGCGGAGAAACACCGGCACGCGCAACGACTGCGCCACCACCACGACCTCCCGTTCGAGGTCGCGGTCGACGACATCGACGGCACCCTGCACCGCGCCTTCACGCCCAAGCCGAACTCCGCCTACCTCATCGACACGGGAGGCACCATCCGTTTCCGGTCGCACTGGGCGAACGACGAACCGGCCCTGCGTCGGGCGCTCGAGCAGACCGCGTCCGGGAACACCGTCCACGGCCGCAGCCGGGCCATGGTGGGACCGCTGCTCCGCGCCGTCGGACACCTCCCGGGCGTCGTCGCCGCCGCCGGGAGCAGGACCGGTCACGACGTCTGGCGCGCCGCGCCCCCGCTCGCGGTCCTCGGCGCACTCTCCCGGCTCTTCACCCGCCTTCCGGCCGACCGACGAGGCCCCGCCGCGGCCGCTGTCCTGCTGGTCTGCGCGGCCGCCGCGGGCCTGCTCGCCTTCCTGAGCTGACGCCACCGGACAACGCCCCGGGGACCGCGCACCGGGGCGGAGGCCGGCCCGAGCGACCGGGCCCGTCGTCGCCCGGAACGACGGATCGGGGCAGCCGGGTTCCCGCGGGAGGAGCCCTCGCGGACCTCCGGTTCCGAGGCCGGCCCCACCGCCGCCCCGGCCACCGTGAACACCCTCGCCGGCTGCGGGTGGACCTGGAGAAGCCGACCGCTCTGCCTGATCGGTGACTCCGGCACCGGCAAGCCCCCGTGCTCGTCGCGCTGGGCGCCTCTGCCTCTTCGAGGGCGGGCGGGGCCGTGGCAACGGCACCGCACCGCCTCGAGGACACCCGGCCGCCGCACGGCCGGGGTTCCTCGAGGCGGTGCGTCTCGGTCCGCAGGCGCAACCGCCCACGCCGTGGACCGCTCGCCCGCACGCCCGCAGACCGCGGCGCATCACGGTCACCGTGGGTCGGGAAGGTCAGCGCCGCAGGGTGAGGACACCCGGCCGCCACGGCAGTCGGTTGCGGTCGCCACCGGCGTTGGGGTCCTTGCCCTGGTGGAGGAACTGCAGGGTGCAGAGGTCGACGGTCATGACCTGGTCGGGGTTGGCGCGGACCAGGTCACCGTGGCTGATGCCGTTGGTCCAGGTGGCACCGCTGTTGGCCTTGCCCGCGAAGGGGTTGCTCTCGCCGGCGGCCTGCGGGGTCCACGAGCCGCTCGGGCCGGAGGCCGTGAAGGAGCGGGAGGAGCGCCCGTTCGGGCCCATCACGGGCCGGCGCCGCCGGACGTACCCGGCGGCGAGGAACCACCGGCCCCCGGACCGTACGGACGCGTGGGGGACGGCGCTGCCCCGCCCCCACCGTGAGCGGTGAGGACGGGGCAGGTGGTCGGCTCAGGCTTGGCCGGCGGCGGGGCGGACGATGATCCCGCCGACGTCGGCTCCCGCGGGCCGGCCGACGGCTGTGCCGCCGTCGGGCGGCGGGCGTTCGCGAGCTCGGGACGGCGGCTCAGGTCGCCCGCAGCTGGACCCCGGTCACGGTCGGGCTCCCTGCCGGACGCGCGGGTCGCCCTCGCGGTAGAGCACGAGGTGCTCGTGGAAGAGAACACCGTCGCGGACGTCGCCGGTGGCGGTGAAGCCGGTGTCGTCGACGTAGTCGAGGTGGCTGCCGGTGACGGTGTAGCGGCCGGTGTAGGCGCTTTGGCGGTTGCCCCGGGCCTCGTCGTAGCGGCCGTTCGGCAGCAGTTCCTGGCGGATGAAGCCGTCCGCGGTCACCCACATCCCGACGTACGCGTGTGGATCGCGGGGCTTTTCGTTGCTGGTCATGGCTCCACCCTCGGCCCCGCGTCGGGAAGCAACCAGGCCGCCGTCCCCCCGGGTGAGGGCTTCCTGGGTGCCGCGCCCCCACCGTCCACGGGTGTCATGACCACCGTCCCGCCTCCTGAGCAGGTCGTTCGGGGCCGGTCCTCGCTCGCCGCCGCACCGGGCGGCACTCACCGTGGGTGGGGTGGACCTGGGGGCAGGGCGGCCTGGTTCCGATGACGGGACGCGCCGAAGCTGATGGTGCAGAAGCCGCCCGGCGCCACCCGGCGCCCGCCCGGCTCGTAGCAGCGCGCTTCGCGCACCGCACACACCGATCACCCCGAACCCACCCGAGGAGCGAGCAATGAGCACCACCGACACGGACATCGCGGGCTGGAACTCCAAGGCCCTCGACGAGATCCTCTCGAACGACGCGGGACGTCCCGTCCTGTTCACCAACGCCCGCATCCTGACGATG